>JBKPNX010000140.1:0-40823 GCA_046732855.1 Pseudomonadota bacterium
TTTTGGCTTCAGACGTGAGCTCGGGATCGGCCTAGCGCTTGAAGAGGTTTGGGCTAGTCGCATCGGGTGAAAGCACCTCCAAATTGCTATTGGCACGCCTGGCGCGACCCTAACGAGCCCTACCATGCGGCCACGATTTCCGAGCCATAGTTTTCTTAAACTTGTCTAGATCTTTTTTTGTTGCAAACAGGATCGCGCTTTAGCTACGTTAAACGGTCTAGCTTGGTCGCGGGGCCGTGGGTCCCCCACCTTTAAAGGAGGTTGAGGTGGTCGCTTATGAGATAGTGACGAACATCCGGGCGCTGTATAGGAGTGATGCTCCGATTGCTCTCGTTCTGGATTGGGCTTCCAGCCGCAGCAGAGATGCTAAGGAGACAAGTGTCGATCGACTTGTTGATCAGCTACAGATCGCTAAGCCGCAAGCGATAAGAATTTGCAGACAGCTCCAAGAGGCGGGTTGCGGCAGGTTCTTTTATGGGCGCCGTGGCTCAAAATCGCGGATAAGATGGTTCTATAGCCTTCGTAGCTTGGGCAAGGCCGCGAAAGGTGATACTTCTCAGCTTGAAGAAATAGATTATGAGTTTGAGGATGAGAGTGCCGCCGAAATGCAAATTAAAACGCATGGCGAGGCAAGAGATAGAAATTTCGGTGGGACGAAAGAATACCACTTTCCACTTTGTCCAGATATGAATGTAATGGTGAGTCTTCCTGAGGATTTAACGATAAAGGAAGCCGAGCGTTTTGCTCGATTTATCCAATCCCTCCCGTTCGAGAGCTGATGCGCCGCACGCGAGTTTTGCGGGCCAGGGGCCGTAGCCCGTAGCCAAATCGTACGCGATAGCAGGTCGCCATCCTGAATAGCAGGCAGCGTTCGCTCGCGGCGACTCGCCGCAAGCGGATCGAACACAGCCATGGCCGGTTCCTAGCGACAGTGCCCGTCGGTGAGACACATCGGCTCACGCGAACACGTGATGCGCGGTGCGGTTTTTCTCGATCAAGCCCCAGTCGTAGCTGACGCCCAGGCCGGGGCCGTCGGGCACCGGGAAGCAGCCGTCGTCGCCGGCATCCTCGAGCAGATCGCTGTAGCCGCAGGTGTAGACCGGCGGCATGGCGTTCGGCATGTCCGGGCCGACCAGGGCGAGCTCGTAGAAGTGGGTGTTGCGCAGCGCCGCGACGCAATGGCGGTGCGCCGGGCCCGAGGCGTGCATCTGGACATCCAGGCCGAGCGCCTCGCACAGGTGCGCGATCTTGATCGCCCCGGTGATGCCCAGGTCGTACTCGGGGTCGGCGTGGATCATGTCGCAGCCGCCCATGACCACGAAGCTGCCCTTCTGCTCGAGGCCGCGCACGTGCTCGGTGACCAGAAGCGGCGTCTTCAGCTTCTCGCGCAGTCTCTTGTGACCAAATGCCGAGACCGCGGCGTCGCGATAGGGATCCTCGTACCAGAAGTAGCCCGCCTCGTCGCACGCGCGCCCGACGTAGAGCGCGTCCATGAAGGTGCGCAGCTCGCACGCCGGATCGATCATCAGCGCCCAGTCGTCGCCGACGCGCGCGCGCACGCCGAGCAGGTTCTTGCTCTCGCGCCGGCGATCGCCGTCGTGCCAGCCGTGGATCTTGAACCCGGCGTAGCCGAGCGCCTTGCAGTGTTCGGCGAAGTTGGCGAACGCCTCCGGGCTGTCGAGGCCGCCTCGCTGGTCCTGGCCGTGGTAGGTGCTGGCGTACGTCGGCAGGCGCGTCCGGAAGCCGCCGAGCAGCCGCGCGACCGGCGCGCCGTACTTCTTGCCGGCGAGGTCCCACAGCGCGATGTCGAGCGGGCCGTGGCCCATGTGGTCGTAGGCGCGCAGCTCGCGCTTCAGGTCGTCGTAGATCTGCTCGCGGCTCTCCGGGTCGCGCCCGAGCAGGTGCGGGGCGAGCATGATGCTCTGCGCCATCGCGGCCGGCGTGCCGACCCAATGGGTGACGTACTCGCCGGCGAGACCGTCGTCGGTCCGGATGCGCACCGCATACCGGCTCGCCTTGACCTTGCCGCCCTTCTGATAAACCCAGTTGGCGACGCCCTGGGCGCCGTGCTCCGGCAGGCCGAGGTTCGGCACCTCGTAGGTGAAGCCGTGAATCTCGACGCGATCGATCCTGCTCATGTCGCCCCCCTGCAACTCCCGTGACGTGCATTGAACAACAGCCATCGTCGCCCTGGCAACCAAGGCGATGGTCAAAGCGCCCAAGGCTTGCCGATGATGTCGGGCGATACTAGTCTAAAGTTTAGACCAAATGGAGACGGCTGATGACCACGGTCACCGCCTACGAGGCCAAGACCCATCTGCCCCGCCTGCTGCGCGCGGCCGAGCGGGGCGAGACCGTGGTGATCACCCGGCATGGCAAGCCGGTCGCGCAGCTCGGCCCGGTGCAGCAGCAGCGTGGCTTCGACATGGCCGAAGCCCTGGCGAGCCTCGAGGCCCTGCGTCGCCGGCTGCCCAAGATTCCACTTGAGGAGCTTCTTTCGGCCCGACACGAGGGTCACAAATACTGATGACCTTCATCCTGGACGCCTCCGTGACGATGAGCTGGTATCTGGCCGAGGAATCTGCTCCGACTGCTAGACGGGCGTTTGATCAGCTGGGCACGGCTGGCGGTACGGCGCCGGTCCTGTGGTGGTTCGAGGTTCGCAACGCGCTGGTCGTGAACGAGCGTCGCGGCAGGCTCGACGCGGCGGCGACGGTCAGCATCCTTGCTCATCTCGAGCGGCTGCCAATCCGGCTCGATGTTGACCCGGACGGGGACACAGTGCTCGCGCTGGCGCGGGCACACCGCCTGACGGTCTACGACGCCTCCTATCTAGAGCTCGCGCTCCGCGCCGATCTTCCGCTCGCGACCCTCGATCGGCAGTTGGCTGTCGCCGCGCGTGCCGCCCGAGTGCCTCTACTCGGCGAGAGGGATCTCCCTTAGGCTGCCGTGAGTCTAGCGGGAGGCAGCGATGCGGCGGAGCGAGGAACGGATCCTGACCACCCACGCCGGCAGCCTGCCGCGGCCGCCCGAGCTGGTCCAGCTATACGTGCGCCGCGCGCAGGGCGAGGCGGTCGACCCGGCGGAGCTCGCGACCGCCGGCCGCGACGCCCTGCGCCAAGTGGTCGCCAAACAGCTCGACGCCGGGATTGACGTCGGCAACAACGGCGAGCAGCAGCGCGAGAGCTTCTTCCTTCATGTGCGGCATCGGATGAGCGGCTTCGGCGGTTCCTGGCAGCGCCGCCAGCGCGGCGACGCCGCCCGCTACCCGATCTTCGAGCGCATGATGCAACAGCAGCTCGCCGCCCGGACTGCGGTCAGCAACATGCACCCGCCCCAGGCGATCGGTGCGGTGCGCTATCTCGACCCGGCCGCCGTCCACGTCGAATGCGATGACTTCCAGGCGGCGCTCGATGCCGCGCACGGCAGTTTCGTCGAGCCGTTCCTGACCGCGCCCTCGCCGGGCATCGTCGCCGCAGCGGTGAAGAACGAGCACTACGCTACCGAGGAGGCTTACCTCGCGGCGCTCGCCGACGCGCTTCGGGTCGAGTACGAGGCGATCGTCGGCCACGGCTTCCTTTTGCAGCTGGACTGCCCCGACCTCGCGCTCGAGCGCCACATCACCTATCAGGACCGGCCGCTTGGCGAGTTCCTCGGCTTCGTCGAGCGCGTCGTGGCGGCGATCAATCAGGCGCTGATCAACGTGGCGCGCGAGCGCGTGCGCATGCACGTGTGCTGGGGCAACTACGAGGGCCCGCACGATCTGGACGTGCCGCTCGCGGACATCCTGCCGGTGATCCGGCAGGCGCATGTCGGCGGCTTCGTCTTCCCGTTCGCCAATCCCCGCCACGCGCACGAGTACCGCTGCTTCGCCGGCGACGCTCTGGACGACGGCCAGATCCTGGTAGCCGGCGTGATCGACACGCTGACCAACTTCGTCGAGCACCCCGAGGTCGTGGCCGAGCGGATCGAGCGCGTGGCCGCGGCCGTGGGCGAACCGCGCCGCGTGCTCGCCGGCACCGACTGCGGCTTCGACACTTCCGCCGGCATGGGCCGAGTCGCCGAGGACGTGGTCTGGGCGAAGCTCAGGGCACTCGCCGACGGCGCCCGAATCGCCTCGAAGCGACTGTTCTAGCTGGTAGCATTCTCAAGGCCCTTCGCCGACGCACTCGGCGGAGACGGGTAGCGCAGCTGCCAGAGACACGACCGCTGATCGTCACTCACGCATCAAGAAAATCAAGTGCCTCTCATGAAATGTCTGAACAAATCAAGCTACGTGCTGTCGGACACATCGGATCTGTCTGACTGAAGATCGGCAAAGCCCGAGCCGCCGACGATAGCCAGGGTTGGCCATCGACCGGCCCGCCATGGTTCACACACCAGCTTGAGGCGCCCGCAAGTGTCACAGTCGCGTGACTGACTTGGCGATTAGATGCGACCACTGGTAACATGCCTGCCAAGCACCGAACGCGTCGAGGGGGGCCGGGAGAAAAATTAATGCACATTTCGCGTCGTGCACGCGCTGGCGGCTAGTGGATGACCACGCCCGGCAGCGCCTGATGCACGCTGCGAAGTGGCGGGAGGCCAAACGGCGCGGCTCAGCGAAATCCCAGAGACCGCGAGTGCTTGTCCGCGCATCGGGGAAGGTCATTCTGGAGCGACCAGCAACGATGCATCCGTCCAGGCCCCGTCGCTTCCATCGTGCGGTCGGAGTCGCTTGAACCAAGAATGGGACCGCGCCGATTCGAGGCAGGCGAGCGCGGCTGAATACGATGCGGCAGGCCGAGCTGGCGCTGTTGCAGCGGGCGGCCGAGAGGGAGGGCACCGCTCATGCCGGACTTCATCTACAGGATCTCGACCGTCGAGCTCGCTGTGTACAGCTCGCTGATCTTCGTCGGGCTGACCTGGTTCGGCGTCATCTTCATCAAACCCTTTTTGCGACTGATCATTGGACGGGAGCCTCGCATCAACGAGCTGGTGTCGTATACGACCGCCGGCTTCAGCCTCTTTTACGGCCTCCTTTTGGGCCTCCTCGCGGTTGCGGCCTACCAGAACTTCGACGAGGTGCGGCGCAGCGCCTTCACCGAAGCCGCCACGCTGGCGTCCCTCTATCGGGACGCCGCGCGCTATCCCGAGCCCGTGCGGTCCGACGTCCAGGCGCAGCTGCGCGACTACACGCTCTACGTCATCTACAAGGACTGGCCGGCGCACCGCCAGGGCGTGATCTACAAGGGCGGCTCGAACCGGTTGAACATGATTCAGTACGACATTCTCAAGTTCCAGCCGCAGACGCCCGGCGATCAAGTACTGCACGGCCAGACCTTGCAGGACTTCAATGCTTTCGTTACCGCCCGTCAGAATCGCCTGGCCGGCGTAAGGACTGCGATTCCCGGGGTGATGTGGTACACGGTCGCGATTGGCGCTTTGACCAATATCGTTCTGATCTGGATGCTCGACATGCGTTTCTTCACGCACTTGCTGCTCGGCGGGATCGGGTCGTTCTTCCTTGGCGTGATGATCTTTCTGATCGCGTCGATGGACAATCCGATGCGCGGCGAGATCAGCGTGTCGCCGGCCAGCTACCAGCTGGTGTACGATTCGCAGATGGTGTGGGACGAGGAGCCGTGATGTGGTAGCCGCGACCAGCTGCGAGGTTGCGCGGCGGGGAGGGGGCGATGGCCGAATTTGAGGTGTGCGCGCTCGAGGGCATGCGCTGGGTCCAGATCCGGCTGCGCGACGAGACGGTGCGCGCCGAGGCCGGGGCGCTGTCGCACATGCAGGGCAACATCAATGTCAACGTGCGGCTGCCATCCCCGCTCAGCGCGCTCAAGTCGATCATCTCGGACGAAGCGCTGGTCCGGCCGAGCTACACCGGGACGGGTGTGATCAACCTGGAGTCCTCGATGGGCGGCTACCACCCGTTCGAGGTCGCGGGCCAGTCCTGGATTCTCGAGAATGGAGCGTATTGGGCCTCTGAAGGCGGCGTGGAGCTCGGTCTGCACCGCGAGCGGGTGTGGACCTCGTTCTGGGGCGGGGAGGGGTTCTTCGACTATCAGACCAGAGTCAGCGGCTACGGCCGCGTGGTGCTGAACGCGCCCGGTCCGGTCGAGGAGGTCACCCTGAACAACGACCGTCTGCTCGTGCAAGGCAAGGTGGTGCTCGCCCGTACCGAAGGGGTCGACTACCTCCGGCGCCGCGTCAGCGCGCTGGTGCCCTCGCTGTTGTCCGGCGAGCCGGTGATGCGCCTCTACCGGGGGACCGGGAAGGCGCTGGTCTGCTGGACGCCGTACTGGAACCAGCAGATCGTGCGCATGGTGGCGCGCTGAGCTGGTGTATCCTGGCGCGCGCCGCGACTTGTCCTGGGCGCCCTACGGGCCCCGAGCCAGCTGCGCATGTGCCGCCGGTCGAGGACGTTCGGGCACGCCCTGCACACCCCATGCCGATATCGCGCGGCCGTGGGCGGAGCACGTGTTCGGCTGCGACCGGAACGTGATGAGCGACGCCCTTTGCGCGGCCGGGTTGCACGACCTCGTGCGCTCGCCGGAGATGTGGTCTGCGCTTGGTCGCGCAGTTCCGCGACCTTCACGCGCCGCCATGAGCATGGCCGCAATCAGGCTCCGGAATCGGACTCCGCCACGAGCACGAACTGGCCGTCCCGGAGCTCGAAGGTAGCGTTGCGGCGCCCCGAAGGACAGCACGCCGGGTCGCCCGGTCGACGCGTGTGCAACAGCAGCTCGACGCCGCCATCGGCGATCGCCCCGAGCCCCACGCTCGTGACGTTCTGATAGTACGACTCGAGATTGAGGCGGGCGACCGGCCGGAAGGTGTCGCCGTCGAACAGGTAGGCGAGCAGATGGTGGCTCGAGCCGCCGTCGTCGTCGCGATGACTGAGCAACACGGCGCCGTCCGCCACGCCGTCGCCGTTCAGGTCGCCAAGCGTCGTCATCTCCGGTTTGAACCGTCCCGACGATGCGCCGCCCAGCTCCTCGAGCCTGCGGATGTCCCGATCCAGCGCCGCGTGCAGCGTCGTCTGATCCGACCTGGCGGTGCCATCCGCGGCGTCATCGGGCGGCGGGGCCGCCGGCGCTCCCGCGGCCGGTTCGGGGACGGATCGCTCGGGCGGCTCGGTCGCTGCCGATTCGCGAGGCGATCCCCCGGGCGGCTCGGTCGCTGCCGACTCGCGAGGCGATCGCTCGGGCGGCTCGGTCGCTGCCGCGTCGCGAGGCGATCCCTCGGATGGCTCGATCGCTGCCGAGTCGCGAGGCGATCGCCCGGGCGGCTCGGTCGCCGCCGCTGCGCGATGAGCTCCCTCTGACGGCGCGATCGCGGCCAGTTCCGCTGCATCCTGGGCCGGGAGCGCGGCATCACCGCAGGTCCAGCCCGCGCTCTGCAGCTCTGCGGCCATCTCGCGGGCCTTCCCGATGCAGAACTCGAGATCGTGGTCGGCCTTCCAGGGCACCCGTGGCTCGCCCGGACTTTCCTGGTCCTTCCAGTAGACCACCTGGCAGGGCAGCCGGTCGGCGTCAGTGGTCAATCGCAGCTCGATTCGCCGCACCAGATCGCCGCGCCGGCACTGGAATTCCTCGCTCTGAGCCGGGCCGGCCAGGATCGAGGCCGCGATCAGGCCGAGCGTCCCTACGACCAGACCAGGACAGCGGCTCCCCATGATCGCCTCCATGACAGGTCCTCGTGACTAGATAACACCGGTTGCGCGCTCTGGTAGAGTCTCAGACCGAAGCGTTCGCTGAACAATGGCGGTGCACGATTCTCTGACCTGAGCAACCGTCATGCATACGCTCGTGCGCGCCCCGACCGGTTCGCCCATGCCTGGCAGCGCGCAGCCCGCTCGCGAGCATCGCCGCGAGACAAGTACTCGCGGCGGCCGGTCCGGGAACATCGCTGAGCACCAACTGGTGTTTCCCATATGCACGAGATCTCGGTCATGCCGACGAGGATCGCGGCGATGCCTGCTCGGCAGCCTTGCGCCCCCGGTTTGTCATCGCTGCGCATCCACTTCGACCACGCCGTCCAGGATATCCCGCAGCTCGCCGGCCGTGAACCCCGCACGCGTCTCGGCCGAAGAAGCCGGCGCCCGGCGGGGGCGTCTGGTGGTCGCCCGGCGGCGCAGCTCTCAGGCGAAACCAGCAGCGCACCCCCCGTGCGCGCCGCCGCCGCTCCGGCGGCGAAGCACGCCGTGGCCGATTGAAGGGTCGCGCGAACGTGTGGCCGTCGTGTCCTCGGCTTGCGTCAAGCCCCGGCCGGGTGGCGCCGGATCGCGGCCATTGCCCGGCCGCGATACGCGCCAGGGCAATGCCGGCGTGCGGGGGCCGGGACCTTGGGTCAGCCCCGCGCCGGCCGCTCGGTCTGGTTCGTCCGCTCCAGGCCGGCCGCGTCCGGGGCGGCGACCTGGACGAGTTGCCCGTCTTCCAAAGCGAACGCGGTGCGATGTCGGGCGCCCCCGTCGAGCGCCTCCAGCTCGACCAGGATGCGGCCATCGACGATGCCCCGGAGATCGGCGCGCATGGCGTCGAGGAAGCGGCCGCCGACGTTCCTCGTGGCCACCGATCGGAAGGTTTCGCCATTGAACAGATAGGCGACGAGGTACTGAACGTGCTCCTTGCGCTCCGCCTGGTACGTCACCAGGACCGCGGCGTCCTCCAGGCCATCACGGTCGAGATCGCCGAATGCCGCAATATCGGCCTCGGCCTGACCGCCATACAGCTCCTGGACGCTGCGCAACGTCTGCTCGACGACACGGTCGAGAAGCGCAGCGTTGGGATGGGCCGGTGTCGCGGGCACGCGGTCTGACCGGGGTGCCGCCGTCTGCGCGCCAGCGGATGAGGCTGGCGGTGCCGGCCCTGCGGCTGGCGCCGTCTCGGCGACATCAGGATGACGCGGTGCCGCTGCCATGGCCGACGGCGCCGTGGGCGCGGGCGCAGCCGGGGTCGGTGGCACCACGGATGGCGGCGTCTGCGCAACAGCAGGCGAGCGCGGCGGGACCGCGGGCGCTGCGCCTGACGGTGTCTGCGCGAGAGCGGATGAAGCTGCCGGGGCAGCTGGCGCAGTCCGGGCAATGACGGCCGACGTCGCCTCAGCTGCAGCCGGCACGTTCCGCGCTCCGGGCTCGGTTGAGGGCGTAGGCTGGACGGGCAGCTCCGCTGGCGAGGGCTCCTCTTGTGCGACCGGACCCGCTTCCGCTGCGCCTGCCTGCGCCGCCGGCTCGCTGCCCGTGCACCGCCAACCGCCGGACTTGAGACGGGTCATCAGCTCGCGGGCGCGCGCCGCGCAGTAGTCGAAGTCGCCCGCGCGCCACAGCGACTTGCCGCGGTCGGCGGTCGCGGCATTGCGCCAGTAACGCACCTCGCAGGGAGCCCTTTGCGCCGTCTCGGTTCCGCTCACCTCGATACGGCGGACCAGATCGCCGTTCCGGCATCGGAACTCGGCAGCCGCCGACGGGAGGACGCCAACTGCCGCCCAGAGAGCAAGCGCCAGGAGCACGGGTGTCCGGCGATTGCTCGGCATCAGATCAGCACCAACCTGTCCCGCCATCGAACCAGCCCCAGCTCGGTGCCAAGTAAAATTTCTTACAAAGCGAATTCGTATCAAGCTAAATCCACTAGAGAGCGAGTAATGGAAGTTGCCGCCGTTCGCCCAGTAGGCCCCCGGTGCGGACGGATCGTCCGATACTGCAAGCAGGGCTGGTCCACGCTCGATCGACGGCGGTTCGGACCTCTGCCGGCTGACGTCAGCACGCGGCTTGAGACTTGCCGTCCATTTGGGCTGAGGTGTGCCGGCACTGCCGCTTGGCGAGTGGCCGAAATGCGGTTCCCGGGCCGGTAGCTCAGCGCGGACGCATGCCGCCTGCGCATTGCTGAGGCTCGCTGGGAATTCGGCGGGAATCAGAACGGAGGCAGCATGGCAGAGCGCTGCCGATAGAGCAGGAGCCGCACGCGGCATGGCGCAAGCGAGCAGCCGGGCTCGGGTCGGGCCGTTCCGCGGGGCATCCCCCGCCACGACCTCGGGAGTCGCGGCTGGCGTCGGCGTTCAGCCGGCGTCGGAGCGGACCCGCTGAACCAGTTCGCTCAGATCCTCCTGGACACGCTCGATCAGGGCGACCAACCGGGCCTCGCCGTGATCGTAGAACACGTCGCTCGGATCGGTCACGATGATCTCGTGGAAGCGGGTCACCGTCAGCCGCGCCACGGCCTCGATCTCCTCGAGGGAGTTCGCGCGGGTCGCGACCAGCAGGCTCTCCAGCTCGTCGATCTCCTGGTCAACGCTGTCCAGCTGCCGCTCGATCTCTTCCAGGCCGGACTCGGCCTCCGCAGTCGACATGTCATTGACCAGCCCGCGGATCTCCTCGCCGGTCATGCCGACCAGCCGGAGCGGCTCGACCGCCCAGTCGGGCAGTTGCGCCCGCAGCTGCTCCTGCTGGCCGATCAGCGACTGACGGCGGCGTTGCAGCTCAGAGATGCGACGGGCCAGCAGAATCGCATTGGTGATCACGCTTGTCCGAACAGCTCCAGGTAGATCGCGAGTCCGAGTCTGGGCGATCCTCATCGAACGATCCTCCCGAGGATATCAGCAGTAGCCCCCCATCGCAGGCAGAGGTACACCTCTGTTGCGCCCGGCGCGGAATGCGCGCTAGGGCTCCCCTGTTCCTGGTTTGATGCAGGCGCTCTCACGGGAGCCGGACGTCAACATCCCGAACCGACAAGTATCTTTAAATCGATACAACTGCGACGACTTGTCAAGAGCTATTTTCTGACCGAGATTTATTTTGATATCCTTTACTAAAAGGTCAAAAAAATTTGATCTAAATCCTCTAGACTTGCTCCTGACGAGGCATGTGGCAAAACCCTCGGAAGCCAGTCCCTTAGCATGTTCTGCGCCGATTACGGATGAGCTTCGCCACCTTGACCCTCTTGCCCGACCGCGAGCCGCTCGCAGCGTGCGATGCCCAGCCAGTCGCCGGCGGTGGTAGCTTGCTGGACGCGCGCCAGACCGCTCCCTATTCTTGATCCGCAGGATCGCACGTCTCGACGCAGCGCCGGCGCGGCGATCGCAGCACTTTGGCCGGGGACATGTCACCGAGACGAGGACAGCAAGCACCCGACCGGCCGCAAACCGACCGGAAAGAGCCAGGTTTTCGCGCGCTCGAGGCGTACGAGACGGCGAGCCTGATCGGCCGCCTGCGCGCCTATTTTCTGACCGGAGTCATCGTCACGGCGCCGATCAGCATCACGATCTTTCTGGTATGGAAGTTCTTGACCTATCTTGACACGCACGTCGCCGGCCTGTTGCCCGCGCGCTACAATCCCGAGAATTATTTGCCATTCAGCCTGCCCGGTCTCGGGCTGTTGCTGATTCTGGCGTTCCTCACCCTGGTCGGCATGCTCACGGCCGGGCTGGCCGGGCGCACGTTGGTCCGGCTGGGCGAGCGGCTGCTCTCGCGCATGCCGGTCGTGCGCGGCGTCTACGGTACGCTCAAGCAGATCTTCGAGACCGTGCTCGCCCAGAAGTCCCGCTCGTTTCGCGAGGTGGTCCTGGTCGAATACCCGCGCCGCGGCATCGGTGCGATCGGCTTCGTCACCGGGCCGACCCGCGGCGAGATTCAGGCGTACTCCGGCGATGAGCTGGTCAATGTATTCGTGCCGACCACGCCCAACCCGACCTCGGGCTTTCTCTTGTTCGTGCCGAAGAGCGACCTGATCCCCCTCGAGATGTCGGTCGAGGACGGGATCAAGATGGTCATCTCGGGCGGGATCGTCGGCGCTCCGGCAGAGGAACCGGAAGAGGCAAGGGAAGCGCTAGCCAGAGCCAAGGTATTCGATCGCGCCCGCTCGCTCAAACAGCCGGAGCAGGATGCGCAGGGCGCCCCCGCGCGCGTGATGGAGACCGGGGTCGAGCCCTAGGATGCGCCGCGCCTCGTCGCGCGCCGGCGCCAGCAGGTCGGCGTGGCAGGCCAGGTCCGCCAGGCGCAGAGCGGGCAAGCCGCTCTGGCGGATGCCGAGCACCTCGCCGGGGCCGCGCAGGCGCAGGTCCTCCTCGGCTATGCGAAAGCCGTCATCGGTCGTGCGCAGCACTTCGAGCCGGGCGCGGCCCGCGGCGGTGAGCGGCTCGTCGTAAAGGAGCAGACAGCTCGATGCGCGCGTGCCGCGGCCGACCCGGCCGCGCAGCTGATGCAGCTGGGCGAGGCCGAAGCGCTCGGCGTGCTCGATCACCATCACCCCGGCCGCGGGCACGTCGACCCCGACCTCGATCACCGTGGTCGCCACCAGCAGCCGGACCTTGCCGTGGGCAAAGTCGCGCATCGCCCGATCCCGCGCGGCGGCCGGCATGCGGCCGTGGACCAGGCCGACCGCCTTCCCGAAGCGGGCGCGCAAGGCCGCGTGCCGCTCCTCGGCCGCGGCGCGGTCGTCGTCTGTGGCGGCGATCGCCGGGCACACCCAATACAGCTGGTCACCGCGGGCGAGCGCGCCCTGCACCGCGGCGGTGATCTCGTCGAGGCGCGCGAGCGGCATGGCCCGGGTACGGATCGGCGGGCGCCCCGGCGGTTTCTCGCGCAGCTCGGAGGTTGCCATGTCGCCGTACAGCGCGAGCACGAGGGTGCGCGGAATCGGGGTGGCGGTCATCACCAGGAGGTCAGTGCAGGCGCCCTTGGCAGCGAGCTCCAGCCGCTGGTGCACGCCGAAGCGGTGCTGCTCGTCGATCACGGCGAGCGCCAGATCGGCGAAGCGGACGTCCTCCTGGAACAGCGCGTGCGTTCCGACCGCGATCGGGCAGCGTCCGCGCGCCAGATCGGCGAGCACGTGCGCCCGCGCCGCGCCCCGCTCGCGGCCGGTGAGCAGCGCCGGCACGAGCCCCGCCGGGGCGAGCAGGTTGGCGAGCGTCTCGTGATGCTGCCGGGCGAGGACCTCGGTCGGTGCCATCAGCGCGGCCTGCGCCCCGGCCTCGACCGCGGCCAGCATCGCGAGCAGCGCGACCAGGGTCTTGCCGCTGCCGACGTCGCCCTGGAGCAGGCGCAGCATGCGCTCGGGCCGCGCCAGATCGGCATCGATCTCCTCGATCGCCCGGCGCTGCGCATCGGTGAGACGAAACGGCAGGGCGCGCAGGACCGCGCGGCGCAGCCGGCGGTCGCCATCGATGCTGCGGCCCGCCCCGCGCTGCTCGCGCGCGCGCATCAGCCCGAGCGCCAGCTGGCTGGCCAGCAGCTCGTCGAAGGCGAGCCGTCGGAGCGCGGGCGACTCGGCGCGGATGTCGTCCGGAGTATCCGGCTGGTGCAGGCGGCGGAGCGCGTCATCGAAGCTCGGCCACTTCTGGCGCGCGAGCCAGGCCGGATCCTGCCACTCCGGCAGTTCCGGCAATCGGGCCCGCGCTTCGCCGATACACCGGCCGAGCCGGCGCTGGCCGACGCCCTGGGTCAGTGGATACAGCGGCTGGAGCGGGCCGGCGCGGGCGAACTCGTCGGGCAACGCGATCAGTTCCGGGTGCACGATCTGCCATTCGCGCCCGAACCGACCAAGCACGCCGCTCACCACCCGCTCTTCGCCCTCGGGCAGGACCCCGCGGAGGTAGGCTTCGCGCGCCTGGAAGAACACGAGGTGCACGATCGCGCTGCCGGCGGCGCAGCGCACCTTGTAGGGCGAGCGCGCGCCGCCCGAGCGCAAGCGCCAGCCTCGGCCCGCTGCCGCGCCGGGCTGGTGCCGCTGCACGCTGACCAGCAGGGTCGCCCGCTCGCCCTCGCCCAGCGTGGCGGGGCCGGGCTGCAGCCGGCGCTCGATCACGGCGTGCGGCAGATGCCAGAGCAGATCCAGGCAGCGCGCGCCGTCCACGCCGAGCAGCCGCGCGAGCCTGGCGCCGAGGGTCGGACCGACACCGCGCAACGTGCTCACCGGCGCCAGCAGAGGGCCCAGCGCAACTGCGGCATCGTGAGCCGCGCCGTCGGGCGCTGCGCTGTTGGAAAACCCGCGCGGGTTGGCTACATCGTTGCCCATCGGCCTGTCGCCACACCTCGAACTCATCATGCCCGAATCGGTTATCGTCCGCCGCAGGCGCCTGCTCTATCAGAGCCGCTATCGCGGCCGTCTGGAAGGCGATCTGCTGATCGGCGGCTTCGCCGATCGCCACCTGGCGTTGCTCAGCGCCGCGCAGCTCGACCGCTACGAAGCTCTGATGCAGGAGAGCGATCAGGATCTGTTCGCCTGGATTTCCGGCCAGCAGCCGGTGCCCGAGCGGCACGACCACGACGTGTTTCGCCTGCTGCAAGCGTTCCGCATGGTCGACCGCCCGACCTGATGCCGCCGTCCTGCCCCTCCGCCAGAATCCAGAGATCGTGGCCAAACCCGCATTGAATCTCGTCGCCGAGCTGTCGCGCCCGGGCCCCGCCCGGCGCCTGGTCGCGTCCGCGGTCGAGGGCCTCGATGCTCTGTATCTGGCCGAACGGGCGGTTGAGGCGGCGCCGGCGCAGACCCTGTTCGTGGCGCGCGACGGCGGCCGGGCAAACCAGATGGCCGAGCTGGTCGGCTTCTTTGCTCCCGATCTCGCGGTCGTGGTGCTGCCGGCCTGGGACTGTCTGCCCTACGACCGCGTGTCGCCGAATCCCGACATCATGGCGCACCGGCTGGATGCGCTCGCCCGCCTGCTCGAGGCCGGCGACGACCAGCCGCGCCTGATCATCACCACCGTGAACGCGCTCATCCAGAAGGTACCGCCGCCCGAAGCGCTGGGCTCCGGCCTGTTCGCCGCCAGCGCGGGCCAGCGCATCGATCGCGCTCAGCTGCTGGCGTGTCTCGCGCGCAACGGCTATCGGCGCAGCGGCACCGTGGTCGAGCCGGGCGAGTACGCCGTGCGCGGCGGCATCGTCGATATTTTTCCGAGCGGCAGCGAGCGGCCGCTCCGGCTCGACCTGTTCGGCGACGAGCTGGAGCGTATCCGCGCCTTCGACCCGCTCAGCCAGCGCTCGCTCGGCGACGTCGCCGCGATCCGGCTGCGCCCGGTCAGCGAGGTGCTGCTGGACGAGCCGTCGATCGAACGGTTCCGGGTCGGCTATCTCAAGCAGTTCGGCGCGGCGACCGGCGATCCGCTGTTCGAATCGGTCTCCGCGGGCCGTCCCTACCCGGGCATGGAGCACTGGCTGCCGCTGTTCCACGAGCGCCTGGTCCCGCTCACCGAATATCTTGGCCCCGACTGGTCGGTCGGGTTCGACCACCTGGTCGAGGCTGCGCTCGAGAGCCGCCACGAGACTATCGGCGAGCACTACGCGGCCCGGCGCAGCCCGCCAGAAGCGGCGCGCGCCATGGGCGCCGCGCCCTATCGCGCCTTGCCGCCGGACCAGCTCTACCTCAGCGAGCAGGCGCTGAGTGAGCTGTTGGACTCGCGCGAGCGCTTCGATCTTGTGCCGTTCGCCGCGCCCACGGACCTGGCCCCTGACGCCGCGCTCGATCTCGGCGGCCGGCGCGCGCGCGACTTCGCGGCCGAGCGGGCGCGCCCGGATGTCAATCTGTTCGATGCCGTCGCCGAACAGTTGCGGCTCGAGCTCGCGGCGGGCAAGCGCGTGGTGATCGCCGGCGCGAGCGCAGGTTCGCTCGAGCGCCTGCGCATGGTGCTTGCCGATCACGGCGTCGAGGCCCTGCGTCCGGTGCAGCGCTGGGCCGAGGTGGAGGCCGGGGGGGCGATCGCGCTCGCCGTGCTGCCGCTCGAGCACGGCTTCGCGACTGCGGACGTCTGCGTCTTCGCCGAGGCGGATATTGTCGGCGACCGCCTGAGCAGGCCGGTCCGCAAGGCGCGCCGCTCGGACAAGTTCATCGCCGAGGTCGCGGGCCTCGGCGAGGGCGATCTGGTGGTCCATCGCGACCACGGCATCGGTCGCTTCGACGGGCTGATCACGCTCGACCTGGCCGGCGCGCCGCACGACTGCCTGCGCCTGATCTATCAGGACGGCGACAAGCTGTTCGTGCCGGTCGAGCACCTGGACGTCCTGTCGCGCTACGGCTCGGCCGACGGCGCGGTCCAGCTGGACAAGCTCGGCGGGCTCGGCTGGCAGGCGCGCAAGGCCAAGGTCAAGAAGCGGATCCGCGAGATCGCGGGCGAGCTGATCGAGATCGCGGCCAAGCGGGCGATGCGCAAAGGCGCGCTGATCGTGCCGGCGCCCGGCCTGTACGAGGAGTTCGCCGCACGCTTCCCCTACGACGAGACCGAGGATCAGGAGCGCGCGATCGAGGCGGTGCTCGACGACCTCGGCTCGGGTCATCCGATGGATCGGCTGATCTGCGGCGACGTCGGCTTCGGCAAGACCGAGGTGGCGCTGCGCGCGGCGTTCGTCGTCGCCATGGCGGGCAAGCAGGTGGCGATCCTCGCGCCGACCACGCTCCTGGTCCGCCAGCATTTCCAGGTCATGCGCGAGCGCTTCGCCGGCCTGCCGCTGCGCATCGAGCAGGTGTCGCGCTTCGTGCCCGCCAAGCAGGTCGCCGAGATCCGCGAGGCTTTGGTCGCGGGCGACGTCGATATCGTGGTCGGCACGCACGCGCTGCTCGGCGACAAGGTCAGGTTCCGCGATCTCGGCCTCGTCGTGGTCGATGAGGAGCAGCACTTCGGCGTGGTGCACAAGGAGAAGCTGAAGCAGCTGCGCGCCGAGGTGCACATGCTGGCGATGACCGCCACGCCGATCCCGCGCACGCTGCAGATGGCCCTCGGCGGGCTGAAAGAGCTCAGCATCATCGCCACGCCGCCGCTCGACCGCCTCGCCGTGCGCGCCTTCGTCCTGCCGACCGACCCGGTGGTCCTGCGCGAGGCGATCCTGCGCGAGCACTATCGCGGCGGCCAGATCTTCTACGTCTGCCCGCGCATCGAGGACCAGGCCAAGCTCGCCGAGCAGCTGCGCGAGCTGGTGCCCGAGGTCAGGATCGGGGTCGCCCACGGCCGCCTGCCGGCACGCCAGCTCGAGGACGTGATGACCGCGTTCTACGACCGCCAGGTCGATCTGCTGGTGACCACCAACATCATCGAATCCGGGCTGGATGTGCCGACCGCCAACACGCTGATCGTGCATCGCTCGGACCGCTTCGGCCTGTCGCAGCTGTATCAGCTGCGCGGGCGCATCGGCCGCGGCAAGGTGCGCGGCTACGCCTATTTCACCTTGCCGCCCAAGCAGAAGCTGCGCGAGACCGCCGAGCGCCGCCTCCACGTCATCCAGAGCCTGGACGAGCTCGGCGCCGGCTTCCAGCTCGCCTCGCATGACCTGGACATCCGCGGCGCCGGCAATCTCCTCGGCGAGGAGCAGTCCGGACACATCAGGGAGGTCGGCTTCGAGCTGTACAACCACCTGCTCGAGGAAGCGGTGATGCTCGCGCGCAAGGCGGGCCGCGCCGGCGTGCCCGAGGACGCGGAAGACTGGTCGCCGCAGATCACGATCGACGCCGCCGCCCTGATCCCGGACAGTTATATCGAGGACATCGACCTGCGCCTGCAGATGTACCGGCGCCTGGCCGCGCTCGAATCGCCGGATGACATCGAGGCGTTCGCCGCCGAGCTGATCGACCGCTTCGGTCCGCTGCCGGCCGAGGCCGAGCAGCTGCTGCAGCTGGTCGGGATCAAGCAGCTGTGCAAGCGCGCGGGCGTGGCCAAGGTCGAGGCCGGCCCGAAGGGCGTGCTGCTCGCGTTCCACGACAACCGCTTCGCCCAGCCCGAGCGCCTGATCGGCTTCATCGCCGAGCACGCCAAGACCATGCGGGTGCGCTCCGATCACCGTCTGGTGGTCAGCGGCGAGACCAAGGGCCCGGCCGACCGTCTGAAGCGCGTGCGCGGCCTGGTCCAGGAGCTCGCCCGCCTCGCCGCGTGATCGAACTTGGCTTTATGTCGCGCGCACGGCAAGCTTGGGCTCGCGTTTGAGGTACGGACATGGCGAAAGTCATTGAGCACTCGCAGGCTCGCTATGATACGGACCTGCTCGCTTGGGCCGAGCAGCAAGCAGCCCATCTGCGCGCCCGACAGCTTGACAGGCTCGATGTGGAGCATCTGCTCGAAGAGCTGGAGGCAATGGCTGGCAAACTGCGCCGCGAGCTCAAAAACCGCTTGCGCATTCTGCTGGCGCACTTGCTGAAGTGGCACGCCCAGCCCAAGCGACGCTCCCGTAGTTGGGCAGCGACCATCGCCGAGCAACGTGATCAGATCGATTCTCTGCTCGAGGAAAGCCCGAGCCTCAGGCAGGACCTGGATAAGGTCGCCCAAAGCGCCTATCCGCGGGCCGTTCGACTGGCCGCGATCGAGACCGGGCTGCCGCGCCACAACTTCCCGCCGGAGCTGCCCTACACGATGGCAGCAATTTTGGGCGACGATCTGATCGACTCGGGGGCTTGACTTGCGCGGCATGGAGCGGTGGCTGATCGGGCTTGCGCTGGTCGGCCGGTTGCCGTGAGCATCTCACGGCGCACCGGGGTCGCGAGCCTGCCGCTGCACACCGGCCGGGCGCCGCCCTGGCTGTTCGGCCGCATGGTCCGGCTCGCGCGCGAGATCCTGGCGCATCTGGTCGCCGAGTACGGCACCGAGGAGGTGCTGCGCCGCCTGTCGGACCCATTCTGGTTCCAGGCGTTCGGCTGCGTGCTCGGCTTCGACTGGCACTCGAGCGGGGTCACTACCACCGTGTGCGGCGCGCTCAAGGAAGCGGTGCGCGGCCGGCAGGCGGACTTCGGCCTCTACGTCGCCGGCGGCAAAGGCGGGACGTCCAGGAAGACACCGGCCGAGATCCTGGCGGCGTGCGAGGCTCTGTCGCTCGAGCCTGAACCGCTGGTGACGGCCAGCAAGCTCGCCGCCAAGGTCGACAACACCGCGGTCCAGGATGGTCACCAGCTCTACCACCACAGCTTCGTGTTCACGCCGTCCGGCAGCTGGTGCGTGGTGCAGCAGGGCATGTCGGACGTCACCCGGACCGCGCGCCGCTATCACTGGCTGAGCGAAGGCCTCGCGAGCTTCGTTGAGGAGCCGCACGCCGCGGTGTGCTGTGATGCGCGGGGCGTGCAGCTGAACATGGTGGCGGCCGAGAGCGCCGGGGCGCGCGCCGCCGTGACCGAGCTCGCGGCGCAGCCGCCCGAGGAGCTGCTCGCGCTGTTCGAGCGGGTGCCCAGCCTGTTCATGCCGAAGCGGCATCCGGTCGCGCTGAAGGACGTGGAACCCGGCCGTCTGCACCAGGTCCTGCTCAGGATCTACGAACGGCCGCCCGAGGATTTTGCCGGCCTGCTCGGCACGCCGGGGCTGGGTCCGAAGAGCCTGCGCGCGCTCGCGCTCACCGCCGAAGTGATCTACGGCACCAAGGCGAGCACGCGCGATCCGGCGCGCTTCGCCTTCGCCCACGGCGGCAAGGACGGCACGCCCCATCCGGTCGACCGCGCCACCTACGACGTGACGATCGAAGTGCTGCACGACGCGCTCCGCCGCACCAAGGTCGACCGCTCGGAGCGGATCTCGGCGCTCAAGCGGCTGGCAGCGTTCGCCCGCCGGCCCTGCGCGCCGACCGAAGCAGCGCCGGAGCCTGAGATCGCGCGAAGCCCGCCGCTCGCGATTGGCTCTTAACGTCGGGCGCGCGCCGATGCTACACAGCCGGTCGCGGCCCGGAGGCGCGGCATGACCACGCTGCTCTACACGCACCCATCATCGCTCGAGCACGACACCGGGCCCGGCCACCCCGAGTCGCCCGCACGCATGCGCGCGCTCATGGCCGCCCTGGAACGGGAGGAGCGCGCGGGCGGGCTCGTCGGGGTCGAGCGGCGCGTGCCGCCCCAGGCGACCCGCACGCAGCTGGAGCGCGTGCACACGGCGCGTTACGTCGACGCGGTGCTGCGCGCCGAGCCGGTCTCGGGACACGTGCGGCTCGATCCCGACACCGTGATGTCGCCGGGCTCGGGCGAGGCGGGCTTGCGCGCCGCCGGGGCGGCCGTGGCCGCGGTGGATGCGGTGATCGGCGGCGCGGCGGCCCACGCGTTCTGCGCGCTGCGTCCGCCGGGCCATCACGCCGAGGCCGAGCGGGCGATGGGCTTTTGCCTGTTCAACAGCGTCGCGATCGGCGCGCGCCATGCCCTCGACGCGCACGGCGTCGCCAGCGTCTCGATCTTCGATTTCGACGTGCACCACGGCAACGGCACGCAGCACAGCTTCGAGCGCGAGCCGCGCGTGCAATACCTCTCGACCCACCAGTGGCCGCTGTACCCCGGCACCGGGGCGCGCGACGAGACCGGCATCGGCAACATCGTCAACCGGCCGCTCCCGGCGGGTACCGGCTCCCGCGAGTGGCGGCGGGTGGTCGAGACGGACATCCTGCCGGCGATCGACGCCTTCGCGCCCGCGCTGATCATGGTCTCCGCCGGCTTCGATGCGCATCGCGCCGATCCGCTCGCCATGCTGGAGCTGGTCGAGGACGACTACCGCTGGGTCACAGGACGACTCGTCGAGCTTGCCGATAAGCACGCCAAAGGCCGTGTGGTCTCGGTGCTCGAAGGCGGCTATGATCTGTCCGCTCTGGCGAACAGCGCACTCGCGCATTTGAATGCGCTGCGGGAAACCTGAGCCTCGACAAGAAGTTGGAGCGGTGAGCGAAGAAACCACTGGCTGGAACACCTTGCCGGCTCAGGTTACGCCGGAACCGAAAGCGCCTCCCGCCGGCGAAGAGCTGCCGCGCGACGTCGCCGTGATGTCGTTCGAGCAGGCATTGGCGGAGCTCGAGAAGATCGTCCAGGATCTCGAGCGCGGGCAGTTGGACCTGGACGCGGCGATCACCGCCTACGAGCGCGGCACCCAGCTCAAGCGGCATTGCGAGGGCAAGCTGCGCGAGGCGCAACTGCGGGTCGAGAAGATCTCGTTCGGTCCGGACGGCCGGGCGCGGGCCGAGCCGACCGACCTCGCCTGAGCGGGACGATGGTCGATCTGCGCGCCCGCATGGCGGCCGTCGCCGAGGAGGTCGACGCAGCGCTCGGTCGCATGCTGCCAGAAGTGCGCGGGCCGCAGGCGCGCCTGCACGAGGCCATGCGCTATGCCGTGCAAGGCGGCGGCAAGCGCCTGCGCCCGTTTCTGACCGTGGCCAGCGCAGACCTGTTCGGGGTGCCGCGCGAGCGCGCCATCCGGGCGGGCGCGGCGATCGAACTGATCCATTCCTACTCGCTGGTGCACGACGACCTGCCCGCGATGGACGATGCGCTGACCCGACGCGGCCGGCCGAGCTGCCATCGGCAGTACGACGAGGCGACCGCGGTGCTGGTCGGCGATGCCTTGCAGTGCCTGGCGTTCGAGGTGCTCGCCGAGCCGGCGACCCATTCGGATCCGGCGGTGCGGTGCGCGCTGGTGCGGGGGTTGGCTGCCGCGGCGGGGGCGGGGGGCATGTGCGGCGGTCAGATGTTCGACCTGCTGGCCGAGGGCAGGGCGCTCGAGCTGGAGCAGATTATGGAGCTGCAGCGGCTCAAGACCGGCGCGCTGATCGGCTTTGCCTGCGAAGCGGGCGCCATTCTCGGCAGCGCGTCGGCGGCGGCGCGCCGGGAGCTGCTTGGTTACGCGGCCGATCTCGGGCTCGCGTTCCAGATCCAGGACGACCTGCTGGACGTGACCGGCGATGCCGCGGTCGCCGGCAAGGATCTACAGCGCGACGCCGCCGCCGGCAAGGCGACGATCGTGGCTCTGCTCGGTATCGAGGGGTCGCGCCAGCGCCTGGAGGAGCTGAGGAACAGCGCGCTCGCGCACCTGCAACACCTGGGGACTCACGACGCCGTATTGCGGGCCGCCTTCGAGTTTGTCATAAGCCGGGCGAACTAGCCGGATGGCTCCGGCGTCGGGTGCACTGGCCGATCGGTTGGGAGGAAGCCCACAGCCATGGTTGCCACACCGTTGCTCGACACGATCGACGATCCCGCCGACCTGCGTCGCTTGCCGCCCGAAGAGCTGCGCCGGCTCGCCGACGAGCTGCGGCTCGAGACGATCGATACCGTGTCGGTGACCGGGGGGCACCTCGGCGCCGGCCTCGGCGTGGTCGAGCTCACGGTGGCGCTGCACTATGTGTTCGACACGCCGCGCGACAAGATCGTGTGGGACGTCGGCCATCAGGCCTATCCGCATAAGATCCTGACCGGCCGGCGCGCCCGCATCCGCACGCTCCGGCAGCCGGGCGGGCTGTCCGGCTTCACCAAGCGCGCGGAAAGCCCGCACGACGCGTTCGGCGCCGCGCACAGCTCCACCTCGATCTCGGCCGCGCTCGGCATGGCCACGGCGCGGGATCTCGCGGGCGAGGATTTTCACGTCGTCGCGGTGATCGGCGACGGCGCCATGAGCGCCGGCATGGCCTACGAGGCGATGAACAACGCCGGCGCCATGAATGCGCGCCTGATCGTCATTCTCAACGACAACGACATGTCGATCGCGCCCGCGACCGGCGCGATGCACGACTACCTGTCGCGGGTGATCTCCTCGCAGTCGTACATGACCTTCCGGCACGTCGCCAAGCAGCTAGCCGGCTTCGTGCCGCGTCCGCTCGCCGAGGCGGCCGAGAAGGCGGAGGAATACGCCCGCGGCATGATGACCGGCGGTACCCTGTTCGAGGAGCTGGGCTTCTACTACATCGGCCCGCTGGATGGCCACAATCTCGACCACCTGCTGCCGGTGCTGAAGAACGTGCGCGACGCCAAGCGTCCGGGCCCCGTCCTGATCCATGTGCGCACGCGCAAGGGCGCCGGGTATCCACCGGCGGAGAACTCGGCCGACAAGTACCACGGCGTGGTCAAGTTCGACACCGCGACCGGCGCTCAGTTCAAGAAGCAGGCGGCGGCGCCGTCCTACACCTCGGTGTTCGCCAAGGCGCTGATCAAGGAGGCCGAGGCGGATCCGCGCATCGTCGGGATCACCGCGGCCATGCCCGATGGCACCGGGATCGGCACCTTCGCCAAGCATTTTCCGGATCGGGCGTTCGACGTGGGCATCGCCGAGCAGCACGCCGTCACCTTCGCGGCGGGGCTGGCGACCCGAGGCTATAAGCCGTTCTGCACGATCTATTCGACCTTCCTGCAGCGCGCTTACGACCAGGTGGTGCACGACGTCGCGATCCAAAGCCTGCCGGTGCGCTTCGCCATGGACCGCGCGGGTCTGGTCGGCGCCGACGGGCCGACCCATGCCGGCGCCTTCGACGTCGCCTACCTGGGCTGCCTGCCCGGGTTCGTGATCATGGCCGCCGCCGACGAGACCGAGCTCATGGACATGGTCGCAACCATGGCGCAGATCGATGACCGCCCGTCCGCGCTGCGCTATCCCCGCGGCGAGGGGATCGGCGTGGCGCTGCCCGAGCGCGGTCAGCCGCTGCCGATCGGCAAGGGCCGGATCGTGCGCGAGGGGGGCGGAACGATCGCGCTGCTGTCGTTCGGGGCGCGCCTGCAGGAATGCCTGAAGGCGGGCGACGAGCTGACCGCGCGCGGTCTGTCGACGACCATCGCCGACGCCCGTTTTGCCAAACCCCTGGACGAGGAGCTGATCCGCCGGCTCGCCGTCGAGCACGAGGTGCTGATCACGATCGAGGAGGGCTCGATCGGGGGCTTCGGGTCGCAGGTGCAGCAGTTCCTCCTCCACGCCGGGCTGTTGGACCACGGACGCCTGCGCCTGCGCTCCATGGTCCTGCCCGACCGCTTCATCGACCAGGGCACGCCGGTCGGCATGTACAAGGATGCCGGGCTGAATGCGGCGCACATCGCCGCGCTCGCGCGCGTGACGCTCGAGCCGCAGCAGACCCCGCGCCGCGCCCAGGCGCGCGCGTAGCGCTGCTTGTGATCGGAGGGCGCGACCGCCGGCGCGGGCGTCAGCCGCTCGGCTCGGCGTCGCTGACCTTGGGCTGCCCGCGCAGCGGATTGCACTGCCCGACCGAGTTCTCGGCGCACACGGTCTTGCCGTCGATCCAGGTCGCCCCGGCGAACACCGCCTTCAGCAGGTCGGCGTCGGCGAGCCGGGCGCTGGTCAGGTCGGCCTTGCTGAGATCGGCGCGGAACAGGCGCGCGTTGGTCAGATCGGCCTGTCGCAGCGACGCCCCGCTCAGATCCGCCTTGGTCAGGTCGGCGCGCACGAGGCGGGCCTGATCCAGCTTGGTCTCGCGCATGATCGCGGAGACGAACTTAGCCTCCCGCCCGTCAGCGCCCGTGAGATCGGCGCCGGACAGGTCGGTCCGCTTGAAGGAAGCGTCGGCGAGATTCGCGCCGCTCAGATCGACCCCGCGCAGATCCTGCCCGTCCTGCAGGCAGCGCCGCCAGTAGACCCCGGGGGCCGCGAAGTCGCTGCAATCCGCGAATGCCGTCCCGCCGATCAGGCCGAGAAAACCGGCCAGGCCGAGCAGCTGAAGGCGTCGAGATCCGGTCATCGATGAAACCTTACGTCAAGGCTGACGGGGTTGAAAGAGCCCGAACGGTCCTCTGCGCGATTTTGCCTCCGGCGCGCTCGCCCGTTCCGCTTGCGGATCATCGCGACCGGGCCTTCGGCGTCGTGGGCGAAGCCCCCGTTCGTCGGCTGGCCGATCTCTGGAGCGCGACGGCCGCCTCTGCTCAGCACGACACGTCCTTCCAATGGACTATATGGGTTGCCGCGGGCAGCCCCAGGGATGATCGGCCGGGCATGAGCGATACGACCACCGTTCGAGTGCGCATCAGGGGCCGTGTGCAGGGGGTCTGGTATCGGGGCTGGACGGCCGATCAGGCGGGACGTCTCGGCTTGTCGGGCTGGGTACGCAATCGCCGCGACGGCTCGGTGGAAGCGGTGTTCTCCGGGCCGGAGCCGATGGTGCGCGCGATGATCGCGCTGTGTCGCCAGGGGCCGCCGGCGGCGCTGGTGCGAGAGGTCACGGAGGAGGCGGAGACCGGCCCGGTCGAACCGGGCTTCCATCAAGCGCCGTCCCTCTGATGGCAGGCCGCTGATCCGGCGCGGCGCGGGCGCGTACGGCCGGCGACGAGAGCGCTTGGAAGATATCGGACGGTCGAGTGACACGACGCCAGGGGTCGAGTGGCTACGGTGCTCTGGTCCGGCGGCGGCCTCGAGTTGCCTTGCGCCCTTTGCTTCCACCTGTCGCCTCGCGACCTCTGCTTCACCTGCCGCCCTTGCGACCGCTGCTTCCGCCTCTGCCTGGATCACATCAGGATCGCCCGCATCGGGTGCTGCTGCCTCGAGGTCGGCAGCTGCATCGCCCAGGACCGCGGGCGCGCGGGTGCTACCTGGGTTCGAGTTCACCGATGGGCAGCAGCGTCGCTCGGCACCCCGTGGGCGCGGGTGCTGCGTGCGTTCGAGTTGACCGGTGGGCAGCGGCGCTGGTTCGGACCGCGTGAGGGC
The DNA here is from genome assembly GCA_046732855.1 of Pseudomonadota bacterium. GTDB lineage: Bacteria > Pseudomonadota > Alphaproteobacteria > Geminicoccales > Geminicoccaceae > JBKPNX01. Next base: position 25,327 of record JBKPNX010000140.1, read on the forward strand.
GGTTAATGCGATGCTTTCGAGGTGACCGGTGGGCAGTGGGTCGCTCGACACCCCGTGGGGCGCGGGTTTGCAGTGCGTTCGACGTGACTGGTGGGCGGCGGCGTCGCCCAGGACCGCGTGAGCGCGGGTGCTGCGTGCGTTCGAGTTGACCGGTGGGCAGCGGCGCTGCTTCTGACCGCGTGAGGGGGGGTGATGCGATGCTTTCGAGGTGACCGGTGGGCAGCGGCGTCGCTCAGGACCGCGTGAGCGCGGGCTTGCGATGGGTTCGAGGTGATGGCGGGCGGCGGCGTCCCTCGAAACCGCGTGGGCGCGGTTTGCAGTGCGTTCGACGTGACTGGTGGGCCGCGGCGTCGCTCAGGACCGCGTGAGCGCGGTGCTGCGGTCCTCTCGAGGTGGCGGTGGGCCGCGGCGTCGCTCAGGACTACGCGAGCGCAAGGGTGCGGTGCGTTCGAGCTGACCGGTGGGCAACAGGGCGCAGACCGGCGCGGGCCGCCGCTTCCTCTGGCCAGAAAGGGCCGGTGGCAGGCGGCAGGCTCTCCAGCGTCGCCCCACTCCAGGCCAAAAAAGCTCCGGTCGCGCGGCCGAAAGCGCCGATGGCCCAGCGCTGCACTGCCGTTCGGCGCGCGGCAGCAGCGAACCGTGCGCGGGCGGGTAGCGCCCTACATCAGGTCGGCGCGGCGCGCGATCTTCTGGATTTCCTTCTGGATCAGGCGCTCGACGATCGCCGGCAGATTGGCGTCGAGCCATTCCTTGAGGATCGGGCGCGCGATGTCCTCGAAGAACTGCTCCACGGTGCGCCCCGAGCTGTCGGCCACCGACTCCTCCGCGGGCGTCCGCTGCAGCGCCTCCGACAGCCTGGCAAAGGCCCCGCCGGCCACGGAGGCCGTCGTGGCAGACATCAATTCCGAAGCTCTGACGGGTTCGTTGTGCACGACCTGATCCTTTCGCTCAATGTGATTCCGGCCCGTCCCGACCGGCTCCTCCGGGGCATGGTCGACAGGTGCGACCTCGAGGCGCTGCGCGTCCTCGGGTCGAGCCTCATCGTCATCCCAGGCCGAGTCGGCGCTCGCGCGCTCGCCCTGGAAATCGATGACCTCCCCGGTGTCGCGCACGACCTTGGTCAGCTCCAAAACGTCCTCGTCACCGTCGCCGTCGTCTGTGGCGCCTCGGGCGAGCCGGTCGGCGTCGTCGGCCAGAGCCTCGGATCCGGCCTCGGCGGTACCGAGCTGGTCATCGCCGCCGCCCTTGTCGTCGGTCTCTTCGTCGGCGATGATCCGGCGGATCGAGGAGAGGATCTCCTCCATCGAAGGCTCCTGCTGCTTTCTCGGCTCACTCGTCACGTCTCTACCTCCAGGGAACTCTTCGCGCTCTCCGGGCAACTCTTCGCGCTCCGGCGACCCGGCACGCCGGCCCGCAATTCGACGCCACATCATCACCTCGCCTTCAACGATTCGCCCAGTCCGATCAGGCGACTACGCACGTCCAGATAGTAGGCATCCGGATTGTAGGGCTGAACCGGCAGGTCGATTCCGACCACCGTCAGCTCGCCGACCGAAGCCTTGACGCGATAGCTGGCCACGATCTGATCGCGGCGCGCCTGCACCAGTCTGACCTGCGAATTGAACAGGTCCGACTCCTGGTCGAGCACGTCCAGCGTGGTGCGCTGGCCGACCAGGGCTTCCTGGCGCGCGCCCTCGACCGCGATCTGGTTGGCCCGCACCTGCGCGCTGACCGATTCGATCTGGGTGCTCGCGGTCAACAGGGCCTGCCATGCCGCGGTGGTCTCGTTGCGCACGGCGCGAAACGCGGCTTCGAGGTCGTCCTGACGCTGCCGGAACGTCTGCTTGGTCTGTCGAACCCGAGCATACTCACCACCGCCCTGGTACAAGGGCACCGTAAGGTTGGCGCCGATCGAGGCATCGCGCTGCCAGTCCTGCGTCAGGGTAGGTTCATCCGCATAGGTTAATTCTCCCCTAACCGAAAGCCGCGGTAGCAACGCTGAAATCGCGACATCGACTTCGGCGCGCGCGGCCGCCAGATCGTATTGCGCGATCGTGATGTTCGGATTGTTGACGTCGGCGAGCTGGTGCGACTCCACTTCGCTCTGGGGCAGATCGCGCAGCGGCTCGGGCACCACGAGGCGGGCCGGCTCCTGATTGATCACCCGCCGATAGTCGGCCCTCGCGGCGGTCAGCTCGCCCTCGGCGCGCACCCGGTCGGCGATCGCGCCCGACAGGCGCGCATCGGCCTGCGCCACGTCGGTGCGGGTGACCTCGCCCACCTGGAACCGATCCTGTGTCGCCTGCAGCTGACGACGCAGCCGGTTCTCGTTCTGAATGGCGAAATCCAGCACCGCCTCGGCGGCGAGCAAATTGGTGTACACCGTCGCGGCATCGAGCAGCACGTTCTGCTCGAACGCGATCAGGCGAGCCCGCTCCGAACGGACCAGGTTCTCGGCGCGCTCGGTGTTGGCCACGGTCTGGCCGCCGCTGTAGATCGGCTGATCGAGCCTGAGCGAGGCCGTCTTGGTGTTCAGCGAGCCCTCGCCATTCTGGCTGTCGATGTCGATCGCAGCGACGCTGGAATCGACCGCCACCGTCGGGCGCCAGTCACTGAGCGCCTGCGGCACCAGCTCGTCGGTGGAGCGCAGAGCGGCGCGCTGCGCCTGGAGGTCGGGATTGGTGAGATAGGCCGCGACCAGCGCTTCCTCGATGGTCTGGGCTCGACCGGGCGCAGCGCCCGTCAGGCCAAGGCCGAGGGCGATCACCAGCGCAAGCATCGGTTTCATGGCGCCTCCCATACACACGCTTCTCTGCAAACGCGATAGCTTTCTTGGCACCGGTAGCCCGGCTTCCTGGCCGGGACTGCGCGACAAAGCACCCAATCAGCCCTCTGCGACAGCATGCGACGCTTCGGCTTGGCACCCGCACGGGTTACCGGTTGGCCGCTGACCCGGGATGATGGCGCCGCGCTGTCATGGTCTCGCTCGTCGACGCACATCGTGCCGGCCCGCCTCACGATCTAGAACGCAAACTGCGGGCGGGGCTGGAGGCCGGGGCAGGGCGGCGTCTGCGCATCGCCGATCTCGCGTTGGCCGAGCACCCCGTGCAGCTTGGTGAACACGGTCGCCTTGCCGATCCGGCCATCGTCGATCACCGCCACGATCCGACCGGATTCGCCGATCTGCTCGAGCAGAGCAGGCGGCACGGCCGGGACCGAGCCGACCAGAAGGATCAGGTCGAACGGCGCCTGGCCGGGATGGCCGCCGGCCGGATCGTCGCTCTCCACGACGACCACGTTGTCGACGCCCAGGTGATCGAGCAGCGCCTCCACGGCCGTGGCCGCCCCGCGCGGCTCGACCAGGATCACGGTCCCGGCGAGCCGCGCCAGCACGGCGCCGGCGTAGCCGGTCGTGCACCCGACGACGAGCGCCACGTCGCTGCGCCGGACCTCGGCGGCCTGGACCAGACGCGCCAGCACCAGAGGCTCGATCAGCCAGTTGCCGCCCGGCAGCGGCAGATCCTCATCCGCGTAGGCCACGCCGCGCAGCGCCTTGGGCACGAACTGCTCGCGCGGCACGTTGGCCATGGCGTCCAGCACCTTCGGATCATCCACGCCGTTGGGTCGCAGCTGATTGTTGACCATGTTCAATCGGGCGCGGCGGTAGTCCATCGGCAATGGCTCGCTGGTGGCGCTGTCGTGCAGTCGAGGCGGCAGGCATTCGCCGCCGACGCGGACTATATCGACCCGGCGAGTTATCCACAATCGCACATGAGATGCGGTTGCCGCCGGGTCGCCGTTGAACCGGGTGCGGGGCATGCCTATAACGAGCGTGCAGGACAGGCGCGGCCGGGTAGCAAAGTGGCAATGCTGGGGACTGCAAATCCGAGCATTAACAAGCACTTAACTACTCCATCCCTATCCCAGACATCTGGTCTGGAGGCAGTACATGCGCGCTTATTCGACCCTGATCGTCGTCAATTGATGACCTTCCGCCTCATCCCGACTTCAGCGGAGGCACGAGAGCTAGTCGAGAGCATCGCCTCTGAGATCGTCGCCAGTGAGACCAGACAGCGCCAGCGCCGAGCAAGCGTCCTGGCCAACTTTATGGACTGCCTTGGTCGTGTTCTCGGAGACCTGGCCGGCACGCTCCATCGCGATCTCGACACCCACCCTAAGTTCGGCCAGCACGATCGGGACTTCCCGCGTTCTCACGACATCTACGCCAGGCGCTCTGTCCCGGTCACCAGAACCCATGGCATGGCTGTCTACGACGGGCTCAAGCGGCTCGGTTACATCGTCAGCGTCATCAGAGGGTACAAGCTGGCCAACGGCAATGGCGCTTGCGAAGTGATCGCTCCGACTAACCGGCTTCGGCAGCGCATGGCTCATCTGACCAATGATACACCCCGCATGAGGACAGGCACACCGGGTGCCGGTTGACGGGCCAAGCGACTTCCGCCCCGCTATCGTCGTCACGCGCAAGGTCCGGGAGAACGGTCGAGTGTTGAACGCGTCCGATCTCGTAAAGGACTTCGCCGGCCTGCTGGCCACCAATGAGGGACAGCGCATCACTCAGGAGCAATAGGCACGGAACGAGTTCATCCGTTCGGTGACCATCGAAGGCTTCGAGCTGGGATGGATGGCAACGCCGGTTCTTCGATGATTGGGCACATGGCGGACAACTTTTCGCGAAGGGGCGGCTGGTGCGGCTTCCACGGTGCCGTCCCGTGCGGCTTCGTATCAGAGCTACAAGAACGCCGAGCGCACCGGCATTCGGTTCAATGAGCTCCCCGTCAACGACATCGATCTCCGGGCCCCGTATCTGTTCTTCGCCCTCGCCAAGCGGTCCGTCAGCCTCACGGAACGCATGTGGCAGCTCGGCATCGCCGACCCCTACGGCATCTCGCCTGAGTTCAGACGGGAGCTGGTCAAGAAATACGCTGCAGCCTTCGGTCAGGGCCAGCATCCGACCAAGTGGCCCAGAGGCTCGAAAGCGGAGCTTGGTCTCGACAAGCTGCCGAAGATCGAAGCTGTCAGAGGCGCAGTGCTGACCGCCTATCCCGAGCTGACTGATTTGACGGGCCTAAATTGGGCCACCGTCAGCAAGCTCGAGAGTGACGTGATCTGCCAAGCCATGGATCGGCTTCGTGACCGGGGCATTCCCGCCTGCCCGATCTACGACTGCCTGATGGTGCCCGTCGAGAGCACGACAATGGCAATGACGTATCTGGAGCAAGCATGTCGGGAGATTGCCGGCTTCGTCCCGCCCGAGCCCAAGATCGTTCGCAATGGCGTGAGCAATCCAGAGCCAAATGCTGTCGCAGCAAGCGCTCCGATGGGTGCGTTGGAACTGGCCCGGCGGCCCGCGGTCTAAACATTGAGGAAACTTGAGAAACGAGACCGGGAGGTTATGATGACGGCGACAACCTTTGGCTGGTGGTCGGCAAAAGGCGGCGCGAAGTCCTGGATCTTCAAAGGCACGCTGTACGGCAAACCCATCGAGCGCGGGATCGGCAGTGTTAAGACCGTCACGCTGGCCGAGGCTCGCAAGAAGGCCACACAGATGTGGATCGACGTCTCGAATGGCATTGACCCGAAGAAGCCGAAGCCAAAACCAATCGAGACGTTCGGAACCTTTGCCGAGCGCTGCACCGTTGAATGGCCGGAGGACTGGCGCGGCAAGACCGTCTCAGGTTGGCGGCAGACGTTTCGCGACTACGCGTCCTCGCTGATGAAATTGCCGCTCGACCGGATCGAAACAGAGCACGTTCTCACTGGAGCTTCCTAATGTCAACGAATGCCTCCCTTTATCCCGCACAAAGTACGACCTCAACGCCGCCAGAAGCTTTCTCCCTCGATGGAGAGAGATTCAGGTATGATCCATTTCCTGTGGCATACGCGCAGAAGGTCTTCTCGCAAGATTCTTACAAAAGTTTGGTGGTCTCGTGGCCGAGTACCGCTATGTTTAAGTTCATGCCGTATCTTGGCAAAAAGTTTTCACTTTCGGAAGTGAATAACCCTGAATTGTACCATAGGTTAATCAACAAGAGTCCCGCCTGGCGCTCGTTTTATATGTACATCAAAAGCGAACGCTTTGTTAGGACAACCCTGCAGACGCTGGCAGCGTCTAGAATAGATCTGGGCCTGGCCGAAGAGCCCGTGGTAACGACCAATTTCCTTTCTCCGCCGTTGGAACGACTTCGATCAAAGTGGGTGGCTGCGGCGCAAAAGCGCTTGCGGCACCGAGGCGCACTTAGAACTCGGTTCGAGTTCAGCATGCTTCCCGCCGACGGCGGCCATATCTTGCCTCACACCGACCAGCCGAGAAAGTTGATCACCCTCGTACTGTCCATGGTCCGTCCAGGTGAGTGGAATTCCGCTTGGGGCGGCGGTACGGTGATAGAACGGCCGAAAGACATGACAAAGAATTTCAACTTCGTCAATCAGCAGTTCGCGTTCGAGGATATGGAAACCATCGAAACGTACCCGTTCGAGCCGATCCTAGCTGTCCTGTTCGTTAAGACCTTCAACTCGCACCACTCCGTTCATCCTATGAGGGGCAACGGCAGTGATGCGATGCGTCGTACCATAACAATAAACATCGAGCGTACCGCATGAGATTCGATCTGCTGGGACAAGTTTCCGACGCGGTTCACTGGCTGCTTGCACTTCGCGCCAGGTCGCCGGCTGTCAGCCTACCCCTTGAGGAGACGCCGGCCATCGAAGTGATCACTACCTCCGATGGAACGACTGTCAGCCTACCCCTTGAGGAGAGGCCGGCCATCGAAGTGATCACTGCCTCCGATGGAACGAACAATTATCTGTTTAGCGTTGCCAATCATTTTGAGCGATTCCGGGCAGAGAGCCTGGCGACCAAGGAAGCTGGAACCATTTCATGGATTAAGAGCGTCGTGCGAGAGGGGGACGTCTTCGTGGATATCGGAGCCAATATCGGCCTGTACTCATTGGTGGCGGCACGACAAGTGGGCCGGGGCGGCATGGTGTATGCCTTCGAGCCCCACGCGGCGAGCTTCCTCGGTTTGTTGAAGAATATAGATATCAACGGCCTGGGAGCGTTAATTCGGCCTCTTTCCTGCGCTCTTCACTTCCAGGAGTTGATCCTCGATTTCAACTATTACGACTGGCTTTCCGGCTCATCCATGAGCCAACTCGGATCTATGATGGACGCCGAGGAGAATCAGTTCGTGCCAGTGGCTTCGGAGCTGAAACTCTCGACGACGCTCGATAGGTTGGTTGAAACCGGGGCGATCCGAACGCCCACCCATGTGAAGATAGATGTTGACGGCAACGAGAGTTATGTGCTCCGCGGCATGGAAAGGATCCTTAGCTCGACGAGCCGGCCGGAGACGGTACAGGTCGAGATCAACGAGCGTCACAAGGCCGATCTCTTCGCGTTCATGGAATCTCGAAACTACGAATTTATCCTGCGGCACGACACTGCTCGTGGGAAATCTCTTATCGAGCAAGGTGTTGATCCAGCTACCATTGCTCATAATGCGATCTTCCGCCCTGGGCTCACGCACCGTAGGCCGGCAGAGATGGCCGATCCCTCGGCAACGATAATAGGTTGAGCGAGCCGTTTCCGTTGCCTCCTGTGCACGAAGTTATTGTCGAAGATCAAGGAACAGTCCGTTGAGAGCGACATGCCGCCACTGTGGGTTTAGAGCTTCACGCACTCCAAGGCGGCATCTTCTCGGGCAACGGTTTGCCCTGCTCGGCAAGTCCCTGTTCCAGTGCGGCCATGAAGACCCCGGACATGGCTCGGTCGTGGAAGGTCAGCGACGGCGGTGTGATACCAACCCTCCCGATAGGCTATCTGCTGCAACTCGACCCAGCGGTCGAGTTCCTCCTTTGTGGCTAGCGGGTCCTGGAAATTGACTGCAGGAAGTTCGGTGCGCACGGGTAGCTCGGCTGCAAATACGAGAAGCGCGTTGAGAGATTCTTAGCAGGCAATCACGGCTCACCGGCAAGGACCAAGGCCCCAGCCGACGCTCAACCCCCGAGTCATAGCCACAGAAATGTGACAGCCAAAGTGAGATGTCTATCTACGGTTATTGCGACAGTCATGATCAGAAATTTGCACGTACGGTGTACGAGGTGTGAAAAGTCCCTCAGAATTGGAAAACCTATTGTCGGGGTACAGGGGGTACGCAACGCGCGGCCCCCCGGCTCCCCCGAAAGTCGATCCGAAGCCCCCCATCCCCCTTGCTCGAACTCTCGGTGCAAACCCACCGCGAAGCGCCACTTTCCGGCACTTTGCCGCACCAGCGGCGTTTCCAACGATTTTACCAGGATGTGCAGGGGTATGCAGAGCTGTGGGGGGCTCCCGGCCAGCGCCCTACCAATCGAGCATACGAACGCGAGATCGGGGAACTAACGCCCCGAGTCGGAAGACTGGCCGATCGGACGCGACTGGAACGCTCGGTTCGACGGCGACTGCCGTGGCGCTTGCTGCACTCTCGGCGGGAGCCCCGACCGACTATGCCGCCAGCGGCACCTCGACGGGCGGTGTAAAACCCATGGCCAATCGCACCCTTGCTGATATCAGATTCGATGTGCCAGTCTCTCCAGACCCGGTGCTATGAAAGTGCACCAAAGTCCAAATCCTGCCCCGATTTGAACCTGCAACTCAGCTTGTCCCTCCCCAAGTGCAGCCCCGTCACTTCGCGGCGGAACCGGCTACCCGAGCTGGCACTCCGGCGCCTTCTCCCTGAACAAGCAGTTGTCGAAGATGTCCCTGTGGGAGCTGAGCGAGCTGAACGAGCGTGGATGGGGACCACCTAATGGAAGTGGCCGAGCTGGCGGACTGTTTCCCCCACCATGCAAGACCTCGGAGAGGCGAGAGGGGGTTGACAGGTATCAGATGCTTGGCATTCTCCGACGCTCTCTAGGGGGCTCCCACGGCCCATGAACAGACCAGGAACGCCGAACCGAGGGAGCATTGACGGTCTGGAGCGAATTCTACAGATCTAACAATGGGATAGGGCCGGGTAGCAAAGTGGCAATGCTGGGGACTGCAAATCCCTGACCGGCGGTTCGATTCCGCCCCCGGCCTCCACCCCGCCCAAAGCGCTAGGTCTCGTGCAATTTTTTCGTCGGCGCGTTGCACGTGCGTTGCCCTTTCGGGCCGCTGTTGCCGCCCGTCCCCGGCCTCCAGACGCGCTGGAGTCGAAACCAGGCCGACGCGCTATGAACGCGCGGTGCGGCGCGGCGACCGCGCGGCTTATCCCTTCAGGGCCGCACCGAGGCCGTCGATCGCCGCCTGGACCCCGCCCTTGCCGTGGGGCAAGCCGAGCGCGCTAAGAGCGATCTCCAGCCCGCCGAGCGTACCGAGGATCATGGGCGCGTTCAGGTGCCCCATGTGCGCGATGCGCAGTGCCTTGCCGCTGAACGGCCCGATCCCCCCGCCCAGCACCACGCCGCAATGCTGCGCGCAATAGTCGAGGAGCGCCCTGGGATCGTGTCCGTCGGCGAGCAGCACGGTGGTCACCGAGTCCGCGCGCTCGGCCGGCTCGATCACGTTGAAGCCGAGCACGCCCCCCTCGGCCCATGTCTCCACCGCTCGACGCACCGCCTCGGCCAGCAGGCGATGGCGCCGGAACACGTGCTCGAGGCCCTCCGCGAACAGCAGGTCGAGCGCCTTGCGCAGGCCGAACAGCAGATGCTCGGGGGGCGTGCCGCAGTACTTCTGATAGTGCTGCTCGCCATCGCGCTCGGTCCAGTCCCAATAGCGGGTGCGCAGGCCGGCGCTCTGGTGGGCAACAAGCGCGTTGCGCCCCGCGGCGACGAAGCTCAGACCCGGCGGGGTCATCAGGCCCTTCTGCGAGCCGGCGACCGCGACGTCCACCCGCCAGGCATCCATCTCGAACGGCATGGTCGCGAGCGAGGCGATGACGTCGACCAGCAGGAGCGCATCATGGCCGGCCGCATCGATCGCCCGACGGATCGCCGCAATGTCGTTGACGACGCTGGATGCGGTGTCCACCTGAACGACCATGACCGCTTTGATCCGACCGGCCCGGTCGGCGCGCAGACGGCGCTCGAGCGCGCCCGGGTCGACCGCCCGCCGCCAGTCGCCGGGCAGCGTTGCGACTTCCAGCCCCAGCATGCTGGCCATCTCGCCCCAGACCGCGGCGAACAGGCCGCTCTCGAGCACGAGCACCGTGTCGCCCCTGGACAGCACGTTGACCAGCGCCGCCTCCCAGGCGCCGTGGCCGTTCGCGGCATAGATGTAGACCCGGCCATCGGTGCGGAACACGCGGCGCAGGTCGGCAAGACAGCTGTCCGTGACCTCGACCAGCGCGCCCGAATAGATGTCGATCGCCGGGCGATGCATCGCGGACAGCACCTCGTCGGGCACCGTGGTCGGGCCCGGGATGCTGAGGAACTCACGGCCGCTCGCGAGGGTCATCTGCGCAAGGCTCCAAAACGATCCGGTCGCGGGGCGCGATCCTTGTCCAGCGCGCGGCCCGTGTCCAGCGCGTGGCCCGTGTCCAGCGCGTTGCCCGTGTCCAGCCGCCGTCCCCGTCCAACCCGCAGCCCCGTCCAGCCGCAGCCCTGTCCGGCTGCCGTCCCTGTCCAGCTGCCCTCCCTGACCAGCCGCCCCGGATCGACCCTGCGCCGGGCCGCGCAGGTGCGCTGCATGGTGGCCGAGATCACGGCGCCGCCGGGTGGCGCGGCGCCGCGCACCGCCGCAGCTCGCCGAACGATCCCGGCCTTGTTTTTGGCCGTTGCGCTCTGATATATCACGGCCGTGATCCCCGGTAGCTCAGTTGGTAGAGCAAGCGGCTGTTAACCGCTGGGTCGCTGGTTCGAGTCCGGCCCGGGGAGCCACTCCTCAGCGCCGATCGGTCGCCGTTTCTGCGGCGTAGCCCGCCTTGTGGGAGAGGAGTCGGTCAGACAACCTCCCCTCGAGACGCGGCTGGGCAGCCGTTCACGTCCGACGCCCTTGGATTCTGCGCTCCTCTGGCGCCGATGCGGCCCCTCAGCGCGGACCGCGCCCGGCACAGGGCGACCTCGCGAGAAGTCGCAACGAAATCCCAGGACCGGGACGCCTGAAGCGCGTCCGCCTGACGGGACGCGGGGACTGCTCACCCGTCGCGCGGCTGATGCACCTGATCGGCGTGGCGGAGAAAGAACACCGTGATCTCCTCGTAGGGCTCGTCGCCGACGTTCACCGCGCGGTGGATGCGATCGCAGGGCTCGTCCCAATCGACCTGCCCGGTCGAGAGCTCGAGCCGCTGAGCCGGATTGCCGTCGCGGTATTCGAGGGCCAAAACAGCGCCGCGCAGCACCACGGTGACCCACGGGTCGCGATGCCACGGCATCGCCTCGCCGGGCGCCAGACACAGCCGGCGCACCAAAGTGGTGCCGCGCCGATGGAGCACGGTCTCGGTCATCGCGATCCCCCTCGCAGTCAACCGGGTCGCCGTTCGCCCCCACAACCGCGCATCCGTCCTACGCCGAGTGCTCCGGGCAAACCTGTCTGTTCGGCCGGCGCGGTTGGCCAAGCCGGGTCTGCGTCGATCCGGTGCTCATCCGAGGTTAACCAGACGTTTACTGATCGTTGGTTAACGAATCGTTTGGCAGGTCCATGGGACCGTGGGAATCCGTCTGCGTGTCGGAGCGACGCGGTGGGCGAGGGCCGGAGCAGCGCCGAGCGGGTAGCCCGCACCACGTTCCTCTAAAGCTGCTTCACCCGGACCATGCCTTCCTCGGGCGCCTGCGCGAGCGGGTTGCGCAGCGGCGCGCCGAACGCCGGCACGTCGATCTCGAACACGTCGCCCGGCTCGGCCTTGATCCCGGCGCTGAAGCTCAAGACCGCGGCGCCGATGAAGTGGACGTGCACGTCGCCCGGACGGCGGAACAGCGGGTATTTGAAGTGGTGGTGCTCGAGATTGGCGAGGGTATGGGACATGTTGGCCTCGCCGGAGATGAACTCCGCCTGCCAGATCCGGTCCTCGCCGCGCACCACCCTGATGGTCCCGCGCACGTCGGGCGGCAGCTCGCCGAGCAGCAGCTCGGGGCCGAACGCGCACTCGCGCAGCTTGGAATGCGCCAGATACAGGTAGTTCTGGCGCTCGAGCACGTGATCGGCGAACTCGTTGCCGAGCGCGTAGCCGACCCGGCACGGCCGGCCGTCGTCGTCGATCACGTAGAGCATCGCGATCTCGGCCTCCTCGCCGCCGTCCAGCGCAAAGCCGGGCATGGTCAGAGGCTGCCCGGGCGCCGCCACGATGCTGCCGTCGCCCTTGTAGAACCACTCGGGCGCGACGCCCGGTCCACCCCCTTCCGGCCGGCCGCCCTCGAGGCCGAGCCGGAACATCTTCATCGAATCGCTGAGCTGGTCCTCCGCCTGCTGCATCGCCTGATGCATGGCGTCGCGCGCCTGGGCGCTGCCGAGATGGGTCAGCCCCGTGCCGGTCACCAGGCAGTGCGCCGGATCGGGATGGTCGAGCGGGACGAGCACGCGGCCGCTGCTCAGCAGGTCGGCCAGCGCGAGGGTCTCCGCATCGCCCGCGGCCGCGACCAGATCGGCCAGCTGGCAGCGTTCGCGCGCCGCCTGCTGCGCCAGCTCGTAGACGGTGCGCACGCCGGACAGCGCCTGCACGCTCCGGCCGTCGTCGCTGACCCGGCCGACCCGGCGCTCGCCCGCCTCCGACAGAAACTGAACCAGGCGCATCTCTTGCCTCCCCGCGCGCATTGCCCGTGCGCAGAGCTTAGACCCGGAGCGAAAGCCCCGAAACCCCGCGACTCATTCGAGACCGGCCACCGGCGCCGCGGTGGTGCGCCCGAACCAGGCAAGCGTCTCGTGCAGGCCGACCACCTCTCCGATCACCACGAGCGCGGGGCCGCACAGCCGGTGCGCGGCGACCCGCTCAGGCAGGTCCTCGAGCGTTGCGGTCACCACGCGCTGGTGGGCATGGGTGCCGTTCTCGACCACGGCCGCCCTGGTGTCCGGCGCGAGGCCATGGGCGATCAGCTGCCGGCACAGGCCGGCGAGCGCCTTGAGGCCCATGTACACGACCACGGTCTGCCCGGCCTGGGTCAGGACCGGCCAGTTGAGCTCGACCGCGCCGTCCCGGGTGTGCCCGGTCACGAACACGAGCGTGTGGGCGTGGTCGCGATGGGTCAGTGGAATGCCGGCGCAGGCGGCGCAGCCGAGCGCGGCGGTGATTCCGGGCACCACCTGGAACGGCACGCCCGCGGCCGCGAGCGCCTCGAGCTCCTCGCCGCCGCGGCCGAAGATGAACGGATCGCCGCCCTTGAGCCGCAGCACCCGACGCCCGGCGCGCGCGAGGCGCACCAGGAGCGCATTGATCTCCGCCTGGGCCATGACGTGCCGGTCGCGCATCTTGCCGGCGAAGATGCGCTCGGCCTCTGCCGGCACCAGCTCGAGCACCTCGGGGCCGACCAGACGGTCGTAGACCACCACGTCTGCCTGGCGGATCAGCCGCAGCGCGCGCAAGGTCAGCAGATCCACCGGGCCGGGGCCGGCGCCGACCAGCCAGACCTCGCCGGGTCCGCGCTGCTGCTCCGCCATGCGCCGATCAACCCGCGAGCTTGAAGATCTCGAGGCGGGTCTCGTCGGTGAACTCCTGACCCTGCTGGTCTGCGGCGCGGTAGAGCGCGGTCTCGAGGATCACGCGGCGATCGTGGAAGGTCTTCTCGCAGTGCCGGTCGATGAACACGCCGCCGACCGGGCTCCGGCCTCCGCCCGGCTTGGCCTCGGTGCAGGTCCAGCCCTCGCGGCCGTAGCGCCCCATGACCCTGATGCCGAGCAGGAACGCCTTCTTTTTCAGATACATCCGCGCCTTTGGGTCGGTCACGATGCGGATCCCCTGGACCACGCCCTGGTCGTCGATCAGGAGCGACGGGATCACCGGATGGCCGGCGACCTTGGTCCCCTCCCAGCGTTCGCCGAGCTCGGCAAGCCGCGATTCGGCGTAGGCGAAGGTGACCTCGTGCAGTCCGGCGGCGTCCGGGGGGCAGCGCGCGAACTCGGCCCAGCGCGCCAGCGCCGCCCCCGGCGCGCGCCCGTTGCTGCCGCAGGCCAGATCGACGTAACCTTCGGCCGGCAGCTGGTCCACGGTCATGCCGACCCGCAGATCGCGCAGGTCGCCCTCGAGCGGGTCCTCGGCGGCCCGCACGGCGGCCGGTGCCGCGGCCAGCGCGCACAACAAGCCAGTCACGATCATGCCACGCAGCCGGCCGATCATCCCGCCTCCCGTCCGAGCTGGGTGCCCGCTTCCGATCCCTCCAATAAGCCCGCGCGCCATCCTTCACAACCGCAACGTGGCGTCCCGCGGGCCGGGCAGATGACGTGAGAGTGAGCACAGCGCGCGGCGAGCGGACTGAAGCAGCCATCAGAACCATCCCTGCCTGTGCGCGGCATGTGCCCTAGTCTCCTGCCGTCGGCCTGACGCCAACCTGGACCTTGTCGCAGCCAGACGTTACTCAAGCAGGCGAAGAATTCTACTGTTGCGCCAGCGGGAGCGCCGGAGGTCGTGATGAAGATACGTCTGCGTGACGTCCTGTCTCTCCTCCTGTTGTCAGGATCTGTGCTGGTGGGCGGATGCGCGCAGACGCGGGCCCCCGCGCCGGCGCCGCCGGTCCAGCCATTTCAACCGTTCGCCGCCTTTGTCACCGGCGTGCAGCAGGCGGAGGCGACGTCGTTTGTCGGCCAGCCGGGATTTGCGGTCGAGAGCGCCGCGGCGTTCGAGGAGATGAAGCAGCACCTGCTGCGGCTCTATGCCGGCGTGACGGCGCGCAACAGCTTCGTCGGACCCGATCGCCAGATCGTAGATTGCGTCCCGATCGAGCAGCAGCCCGGCCTGCGACCTGCCTCCGGGCGGCGTCTGGAGCTGAGCAAGGACGTGCCGCAACCCGCCGCAGCGGCGAGCGACGTCCGCGGCGAGACGAGCCTGTCAACGCAGCGGCGCAGCGAGGACATCACCCTGAGCCAAGGCCGGCGCGATCGTTTGAACCAGGAGATCTACTGCGCCATGGGTACGATCCCGATGCGTCGGGTCACGCTTTACGAGATGGCGACCTACCGCAACCTAGAAGCATTCCTGGCCAAGAGCGACGGTGAGAAAGATCCGGAGCGGCCGGCCGATGACTCGGACCACTATTACGCGCGCGGCGTGCAGTTCGTCGAAAGCTTCGGCGGCGACTCCTGGCTGAACCTGTGGAGCCCGACCGTGTCCTCGGGCCACATGTCCCTGTCGCAGCAGTGGTTCGTCTCGGCCGACGGCGAGAACAAGCAGACGATGGAAGGTGGCTGGCAGGTGATGCCGGTCAAGTGGAAGATCGACCAGGCGGCCCTGTTCATCTACCATACCACGAAGAATTACACGAAGGGCACCGGCTGCTACAACCTCGATTGCTCCGGTTTCGTACAGATCGCGAACAACGTGTATCTCGGGCGCGGCTTCACCGCGTACAGCTCGATTGACGGCACGCAATGGGGC
>JBKPNX010000141.1:0-11737 GCA_046732855.1 Pseudomonadota bacterium
GGCCGACAGGGTTCTGGCCGGGGCTGATCCCGATCGATCACGTTCTGCTCAAGGGTCCACTGGCCGTGACCACCCTGCGCCGCGGTCCGCAGATCGGCTCGGACCATTTTCCGATCATCGCCGACCTGCGCCTCCTCGCAAACCCCTGAGCCCGCCAGCCAGGCTGGGGCCGCGGATGCGCCGAGTGGGATTTCGGCGGCTGCGACTGCGAGCCGGTCAGCGGGCGGTCGGAATGGAGCTCGTCACCGTCGGCGAGGCCGGCGAGACGCGGTCATGTGGGCTGCTCGCCCGTATGGGCCCGGAAGCGCCGCCGCCGATCGAGCTCCGCCCGGCGGGTACGCTCGTCCCAGCGCCACACGGCGAGAAGAACCGCAGCTCCGATCGCGAGAATCACCAGATAGCCCGACATGACCTATCCCGTGGCGCTCGGCAGGCGGGCCGTGCCTGCACGAGGATTACTATAGGCGAAAGGAGGCGGCTCGACCAGGTTGGCTGTTGCCCTGGCGCCACCATTTTGCCGGTGCTGTGTCTGACCGGCCACAACGGCGCCTCGGCTGAGCGGGACCGCAGACGTCGACGCGCGCGCGTTCGGCCAATGACGCCAAGCAGACAGGATGTCTGAAGATGCCCCCCTCAATGGTGTCACTCGCGTCAGCGGCTGCACGTAGCCCGTGCGCGGCGGCCATGCGCTCCAATCCATCGCGCTCAAGGCCGCCTGGCGCTGAGCGCCCGCGGCTCAGCAACCCGATCCATCGGGCCGAGCGGCACCCGAGCTCATGAGTGCCGCACCAGATGGATGATCACGGTCGCGCCGATGGCCGGCGCAGCTCTCGGATCGGGCAACGCAGAACCGAGACGCCCGCGGGGAATAATTCCCGCCCTCCGCCTGTTGATTTCGTAGGGAGACGTCCGGATGTGGCGATTCTGGTTGCCTTACGCGGGAGCGATCTGCTGGTTGCTGGGCGCCGCGGTCCAGGCCACCGCAGCGGGCCGTCAATACCAGGAGTGGGGCATGGCGTCCTGGTATGGCGAACGGTTTCAGGGTCTACAGACCGCGAGCGGCGAGCTTTTCGATTTCAATCAGCTTACTGCGGCCCATCGCCAGCTGCCGTTCGGGGCCGAGGTCACGGTCATCAATCTGCGGACCGGCGCCTCGGTGGCCGTGGTGATCAACGACCGCGGCCCTTGCGTCGTCGGTCGTGACATCGACCTGTCGAAGGCGGCGGCGCGCGCGTTGGGCATCATCGAGGACGGCCTCGCTCCGGTCTTGATCGAGGCTGACCTGAAGCAACTGGCAAGCGCCCAGCGGAGGCAGATGCGCACCAGCGTCGGATGTTGATGCGGCGCGCGGGGCGGTTGGCTGCCGGTTGCGTCGAGCTGCCGCCCGGCCGCGCAGATCCGTGCTGGGCCGCTCTGCATCAGCAGGCCTTCCGCGCCAGAAGACGTTCCTTGCCGATCCGCTCCAGGTCGTCGCTGCTGAAGGGCTCAGGCAGATCCGCACCGGCCAGGGCAGGTCAGTGGGGCGGCCGGCTCGATGACGAATGGAAGGTCTCGGCCAGCGCTCCGAGCACCGCAGCGATCGCCAGCGAGAGCCAGGGATCGCGCCGCACCTGCTCGCCGATCGAGAGCAACAGCGCGTCGGCACCCACCGGGTCCGCCGGCGGCTTGCGCGGCTTGCGGTAACGCACGCTCAGCACGACCACGCCGGCCGCGCCGCCGAGCACCAACGCGGTGAGCAGCGCCGCGAGCGGCGGCTCGACCACGTCGGCCAGAGCAAGATAGACCGTCGCCACGACGAAGCCGAAGGCCGTCGCCAGCAGCACCAGGGCGATGGCGTAGCCGACCAGGCGCGCCGTCAGATCGTGAATCATTTGTGACCGCACCAGCGCACGTAACAGGAGCGCGGGGGACCCACCCTTCACTTGCGCTCCAAGAGACGGGCGATCAGGACCCCGGCGCCGAACGCGGCCAGCAGACTGAGCAGGGGTCGCTCCTTGATGGTATCCTCGATCTGCGCGATCGACGCCTGACCTTGCCGGCGCAGCGCATCGGCGGCGCGCTCGAGATCGGCGCCGAGCTCCTCGATCTTGAGCGCCCCTGCGGTCTGGGCTCTCGCCAGCGCGGCGCTGCTCAAGCCTTTGACGTGCTTGGTCAACATCGCCAGCTCGGTGCGCAGGGCTTCGACATGTTCTCTGATCGCGTCTAGCTCCTGATCCGCCTCCTTGCTCGCGGTCTCCACTTCCTTAGCCATCGATCGATCCTCCTTGGACGCGGACGCCTGGGTCACGGCGATCCCGCAGGTTTAGCAGAGCACCTGCATAAAACCATAGGAGTGCGTTCAACAGCCGACCATCATGCCGGGCCCGGTGGGCGTTCTCCGTCCTTCTGCCGAAATCACTGCCGTCGCCAGGCGGCTTGGCTGCCGGGCCTTGACCGCGAGATCAGGCCCCGAGTCGCTGCCCGCGAGCCTGGATTTCGGTTATCGGGCAACCGCCTGCGCGATGGCGGATCCGCGGCTCGCTTTGGAACGACGCGGATGACCAGCGCGGGCTGAACTTGAGCATCACCGTGCAGCGCGGAACCTTTCACCTGATCCGGACATTCAAAATTCAGTCCTGCGCATCCGGAGGAGGAACGCATGGTGAAGGCTTTGAGTCGCACGCGCCCCGAGCTCGGCTGGCTGTTGGGAGTGATCGCCGCGCTGTTCATGATGTCGGCGCTGAGCGGCTGCAATACGGTCGAGGGCATGGGCAAGGATGTGTCTGCCGGTGGCCGGGCGATGAGCAATACCGCCGAGGAGACCAAAGAAAAGATGTAGGCGCAGGCGAGGCGGCGGCCTCACTGGCCTCGTGCTGCCGGGGCCCGCTGGCCGCCGCCGGGCCTGTACGGGCGGAATCTGCGACCCCAGTGAAGGGCCCGGCAGCATCTGCAGATAGCATGCAGATCCAGGTGTCAGCCGCGAAGTTGCGCGCGGGCCATCGCGGCCCCGGCGCCAAGCGCCCGCAGCTTGCCCAAGGCGACCTCGCGCGGCAGCGGCGCCATTCCGCAGTTGGTGCAGGGCAGGATCCGTTCGGGATCGACGTAGCGAATCGCATCGCGGATCACAGCGGCCACCTGTTCCGGGGTTTCGACCGTACGTGAGGCGACGTCGATCGCTCCCAGTAGAATGACCTTGTCCTTGAGCAGGCCGAGCAGCGACAGCGGCACGCGAGAGTTGGCGCACTCCAGCGATATCTGCGCGATCCGGCTGGCATTGAGCGCCGGGAAGATCTTTTCGTACTGACGCCATTCCGCGCCGAGGGTCTCTTTCCAGCGGATGTTCGCCTCGATGCCGTAGCCGTAGCAGATGTGCACTGCGGTCGGGCAGCGGAGGCCCTCGATCGCGCGGTGCAGGGCGGCGATGCCCCAGTCCTTGACCTCGTCCATGAACACGTTGAACGCCGGCTCGTCGAACTGGATGACGTCGACCCCCGCCGCCTCGAGCTCGCGCGCTTCCTCGTTCAGGAGCTCGGCGAATGCCATCGCCATGTCGGCGCGCCGGCCGTAGTGGGCATCGGCGATCGTGTCGCAGATGGTCATCGGGCCCGGCAGCGTGAATTTGAGCCGGCGCGCGGTGTAAGCACGGGTGAAACGCACCTGCTCGCCGTGGACCGAGCCGCGCCGTCTGAGCGGAGCGGTGACCGTGGGCACGTCCACGACGTAGCGGTTGTCGCGGATGCCCATTTTGGTTTTTCTCGTCCAATCGATGCCCTCGATCTGCTCGAGGAAGCCGTGCACGAAATGGACCCGGAACTGCTCGCCATCGGAGACGATGTCGATGCCGGCGGCTTCCTGCTCCTTCAGCCAGACCAGCGCGGCGTCGCGCTTGGCGCGCTCGAGTTCGGCGCCCTCCTGCCGCCATGCCGGCCAGAGCTTCTCGGGCTCGGCCAGCCATGCCGGTTTCGGCAGGCTGCCGGCGATGGTGGTTTCCAGCATGGTGCCTCCTGGTCGGCAATCGCTGCGGTGGTCTCGATCATGCGGGCGGCCCCAATGCAGGGCAAGCCTCACAGGGCAGCGCCAGACCCGGCGATCGGGGCCTGGCGGCTCGGGCCCCCAAGCTCGGCCGGCACTGTCGGTTCGCGGATACCTGGGTCCCACCGCCGCTCTCGGGTTCGTTCGGTTGGCAGTGGCGCGGCGGTCTCATGCAGGCTCTGAGTCGGCGCGGCGGCTTGCTCGCTGCGCTGGAAAGGCGCAAATTCGACTGTAAAAGACCGGCATCTGGGGAATGTCGGGTAGGGGCGGGATGGTCGACATGGGCGGTCAGGAAACTGACTACACGTCGAAGCTCGTCAGCCTGGAGCAGGCGCTGGCCACGATCCGGCCGGGCAGCCGGATCTATCTCGGCACCGGATGCGCTGCGCCGCGCAGCCTGCTCCTTGGGCTGGAGGGGATGCAACCCGGCCCGCCCGACCTCGAGTTCGTGAGCTTCGTCACCACGTCGGCGCTGCCGATGACGACAGGCGCCTGCCAGACCCGCTACCGGCATCGGACCTTCTTCGTCGGAAGCGACGTCGAAGGGCTCGCCGAAAGCGGCCAGCTCGACTACGTGCCGATTTCGCTCGAGGAGGTGCCGGTACTCCTGGCGAGCGGCCGGCTGCCGATCGACATGGCCTTGCTTCAGGTGTCCCCGCCCGATCCCCGAGGCTACGTCAGTCTCGGGGTGTCCGTGGATCTTGCGCCCGCGGTTCTGAGCGTGGCCCGCCGCGTCATCGCCGAGGTCAACCCGGCGATGCCCCGCACGCACGGCGAGAGCTTCGTCCATCTTGGACGCTTCGATGCGCTCGTGAAGGTCGACACACCCGTGGTGGAGTACCGCCATCCCGAGATCGGCGAGATCGGGGAACGCATCGCGCGCTATATCGCCTCGATCATCGACGACGGCTCGACGCTCCAGATCGGGCTCGGGCGCGTCCCCAACGCGGCGTTGCCGCATCTCAGGGACCGTCGCGACATCGGCATCCACAGCGACGTCATCACCGACGGCATCATCGAGCTGATCGAGGCCGGCGTGGTGACCGGCCGCCGCAAGACGCGCCACCACGGCCGCATCGTCACCAGCTATTGCCTGGGCACGCGGCGGCTCTACGACTTCATTCACGACAATCCCCAATTTCTGTTCCTGCCGATCGATCAGGTCTGCGATCCTCAGGAGGTCGCCGCTAATCCGCGCATGGTATCGATCACCCAGGCTTTCGCGATCGACCTGACGGGCCAGGTCTGCGTCGATCAGTTCGAAGGTCGGTTTTATGGCGGCGTATCCACTCAGGCAGCTTTCATCCGGGGCGCGGCGCGATCCCCCGGCGGCAAGCCGATCATCTGCCTGGCGTCCACCACGGACGATGGCGCCTCCAGGCTCAAGCCTCTGCTCGAGGCCGGCGATGGGGTGGGGATCGCGAGGTCCGATGTCCACTACGTGATCACCGAATACGGCATCGCATATCTGTTCGGAAGGTCGATCCGGGAGCGGGCGGTGGCGCTGATCGAGATCGCGCACCCACGCTGGCGCGAGCAGCTGCTCGAGAGTGCCAAGCGGCTGGGCTACGTCCCGTCCGAGCAATACCTCGCCTCCCACGCCGCATATCTCGTGCACGAGGAGCGCGCGGTCGAACTGAAGAACGGAGCCAAGGTCCTGATCCGCCCGGCGCGGGCCGCCGACGCCGCGGCGCTGCAGGCATTGTTCCATCGCCTGTCGCCGGACGACGTCTACACGCGATTCTTCCGGCGAATTCGCTCGCTGTCGTACGCGGAACTGCAGAACCTTTGCAACGTCAATCATGAGACCGAGGTCGCTTTCCTAGGCGTGACCGGGCCACGCGAAAACGAGGAGGTCGTGGGCAGCGCCTGCTACTTTCTCAGCCCCACGACCAACCTCGCCGAGACCGCCTTCATGGTCGCGCCGGAATGGCAGGGACTGGGCCTCGGGAGTGCACTCCAGGCACGCCTCCAGGAATACGCGGTGAGTCGCGGCGTGCGTGGGTTCGTCGCCGAGATCCTGCCGCAAAACCAGCGGATGCAGCATCTGGCCACGGGGGCGCCGGGGCGGGTGACGACGGTGCGCGACGAGGGCGCGGTCCACGTGACGATCTTATTTGTCGATGACGCGCCCGGCGACGCCGCGGCCGGCCCGCCATCGTTGCCCATGGCCTTTCTCGAGCCCGATGGCCCCCGATCGATGAAGCGTCGCGACGATGGTGCCGCATCTCCTATGACCAAGCCGAGGCCGGGGTGCGCTCCGGCGAGATAGACCGCTTGCAGCAGCTCGAAACGCGGCAATCGCGGCGGCGCTGCCGGCGGGTTCAACCTGAGCAGGCAGGCGCAGGTGAGCCGTGGGACAGCTTCGCAGTCCCGATGATCGAGAGCGTGCGCACGACCGCCGATCCCGCGGGCCGGCGACGGGGATCTCCACCCGAAACCGCTCGCCGTGAGGTGTCCGATCGATGAGCATCGACTCGTGCTCCGGACACCCTCTCGGATCTGCCGATCAACGCGCATGATCGAAGCGCTCACAGCGCAGCGCGGCCGCGAACTCCAGGCCTTGTGGCCGCCGCGGGCGTGCAACGGATCGAGGAGATAGTCCCGGACCTTTTCGCTCATCGATGATCGCCCGGTCAGCGTTTCTGGAGATCCGCATTGACCAATTCTGTCGGGATCAGTCCCGCGTCACGAAAGCAGGTAATCGACCGCGGGATCGCGGCTCACGCGGCCGCGGTCGCGCGGCGGATCGACCGGGCTTCCTGCGGATCCCGACCAGGCTTGGGTTCGTTCCGCAACCGCGGCGCCGCGGGTTCGTTCGGCAGCCACGCGGCAGCCGGCTCATGCAGCGTGCCGGGCGTCGGCGGCTCGCTACGGACGTATTCTGGTCGGGGCAGCGCCCCGTGCTCGGGTTCGTTCCGTGGCGCGCGATCGGCAAGCCGTGGCCGCGCCGCGGGCCGGAGCGAGGTCGCCGCCAAAGCGGGAGCGGTCTCGATCGTCTGCCCCGCCATCGCCGCCTGCTCGGCCTGAAGCGCCTTCAGCGTCTTGAGCGCGCGCCAGAACTCGGCCATCGCCGCGCCGCGATAGCGGTTGGTCGGAGCGCACCGACCACCAAGGTCGGTGCTGGCTCCCGCCAACGGTCTCGAACGAGCGCGTGCCGTTGCCGTCCCGGATCAGCGCGAGCCCGAGCCCGCCGTCCGCGATCCGGCGCTCCTCGAACAGCTCGGCTTCGATCCGGTCCGCCCGCGCGAGGCGCCACGCCGCGACCGCGACGCGGCGCGCGAGCACGGCCTGGAGCGCACCGACCGGGGCGAGCTCCTCGAGGAGCGCGGCCTCGAGCGCGGCGAACTCGGCAGCGTCCTCCTCGGGCAGCACGAGATGCTGCTGCGCGCGCATGCCGTGCTTCAGCGCATTCTGCGCGGAACGCGCCTTGCCCTCGGGCGTCATTGGCCCGCCCGACTTCGCGCCATTCTGGCGGCTCGCCGCGGCGCGGGCATGGGACACGGGACCGGCCGCGCGCGGCGCGGCGCCTATACTGGACATCGTGGTGATCCTTGGCTGGAAAGGGGAGTGGGTGGGGGTGGGAGGCTCCGGACCTCCTCACTCCTATCTTAACTGATCATAGGAATATTTCCATAGCGCATCTACCCGCGCCATGCCTCCGCCCCGGCGGCTCGCTTACCCGACAGGCCGTTCCTTGCCGGCAAGCCGACATATTCGGGCATCAGACTGACCGCCACCCCAAACCTTTCGTCTCGACCGTCGATCCCGGACCACATCGTCGAGAAGGTATGGCGATGGCACCAAGCGTCGGGCCCGATCCACTGGGCTGAGATCGGTTTGGCGAGGGTGCTTTTCCACGAGCGGCCAGATGCCGTGCGGCCAAAGCGGCGCCGGCAGCCCGTCAAGGTATACCATCGCGCCGAGCCATGGAGGCCATCCGGAGAGGCCCGGTTCAAGAAGGAAGTAGCGCCATACCGATGAAATGTCGAAGGCCATGGCGAGCGCTCGCCGAGTCCCGCTGGGTGATGGCAGTCATCGACAGGAGCAGTTGTACTGGTGCCCCGTGTTTGCCTCCGCCGGTCAGTGGCTACAAATTCAAACCATATGGAAAGGTCTGGCCTTAACCGCTTGAGTTCCGCGCGCCTTCTAGTAATCTGAATCCGTCCAGATGTGACGAGGCTGTGCCACCTGGGAGGAATGTGGGTGGCTGCTCAGAATGCGGTCAGCGCAAAACTGTGGTTTCGACGTTCGGAAGCACCGCCGGCTTGTTGTCTGCGGCGTGCCGGTATTGGATTCGACAACGCCGAGTGGCTCCCGCGACTCGCGGACAGCCATTTGCGTGCCGGCACCTTCCAAAGCGCCCGTCGGCGTGCACGGCGAGATGATGTAAATCCTCCAGGTGCCCGGGAGCGATGACGGGCCTCCAAGAGGAAGCGAAACCGGCGACTGACTGGGGACAGCAGCCGCAAAGTGAGCGGCCGGTCCGACCCGATTCCACGGGCCAATTCGACGATATATCTATTGAGGATCCGAAAACTTACCGTGCCTTCGTCCGGTCTCTGATCGTTCGCATCGAGCCCAGACTCGCCGCCAAGCTGGCTGACGACGTCCAGGCCGAAATCGCCAGCTTGACTCGACTGCTGGCCAGCATGCCTTCGAAGGCGGTTGCGCTTAACCAAGTCTACTTCGAACTGGCGTTCGATGTTCTAGCGGCTGAAGAACCTAATCTGCTATTGGCCAGAAGCATTCGGCTGGAACTCGAGACTGTTAACGACAGAGCTTCGCGCGGGATTACTCGTGCGTTTGGCTACATGTGCGGGACTACAGCTATCAACGCCGTACTTTCTGCATTGGCCTTCGCATTCATTTTAGCATTTTTCCTCCTTTGGTTAATGATGACTGGCCATCGAGGAATCGTACAAAATCTGGCAGGGACCTACGATCTATTCGCCTCCCTTAACGATGGCTCAGTCGCATTGCTGATCATCGCCATCCATGCCGCTTTCATTGGCGGAATTGTTAGCATATTGGCACGCATTCAGGATTTTTTGTCAGACCCCACTCTCAGTCCCCTTCTCATTTTTATCTCAGTGATCCGGAAGCCTTTCCTGGCGGCCACCATAGTGGTCTTAGTGTTCTCGGTCCTGAGGGCTGGGATGGTCTCGTTCCAGGGCGTCGACCTGGCCGGCCCCTCTGCGCCGTACCTGGCATGGACGGTAGGCTTCCTGTGCGGTTTCAGCGAGCGCTTTGCCCGAGATTTCGTGGTCAGCGCCGGGAGCAGGTTTAGCGAACCCGGTCCCTCCAACGTCAAGCGTTCGCCGCCGTCGCAGAACCGTAGTTGATTTTCAGTTTAGGTCCGGCAGGACGACCCGCCAGCAAAGTACCGGGAGGAATCGTATCGGCCCCATCTCGCCTTATTCCAGGTGGAGCATGCTATTGGCTTTGTGGATCCGGCGTGCCATAACTTTTGCGCGTGCGGAAGCGGCATAGAGGCGTGCGCTCGACGTTACTTTAAGCAGACCGCAGAAGGAGCACTCGGCCGCATCACAGGACAGAAATGCTACCCGGGTCGCACAGGAGATGAAAAGGGAGGAACCCATTAAGTTGGCTCGCGCGCGCTCCTTGCGCCGTGAGCGGTAGGGACGTTTCCGGTGTTGGTCTGCGCCTGCCGGGCATGCCGCAATCGAGCGGCATCATCGACATGATCGCAAAACCAGGGAAGGCGTGCATTGCCCTCACGCTGGCAATCCTGGGCTTGGCGGCATGCGCGACGCCGCCGCCCGCGGAGGTCGAAAGGGTGGCGCAATCGGGGATCAAATTCGCCGACAGCCTGTCGCCGCTGCTAAACAATGCCCTGGACGAAGCGATCGCATCCAACTCCGACACGTTGATCATGGCGCACGCCGAAGCCTCAAGCGAGGCCAGAAGGACGGCGTTGCTTGGAGCCAACGACGCCTATCGGGAGCGCGCAAAGATTTTCGCCGACGTCGGCGATCATGCCCAGTTGCTGAAGGCCTATTTCGTAACGTTGATGGCACTGGGCCAGACCAGCGGTGACAGTGCCATCGGCGCCGAGGCGGAAGCGCTCGTCAACCAAATGGGTGCGCTCGACAAGAATATTGCCGCGTACGAGATCGGCGGTCGATCCGTGGCCAGCATCACCGGCGCGGTCACGCCTCCGCTTGTGGCCGAGTTCCGGAGCGCAGCGGTGGAGCGGGAGCTCCGAGAGCACGGCGATGACATCGTCCAGGCGATTGAGTTGCAGCGGTCTTTCCTGCAAGCGGTGGCCGACGACTTACAATCAGAGCTGGCGGCGGAGCAGCAGGAGGAGGAATTCAAGAGCGTGATCGAGCCTTACGTGTCGAGCAATCCGCTTCCCTCAGATTGGAAAGCATTGCGGGCGAGCGCTTTGGCGGATGGCCAGACCCCGTCGGTGGCGGCGCTCAATGCCGCCGCCGCAGCGGCCGAGAATCTGAAGATCTCCTTCATCGCCATGGCGGAGGGCAATGGGTCCGCCGGGCTGTTCACCCAGCTGGACAACGATGTCAATCGCCTGGTGGCAATGGTAACAGCGATCAAAGGCGCGGCGCCGACCGCATCGGAGCCAGGCGGGCCTGCCAACTAGAGGGAACTGGAGCTGCCCATGGCGAATGACACCGAAGATCTCAAGGGGAAGACGTTAGCCCAACTCGAGGCGCTGAGGACCAAGCTGACGTCCGCCGATTGGCAGGCTCAGGTGATGAGCTGCAGCGCGGCGCAGCAGGGGCAGAACGCCGACTTGCTGATCTTGCTCGACGCGCGTATCGCCCAGCTCGAGGATGCTCAGTTCGCCCAGATTCAGAAGAATATCGATGCCTGCCAAGCGGAACTGAACGACGCGATCGCCGGCGTTCAGAATGCCCTCGCGGACATCAATGACGTGGGCAAGGTGCTCGCGGCAGCAAGCGGGTTGCTCACGGTGGTGGGTCAGGTTCTAGCTGTGGCGGCGCTGTGACCAGTTGCCACCGACCGAGGTCATGATCGGCGACCTCGTCGCGCGACCTGGCAGAGGGCGTCGGGCCTCCTGCCGGCTTCAGTGAGCGCCTAGTTGCCGCAGAGCGGCGTACGAAAGTGCGCAGTAATTGAGGTCGACCTGGCCCGTGATACCATTCACGCTTCCACGGTCGGTATGCTGCCAGAAGGTCCACGCCTGCCAGGTCGAAGGTATCTCGGGTTCGGCCGCATAACAGGCAAGCCATAAAGGAGACGCGCTGAAATCGCCGGCGCAGTTCTTCCGCCAGAACGACGGATCGGTGTAGACGATCGGTGTGTAGTTGCAGGCCGCCTGAACGGCCTCCAGCCAAGTGCTGATGCCCGCCTGAAGCGCCGGTGGAGCGAGGCCGTCCGTAACTTCCACGTCGAGCGCGGGCGGCAACGCCAGGTTGTCCATCGCGACGACGCGCAGGAAATGCGCCGCCTGTTGTTGCGCATCGAGGCGTGGGCGGAAGAAGTGATAGGCACCCCGGACGATCCCGGCAGCCTTCGCGCCGGCCCAATTCTGCGCAAAGCGCGGGTCAATGTCGTCTATGCCGTCGGTGGCCTTGATGAAGGCGAAGCTCACGCCGCTCGCCGCGACGGACGGCCAGTCCACCTCGCCCTGGTAATGGGACACATCAACGCCGGAGAGATAGCTCGACTCATCCGCTGGCATCCTCCCCTCCCACCGTCGGCTGCGAGCAACCTC
>JBKPNX010000142.1:0-50756 GCA_046732855.1 Pseudomonadota bacterium
TGCCAGGATGAGCGTCCGATCGTAATCGAGGTTAGCAGGACGATCGGGGAAAGAAGGCGCCTGCGGCATGATCACATCCTCCGGGCTTGCAGTGGCAGCCGACAAGCTAACTTGCCCGCCAGCCCTCATGGGATCTGTTTCAGGAATTCAAAGAGTTCGCCATGCGCGGCAACGTGGTCGATCTGGCGGTCGGCCTGATCATCGGCGCCGCGTTCGGCGCGATCGTCAACTCGCTGGTCAATGACGTAGTCATGCCGCCGCTCGGGTTGATCATCGGCCAGGTCGACTTTTCCAATCTGTTCATCAATCTGTCCGGCCAGGATTACCCCTCGCTGGCGGCCGCGCGGGCTGCCGGGGCGCCGGTGATTGCCTACGGCGCGTTCATCAACGCGGTGATCAACTTCATCATCGTCGCGCTCGCCATCTTCGTTCTGGTCAAAGGCATGAACCAGCTGCGCCGGCAGCAGTCGGAAGAGCCAGCAGAGCCGCCGGAGGCGCCGCGCCAGGAAGTGCTGCTGCAGGAGATCCGCGACATCCTGAAGGCGCGCAGCTGAGCCGCGCCGTGTTATCGGCGGAGCAGCGGTCCGCGACCCCCGCGCGCCTCCCCTAAGCAGGTTCGCCCACGGCTTCGATGCTGCCGGAGAATTTTGACCCTCGGTCGAACAGGCGACCGCAGACGAGCGACGACAGGCCTGGCACGACGTGTTCCTAATCCTGCACCGGCCTGGTTGCCCGCGGGGTCGCATGCATCCCGAGATCTTGACCAACGACGAACTTCAAGTGGCGAAGGTCAGATTCAAGGAATGGCGGGCGGCGCGGCCCGACCGCGCCGCCGGGGCTCCCCGTGCTGCGCGCGCGAGAATCTGCGCGGCTACGCCGCCTGGCGCGAGGACAGGCCGTCGTAGACCGCGGTCTCGAACTCGAGATAGCCGCCGACCGAGGTCGGATCGGCGAACGGAAAGACCTGGGTCGCCCAGAAGCCGCCGATGCTGTTCTTGCGATCGATCCAGTAGTAAAGATTGGGCAGGCCCGCCCAGGCGAGGGATCCCGCGGGGCGGCCGGTCGGCGCATCCTCGTCGTTGATCATAAAGGTCAATGCCCAGGACTTGGGCATGCCGGGGAAGAACTCCGCATAGTTGGACAGCGTCGGGATCACGCCGGGCAGGCCCTTGATCTTCATGCGCCCGAGATTGTTCTTCTCCGCCGCGAGCACGGTTTCCTGCTTCAGGACGCGCCCGTGCGGCCCGGCGCCGTCGTTCAGCCACATGCGGATGAACCGACAGTAGTCCCCCACGGTCGAGTAGAGCGCGTGGCCGCCCATGTGGACTTCCGGGTCCTGCGGCAGCTCGAAGTCGGCCATCGGCGTCAGCGAGCCGTCGGCCTCGCGCTGATGCATCCCCGCCAGGCGCGAGCGCATGTCCTCCGTCAGCTTGAAGGCGCTGCTTTCCATTCCGAGCGGCGCGAAGATCCGCTCCTCCATGATCTCGCCCAGTCGCCTGCCGGTGATGCCTTCAACGACCTGACCGACCCAGTCGATGTTCGAACCGTATTCCCACTCGTCCCCGGGATCGAACAGCAGCGGCGTGTTGAGCGCCGCCTTCGATGCCGTGAGCACGCTCGGTTGCCCGTGCTCCTGGGCGAGGCGGTTGTAATTCTCGTTGAAGAAGTCGTAGCCGAAGCCCGCGGTGTGCAGCAGCAGCATCCTCGTGGTGACGTCGCGCCTGGGCGGGCGCAACCGAGGTTGGCCCTGGCGGTCGAAGCCCTCCAGGACCTGCAGCTTGCCGATCTCGGGAGCGTAGGTCTTGGCCGGCGCGTCGAGATCGAGCCTGCCGTCCTCGACGAGCTGCAGCGCCGCCGTGCCGGTGATCGCCTTGGTCGTCGAGAAGATGGCGAAGACGGTGTCGGTGGTCATGTCAGCGTCCCGACCGAGCACGCGCTTGCCGGCGGCGCCTTCGTAGATGTTCGCGTTACGATCGGTCGCCATCGCGACCACGCCGGGCACGCGCGGACTCCCGGAGGTCACCTTGCGCAAAATGGCATCGACGGAACTCTGCAGACTGTCAGTCATGGTTCTCCACTCCCCGATTTGTGCTTGCCCGCTCTCTTCCGCCCGGGCGCGTCGAGAAACCGGTAGTGCGACCCACCTGTGGTCGAGTTCGTACACGGACGGGAGTATGGGTCACCGGGCATTGGCGACAAGAGCATACCAAGCATAGACCGCCAGTCGGTTCGCCATCCGGCTCTATCGCCGACACCGGCGCGCTTCTGAATGGTCTCAGAATCCTGAATGGTCGCAGAATGCCCAAGTCGATCGTGTGAATACGCGAGCCGCGAGAGGGTGCCCCTGCAGGAGCCGTGCGCGTCGCCGCGAGGCCTGCCGTTTAAGTCGAACAGCGCCCCGCAGCGGCGGTCAGCGGATGGCTGGATCCTGGCTGGGATGCGCCAACCGCACGCTGAGCCGCGCCACGATTACGATCGCGCACCGTCCAGACGGGAGGGCTCGATAAGGCGCCTGGTGATCAGGTCTCGATCCGCGCGCCGGTTTCCTTGTCGAACAGGTGGATGGTGCCGTGGTGCGGCGCCAGGCCGATCCTGTCACCGGGATTGAACAGGTGCCGCTCCTTGAACACCACGGCGACTTCCTGCCCGGCGAGATGCGTGAACACCAGGATCTCGGCGCCGGTCGGCTCGACCACCACGACCTCTGCGGCGAGACCGTTGACGCCGTCGGTGAGGTCGAGATGCTCCGGCCGAATGCCGTACACCACGCTCTGGCCGTCGCGACCGCCGGCGGTCGGCGGCAGCGGCAATGCGGTGCCGTCTTTGGCGACCGCGCTGACGCCGCCGTTGCGCTTGATCGTGCCCTCGATGAAGTTCATCGCGGGCGAGCCGATGAACCCGGCGACGAACAGATTGGCCGGTTTGTCGTAGAGGTCGAGCGGCTCGCCGATCTGCTCGACCACGCCGTCGTGCATGACCACGATGCGATCGGCCATGGTCATGGCCTCGATCTGGTCGTGGGTGACGTAGACCGAAGTGGTCTTGAGTCGCTGATGCAGCTCCTTGATCTCGGTGCGCATCTGCACGCGCAGCTTGGCGTCGAGGTTGGACAGCGGCTCGTCGAACAGGAACACCTGCGGGTCGCGCACGATCGCGCGGCCCATGGCGACGCGCTGGCGCTGGCCGCCGGACAGCTGGCGGGGATAGCGCGCGAGGAACGTCTGCAGGCCGAGGATTTCCGCCGCCTGCTGGACCCGCCGCTGGATCTCGTCTTTGGGCGCCTTCGCCAGCTTCAGCGAGAACGCCATGTTGTCGTACACCGTCATGTGCGGGTACAGCGCGTAATTCTGGAACACCATGGCGATGTCGCGGTCCTTGGGCGGCACGTTGTTGACCACCCGGCCGCCGATCGCGATCTCGCCGCGACTGATCTCCTCCAGCCCCGCGATCATGCGCAAGAGGGTGGACTTGCCGCAGCCCGAGGGGCCGACCAGCACCACGAACTCGCCGTCGCCGATGTCGATCTCGACGCCGTACAGGACCTGGGTCGAGCCGAAGAACTTGTCGACCTTGCCGATGTCAACCGATGCCATGGTGCACGCCCATCCCGTTCGAGTTGTTGCCCCGAGTACCCTGCCGCGCGCTGCGCCGCGCTCCTTGCTCCCCGGCTCTGTTGCAGCCCGCCCCGTCGACCTGATTTGCGCCGATCATGGCGCGTCTTGGTCCAATCATCAAGCACATGCGTTCAAGCCGCCATCGCCTCGAGGTCGGCGCGCCCGAGGCCGACCTGCACGCCCGATGCGATGATCTGGTCCCACGTGGTCGCATCGACCGGAATGCCGCTCGCGAGGCGCTCGGCGCGCGTGCGCCGCTCCGGCTCGCCCGGCAGCAGCACCTCGCCGCCAGGCGCCCGCGGCCGCGCGCCCTTGACGAACTCGACGTAGCGGCGGATCTCGCCGCCGATTGCGCCGGCATCGGCGTACGCGTCCGGCGCGATCACGATCGACAGCATGCTGCTGGAAAACCGCGCGGCCCCCTCCGGCGGCCGGCTGCAGCCGCCGCCGGTCAGGCCGCCTGCCAGCAGATCGACCAGCAGCCAGAGCGCGCCGCCCTTGTGCCCGCTGGTGGCGCCGCCGAACGGCACCAGATTGCCGGGCGGATCGGTGTACAGCTGGCTCGGGTCGGTGGTCGGCTGGCCCGCGGCATCGAGCAGGCAGTCGGGCGGGATCGCGACGCCCTTGTTGCGCGCCACCCTGACCTTGCCCTCGGCGATCGCGGACGTGGCAAAATCCAGCACCACCGGGCCGCTGCCCTCGACCGGAATGCCCATGGCGATCGGATTGGTGGTGCCGCGGCCATCGCGCCCGCCGTGGGGCACGACGCGGAGCGGAATGCCGGTCGCGTTGACGAAGTGCAGCGAACAGAGGCCGGCGGCGGCCGCCATCTCGGCCCAGTCGCCAAGCCGCCCGAGGTGGGCCGAGTGGCGCAGCGCCGCCATGCCGATGCCATGTCGCCGCGCCTTGTCGATCGCGGCCTGCACCGCCTGCTCGCCGACGATCTGGCCGTAGCCGAAGTGGCCATCGAGCACGGTGACGGCCTCGGTCTCCCGCACCACCTCGACGTTCTGGTTGGGCACGATCGTGCCGTCCCGCACCTGTCCGACGTACTGCGGGACGCGGATCACGCCATGCGAGTCGTGCCCGGCGAGATTGGCGCCGACCAGCTTCTGCGCGACCTTGTCGGCCTCGTCCCTGGAGGAGCCGGCGGCCGCGAGAATCCTGGCCGCAAGAGGGCGGAGCCGGTCTGCCGCGATCTGCATGGTGCTTCCCCTCAGTTCAAAGCGTCGGATCGGGCGCGACGCGCACCAGCAGCTTACCGAAGTTCGCGCCGTCCAAAAGACCGATGAAGGCTGCGGGTGCGTTCTCCAGCCCCTGCCGGATATCCTCGCGGTAGCGAATGCGGCCGGTCTTGATCCATGCCCCGACCTCGCGCTCGAAGTCGCCGGGGTCGAAATCCCAGACGATGAAACCGCGCACGGTCAGACGCCGGACCAACGTGCGGCGCAGCAGCAGCGGCGTGCGATCCGGCCCGGGCGGCAGCTCTGTCGCGTTGTACCAGGCGATCAGGCCGCACACCGGCACGCGCGCGAAGTCATTGAACAGCGGCAGCACCGTCTCGAACACGCGGCCGCCGACGTTCTCCCAGTAGATGTCGATGCCGTCGGGGCAGGCGGCGCGCAGCGCATCCTCGAAGTCAGGCGCGCGGTGATCGAGACAGGCCTCGAAGCCGAGCTCGCCGGTGACGTAGGCGCACTTGTCCGCAGAACCGGCGATGCCGACCACGCGGCAACCTCTGATCGTGGCGATCTGGCCGACCATCGAGCCGACCGGGCCGGACGCCGCGGCCACCACCAGCGTTTCGCCCTCCTTGGGCCTCCCGATCTCGCGCAGGCCCACGTAGGCGGTCTGACCCGGCATGCCGAGCGCGCCCAGAGCGGTCGAGATCGGCGCGAGCTCGGGATCGATCCTGCGCGCCTCGCCCGCGCCGAACAGGGCGTACTCCTGCCAGCCGCCATAGCCGACCAGAAAGTCGCCGGGCGCGAAACCGGCAAGGTGAGACCGCACCACCTGGCCAACAATGCCGCCCTGCATGGTCTGCCCGATCTGCACCGGGTTGGCGTAGGACGGGGCGTCGCTCATGCGCCCGCGCATGTACGGGTCGAGCGACAAATAGATGGTGCGACACAGGACCTGGTCGGGGCCCGGCTCCGGCACCGGCGCCTCCTCCAGGCGGAAGTTGGCTGCAGACGGTCGACCTTGCGGCCGTGAGGCCAGAACGATTCGACGGTTGACTGCCATGCGTCTGCCTCCCGGCGCCATCGCGCCGCGCGTTTGATGTGCCGCTTGCTGTGGCGGGCTGAGATGGGGCGCCCACGGCGTGGTCACCGCATCCCGCCTGTCCCTAGACCCGAACGCTTGGTTCTGAGGCGACCGGTCTCGCGCCGCCGATTGTGGTTTACTAGGCGATCGCCGGGCGGGCGGGAAGTCCTGCGGTCGTGCGCGCGGCCGGTTTTGCGCTATGACCTCCCGGACGAATGCAAGCAACGAGGGATGGCACGCTCATGGAAACGCGACGCATCGGCGCGCTCGAGGTCTCGCTGGTCGGGCTCGGCTGCAACAACTTCGGCGGTCGCCTCGATGCCGCCGCCACCGCCCGCGTTGTGCATGCGGCGCTCGACGCCGGCATCAATTTCCTCGACACCGCCGACATCTACGGCGGCACCAAGAGCGAGGAGTACCTCGGGCGTGCGCTCGCGGGGCGCCGGGATCAGGTGGTGCTCGCGACCAAGTTCGGCATGGCGGTCGACGAGCAGCGACGCGGCGCGAGGCCCGAATACGTGCGCCGTGCGCTCGAGGACAGCCTCCGCCGGCTGAACACCGAGCGCGTCGACCTCTACCAGCTCCACCAGCCCGATCCGGAGGTGCCGATCGCGGACACGCTCGCGGCGCTGGACGAGCTGGTCAAGGCCGGCAAGGTGCGCGAGATCGGCTGCTCGAACTTCTCGGGCGCGCAGCTCCGGGAGGCGCATGCGGAGGCCCGTCCGGGCGCGGCCCGGTTCGTCTCGGTGCAGAACGAATACAGCCTCCTGCAGCGCGAACCGGAGCGCGAGGTGCTGGCCGAGTGTGAGCGCCTTGAGCTGGCCTTCATCCCGTATTTCCCGCTGGCCAGCGGCCTTCTCACCGGCAAATACCGGCGCGGCCGCCCGGCGCCTAAGGGCACCCGGCTCGCGGAGGGGCGGTTCGCAGACCTGCTCGCGGAGCGCAATCTCGCCCTGGTCGAGGCGCTCACGGCGTTTGCTGCGGCGCGCCGCCATAGCCTGCTCGAGCTCGCGATCTCCTGGCCCCTGTCGCGCCCGGCGGTGGCCTCGGTCATCGCCGGGGCGACCTCGCCCGAGCAGGTGGCGCTGAACGCGCGCGCTGCCGGCTGGCGGCTCACTCCGGCCGAGCTCGGCGAGGTCGACGCGATTCTCGCGCGCTACGGCTGAGCGATCAGGTCCGGGCCCGGCGGGGAGGCGCCGCCGGCACTAAGGACAAGCGTGATCGGAGGGAGGGGTCGCCGCCGTTAGGACGGGCGCGGCCGGAAGGCGTCGTTGGCGAGACGGACCGGTTGGCCGAGCAGGCCGTGCGGCCGCCAGATCAGGACCGCGGCGAGCACGGCGAAGGTCGCGACGTCCCGATAGGCGAGATTGAGGTACCCGGCCCAGAAGATCTCGAGCGCCCCGATCAGGACGCCGCCCAGCATCGCGCCCGGGACCGAGCCGATGCCGCCGACGATCGCCGCGGTCAACGCCTTGAAGCCGAGCAGGAAGCCTTCGTGGAAGCTGACGCCGCCATAACGCAGCAGCACCACGAAGCCGGCGATCGCGGCGTAGGCCGAGCCGAGCGCGAAGGTCAGGGCCACCGTGCGCTCGACATTGACGCCGCACAGCGCCGCCATGGCCACGTCATCGGCGCAGGCCCGCACGGCGCGGCCGAAGCGCGTCCGGGCGATCACCAGCCACAGCCCGGCGTACAGAGTGGCCGCGAGGGCGATCACGATGATCTGCGAGCTGTTGATCGTGAGCGCGAACCCCGGTGCGGCGCTCAGCTGATGCGCGCCCGAGAACACCGGCTGCACCCACCGGTCGTCGGCGCCCTGCAGCAGGCGGAGCGCCTCCTGGAGGAAAATCGCGAGGCCAAGCGTCGCGATCAGCGGCGCCTGGGATGGCACTTCGCGGAGCGGCCGGAACACCAACCGCTCGGTCGCCAGCCCGTATACTGACCCGACGCCTGCAACCAGCGCCATCACGGCGAGCAGCGCGAGCGGCAGCGGTCCGAGCCCGAGCAGTGCCAGCGCGGTCACCGCGATGAAGGTGATGTAGGCGCCGATGATCGCGATCGCGCCGAATGCGAGGTTGATTCGGTTAAGGATCCCGTAGACCAGGGTGTAGCCGATCGCGAGCAGGCCGTAGAGGCAGCCGAGCGTGAGCCCGTTGACCACGAGTTGCACGAAGTAGAGCAGATCACGTAACCACGCGTCTCCGCTTTCGGCCGCTCCGTCCTCAATGGCTCCCTGCGCCTCGTATAGGTCGAGCCAGTAGCGCCGCAGCATGAACACGGCGATCTCGGACAGCGCTCCCTCGCGGGCCGTCACCACCCCGGTCAGACGGAGCCGGTCGCGATCGAAGCCGCTGCCGCCGAAGCGGCACGAGATCCAGCTGCCATCGGTCGGTCCGTTCGCCCCGATCACCCGATATTCGACCCGCACCGCGTCGGCGACCGTGGGGTCGGGCGCGCCGCGTCCGACTTCGATCTGTGCATTTTCGGCTTCGATCGCCGGGATCAGGCGCTCGCAGATCTTGAGTTGCTCGACGTCCGCTTCCGCGCATGCGGCGAGCGACCAGGCGAGGCCGAGCGCAGCCAGCACGCCGCACGCTTGCCGGCTCCGGCGCGCGGCGGCCAACGCCCGCCCTCGCACTCGCCAGCGCGCTGTTCGCGCCCGAGCCGCTCCCCGCCTGGACATTTCCGCAGGCTTAACATAGAGGGCGCGCCGTTGCCGCGTACCGATCGTCGCGGCGCCGCCGCGCGATCTGGATTCCCTCGGCAAGTCGTGAGATGGTGGTCGCCGGGTGCAGCGTAGGGGCGACGGCGTGGACGCACTGCACGTCCGCCCGGCGGGACCGAGTGATGCGGAGGCCATCGCCGGGGTTCAATCGCGCAGCTGGCAGGCGGCCTATCTCGGCATGCTGCCGAACGAGGTGCTGCTCGGGTTCGGCCAGGCCCAGGGCGCGACCTTCTGGCACCGCATCCTGGTGCGCGAAGACGCCGACGATTCGGTCCTGGTGGCCGAGCTCGCGGGCGACGTGGTCGGATTCGTGTCGTGCGGTCCGATCCGCGATCGGATACCGGGCTACAGCGGCGAGTTCTATGCGCTGTACGTCCTGCCGGAAGCGCAGGGCTGCGGCATCGGCACTTCCCTGATCGCCCACGCCGCGCGCCGCCTGGTCCGCCGCCGCTGGCTGTCTGCGGCGGTGTGGGTGCTGGAGGACAACGGGTTCGGCCGGCGCTTCTACGAACGCCTGGGCGGCATCTCTCTCGGTATCGCCAAGACGCTCGCGTATCGCGGCACGAGCTATCCGGCGATCCGGGAGATGGCGTACGGCTGGCCCGATCTGCGCCGCGCGCGCTGGCTGGTCGACGAGCCGGACCGGCGCTGAGATGAGCGCGCGCTCAGCGCGCCGGCACGCGCCGGGCATCGCCGTGGTCCTCGCGTTGATGGCGTGTCACGGCGCGCCGGCAGCGCCGGGGATGGACACGCCGCCCGGGGTCGCGGCGATCCCCGCCATTCCGCCGGCGGCGGGGCCGGCGATCGCGCAGGAGCCGCAGCTGTGCACGGTCCTGGCAAACGTGGTGGCGAGCGAGCCCGCGGGCTTCGCGCCGTTGCGCGGCCGCCCGCTCGGCGCGGGGCAATGGCTCGGACGGACGACCCTGCCGGGGACTGAGCGCTGCACGATTGAAGGCGGGACGTGGCCGATGGCCCGCTACTCGTGCGACGGCGCGCCGCTTGCGGTGGACGAGCAGGATGGCGCTCGGGGCACGTTCGAGGCTTTCGCGGCCGACCTGGACCAGTGCCTGGACAGCCCGACCTGGTACCCGCGCACCTGGCGGCGGGGCAGCGCCTTCGAGTTCGCCATGGGCGAGCGGCTCCAGGCGTGGACCGACCACAGCACCTCGCCGCCTTCCCAGGTCGTGCTCAAGGTGCAGCAGGATGCGGATGGCAGCGCCTACCGGGTGAAGCTCGACGTGCAGAGCGTGCCTTGATGAGCCGCTCCAGCGGCCCGGTGCGCGTATGACCTGATCCCTGGCAAGAATAGCGCGCCAGGCAGCCGACCAGGCGCGCCGTGTCGCCGCACGCTATTTCACAGTGCCTTGAGGCCGCGCTTTGCCCATCCCGACCGCGCCGCGCGATCAGGATCGGCGAGGCATGCGCGTCCGCGTCATGCGGCGAGGTCGGCCGCAACATCGGGGTCTTGCGGCAGCGGGGTTTCGCGCCACCATCTGAACCGAGGCTGAGCGGTAGCCAGAGTTCAGGGGGATAGTCATGACCAGCGGGCAGCCGGTACCGGAGGGTTATCACAGCATCACGCCGTATCTGGCCGTCGAGGGCGCGGCGGAGGCAATCGCGTTCTACAAGAAGGCGTTCGGCGCGACCGAGGTGATGCGCATGCCGGGGCCGGGCGGCAAGGTCGGCCACGCCGAGATCGAGATCGGCGGCTCGCGCATCATGCTGGCCGACGAATACCCGGACATGGGCTTCCGCAGCCCGAGGGCCTACGGCGGCTCGCCGGTCGGCCTGCATCTCTACGTCGCCGACGTGGACGCCGTGGCGCGGCAGGCGGTGGCCGCCGGCGCCAGGGAGCTGCGCCCGGTCAAGGACCAGTTTTACGGCGATCGCACCGGCAGCATCGAGGATCCGTTCGGCCATGTCTGGCACATCGCGACCCGCAAGGAGGAGCTGTCGGTCGAAGAGCTGAAGCGGCGCGCGGCCACGGCGATGCAGCAGAGCGGCTGATCGCCGGAAAGAGGATTCCTCGGCGGCGAGACTCGTCGCTCGAGCTCTGCCGTGACGGACGGTTCCGCCCCGTAGGGAACGGATCTGGGCCGCGCGTGTTCTGGTCCCGGTATCGAACGTGTTGGAGGGCCACATGCCGGCCAAGTCGAAGGCGCAGCAAAAGGCCGCGGGCGCGGCGCTCGCTGCCAAGCGCGGGGAGCAGAAGACGAGCAAGCTCAAGGGGCCGGCCAAGTCGATGTATGAATCGATGAGCGAAAAGCAGCTCGAAGAGTTCGCCTCGACCAAGCGCAAGGGCAAGCCGGAGCACGCCGCGAAGAAGAAGCCCAAGTCCGCCGCAAAGAAGAAGTGATGGACGACTTGTTGGTGTCTGCTGCCGGTCCTCCTCCAGCGGTTCGACCAATCGAGGTCGCGCAGCCAACCCACCGCGGAGAGCGGCTGGCCGAAGGATCCTAGCGGCCTACGGGCTGGAGCCGATATGCACGCAGCCCGCAACGCTTTGGCTGCCGCGCCGGGCTGCACTGCCCTGACGAGGAGGCCGGATCGAACGGACCGCGCAAGGTAGTACCCGCAACACGCCCGCTCTTCGGCTCCGGGCGAGGCGTGACGCACCGAACCGGTCATGATCTCGTGATGTCAGGTATCTCTGCGACCTCTCGGGTGAGCTTCAGCATGTAGTCGGCGCGTCCGCGCAGCCAGAACGGATACCTGAACTCCTCGAGGCGCCCCAAACGACGGTCTCCATCTCGCAGCTCCGCGCCAGATCGCGCCAGAATTGCAACGGCCGCGGAATGAAGGGGAACTCCTGCCAATGCCCCGGCCGGCCTTCGGTGTGGATGTTGGCGTAGGCTACGGAATCCGCGCGCGCACAGTCGGCAATCGCGCGGATGCAGCTTTCGGCCAAAGGATCACTCAGGTGATAGAGGATCTGGAATGCCCAGATCACTTCATAGCGCTCGGTTGCGAGCTCCTCCCGACCGAAGGAATCCGACCGGATGTGGTTGGGCCCTTCGGTTCAAGGCCACTCCACCTGATGCGCTCGGCGGCCTCTGCGAGCGCCTCTCCACGGACATCGATCCCTGTATAGCGGCCCCGATCGAGATACCGGATCAGCGGCAGGCCGCCGCGCAAGGGACCGCAGCCGATGTCCAGCAGGCTGTGGTGAGGCTGGAGACCCATCCGCCGCAAGAAGGCCAGCTGGAACCGAGCGGTGGCCTGCCACGCTCCAGGCGGCCCGACCATCGATTCCAGCTTCGCTTGCTCCGGCTGGCACCCATGCTCCCTGACAGCGTGAACTTCCTCACCAGGTACGGCAACATGCCAGGGCGGACCTCCGCGGCTCGGGCGGCCAGCAACCTCCCTCGCCTGAACGCCCGGCCCATGGGCCAAAGCACGAGCGAGCCGTAGCTGGGCTCGGGATCAGGCGGCGGGCCGGGCGAATCGACGTCGGGCGGATCTGATCAGCCTGCGCC
The DNA here is from genome assembly GCA_046732855.1 of Pseudomonadota bacterium. Lineage (GTDB taxonomy): Bacteria > Pseudomonadota > Alphaproteobacteria > Geminicoccales > Geminicoccaceae > JBKPNX01. The sequence goes on from JBKPNX010000142.1 coordinate 12,081, forward strand.
TCCGATGCTCCCAGTAAACTTCGTGCCGGTCGCGGTCATGCCATGACGTTCGGTAGCCCCATGGACACGAGCTCGTCCGAGCAGACCGGCGACAGGCCAATTCCGAGGCCGCCTGCCCCCAGACTGCGCGCCGCGCCAGGCATTCTTGCGTCCTCGCCGAGCTGGCCGTTGTCGTCCCATCGGTCGCAATGTCGGGCGGACCCGCGGAACCCAAACGCGGCGTTGCTCGTTGGTTCGGCGCCGGTCACAGGTGAGGCAGTGCACAAGCAGCAGAGCGTCGAAAGCATGAACGACATCGTCCTCGCGCCGGAGGCGGATCCAGAGGCCGCCGCGGCGGCGGCCAAGGCCGCCGGTCTCCGCTACGTCACCGACCGCGTGCCGGGCATCACCCGCCGGCGCACCGGCAAGAGCTTCGCCTACCGCGACCCGGACGGCAATTTGATCACCGCGCCCGAGACGGGGCGGCTGCGCGCCCTCGCGATCCCGCCCGCCTGGACCGACGTGTGGATCTGCCCGGATTCGCGCGGCCATCTCCAGGCGACCGGGCGCGATGACCGCGGCCGCAAGCAGTATCGCTACCACGACGAGTGGCGGGCGATTCGCGATGCTCACAAGTTCGATCGCGTGCTGGTCTTCGCGCGCGCCTTGCCGCAGATCCGGGCGCGCGTCGACGCCGATCTGGGCCGGCCCGGCCTGCCGCGGGAGAAGGTACTGGCGACGATCGTGCGGCTGCTCGAGACCACCCTGATCCGGGTCGGCAACGCCGAGTATGCGCGCGAGAACAAGAGCTTCGGGCTGACCACGATCCGCCACCGCCACGTCGAGATCGACGGCGCCACGATCGCATTCGAGTTCCGCGGCAAGTCGGGTAAAGTGCACAAGATCTCGACCCGCGACCGCCGCCTCGCCCGGATCGTGCGCGCCTGCCACGAGCTGCCGGGCCAGGAGCTGTTCCAATATTTCGACGAGGAGGGCGAGCGCCGCGACGTCGATTCGGCGCACGTCAACGCGTATCTGCAGGAGATCTCCGGCGAGCCGTTCACCGCCAAGGACTTTCGCACCTGGGCGGGAACCGTGCTGGCGTCGCTCGCGCTCAGCGAGTTCGAGAGCTTCGACACCCAGGCGGCGGCCAAACGCAACATCACCCGCGCGATCGAGCGCGTGGCCAACGATCTGGGCAATACCGTCGCGGTGTGTCGGAAGAGTTACATCCATCCGGCGATCCTGGATTCCTATCTCGATGGCAGTCTGCTCGAGTTCCTGAAGGGCCAGGTCGAGGAGACGCTGCGCACCGAGCTCGACGGACTGAGCGGCGAGGAGGCTGCGGTACTGGCGTTTCTACAGCAGCGCCTGGCCAGAGAAGTCGACAAGCGCAAGCGCGCCCGCCGACGGGCGTCCCCCGATCTGAAGACCGCGCTGCGCCGATCGGTGGCAAAAGGGTCGAAGGCGGCGCGCGGCGGCGGACCCCAGCGGCACAGCGCCGCGGACAAGTCGCCGATGCAGGGGTGAGCGCAACTCTGCAGTGGCCGCGAGCCGGCTGCGACCGGATCAGTCGGGCACCTGCCTCGCCAGGGTCGAGCTTCAGCGGCAGTCCCGCATAAGCTTCGCGCCGGTGATTGTCGCGGAAAGCCGGACCGTCACCGCCGCGGCCTCTCGCCGTCCGTGCGACCGGGGGCGGCCGCAGAGCAAAGCTCCAGACTGCGCCCGAGCGCGTCCGCGACAAGCCGCTCGAGACCTCGGATAGGCGGGACCAGAGCATCCCTCGTGACGGGGAGATCGGACGTTGCCAGCACCTGTGCATTCGAGGCGGGGGGTGCTGGCGAGCGCGGCTGCCGCAACCGCGTCGGGAATGCTCGGTGCTTTGGTCTCGACGGCGGCAGGCCCGGACAGGAAGTGCGTCGAAATGGACTGGATGACCATGTCGCTCAAGGCGCGCAACCTGGCCTACAACAATGTCGCGCACGTGGGCCCCGACTTCGCTCGGCAGAAGACCGAGAGCTGGACCGCGGCTTCGACGTCTCTGCGGGAGCAGCGCCCGGAGCACCTCGATCTGGCCTATGCTCCTGGTGCGCGGACCAAGTGGGACCTCTATCCCGCTGCCGACGCCGAGGCGCCGTGTTTCGTGCACGTTCACGGCGGTTACTGGCAGCGCGGCAGCAAAGAGACGTTTGCCTGTCTCGCCGAGGGCGTCCTCGCCCACGGCTGGGCGGCGGCGCTGCCGGGCTACACGCTTGCGCCCGAGGCGAGCCTGACGCAGATCACGAACGAACTGCGAACCGCGTTCGACTGGCTCGACGCCAACGCCGCCGATCACGGCATCGGGGGACCCGTCATCCTCACCGGCTGGTCGGCTGGCGGGCATCTCACGGCATTCATGTTGGATCATCGCAAGGTGGCGGCCGGTCTGGCAATTTCCGGCGTTTTCGACCTCGCTCCGCTACGCGATTCCCCCCATGTCAATGACCAGGTCAGGCTGAGCGAAGCGGAAATTGAGACCCTGTCGCCGATGCGCCGACCGGGCGTCGACAAGCCGCTGTCGATCGCGTACGGCACGCGCGAGTTGCCGGCGATGATCGCAAGCAGCCGCGATTACCATGCCTATCGGGCGCGGTTCCACCTCGCCGGCGACCTGATCCCGGTCACGAACGCCAATCACTTCACGATTCTGGATGAGCTGCGGCAAGCCGGCAGCGGTCTGACCCGCGCCGTTCTGCACATGGCCGAATACCGGATCTCGTAGCCTGCGCCGGGCAGCGTCCGGTCACTGGCCCTAATGACGGCAGACCGCGCAGCGGCGCCTTCAGGTCCATGTCCTGATCGGGAGGATCATCTCCTTGCCGGCCTCGTAGTCGAACCAGATCCGCGGCTGGCCAGGTCACCGCGCCCACTCCGATCGTGCGCGTGCTTGCCGGGATAGGCGACGCTGTCGATGATCTGGCCGTGCGCGCCGACGGTGCTCGCGCCTGCCTCGTAGGCCCGGTCGACCGCCGGGCCATGCCGCCGGTGGCATTCGGCGGAAAAAACGGCACGCCGGGACTGATGCTGATCAACTGGTTTCCTTGGCGCCGCAATGGCGGATCCCCGCCGCCACTGCCGCGCGGTTGCGCTCCGGCGTCAGCACGACGCGGTTGGCGATCCGTCAGGGCACGGCCGGCAGGCGCGGCGCGACCCCGATCCCGCTCTCCGGTGGTTCTTTGCCGTTCCTTGGTTGCGCGTCGCCGCACACCACGGTGCAGGTGCCCGTGTTATGGCCCGGATTGCCCTCGTAGTCGAGCGGATCGTGCGCGTCCGAGCCGCCCTCGCGCAGGTTCAATCCGTCAGCCGTGCGCAGCCACACGTCGCCCGTCGCCCAGTCGCCGAACACCGGACGCTCGGTGAAGCCCGTATCCAGGTTGTCCGACCTGGAGATCCCGCCAGTCGACCTGCTCGGGCGCGCCGGGCAGCTTCGGCAGCAGCTCCCTCGCCTCGCGGCTGTGCACCATGCGCAGGTTCCGATCCGGCCGTGCGCCATGGCTCGAATGCCTCATGCCCTGTACGCACCGCACTGCGGTCCTCCGGCGCATGGCGCCGACTATCGCCCGGCCGCCACCAACTCTTCGCCCGGCGCAGCTGTTACCCTCGCCGCGCTTCGCAGGCACCCTTTCCGGCATCGGCCGCGACGCACGCCGCAATCATCTCGTATTCGACGCGCGTCCCGATCAGGTCGTGTAGAGCGTGAACGGCGTGGTGGTGGCCCGGGCGCGCCAGTCGGTGACCACGTTGACCAGCGCCGGCTGGCCCGCGGCGGTCGCGGCCGCGGCGCGCTCCAGGGCGGGGCGGATGTCGTCGGGCTCCTCGACGTGCTCGCCGTGCCCGCCCAGGACCTCGGCGAGCCGGCCGTAGCGAGGGTAGCCCAGGTCGCGGCCCGGCTTGGCCCGGTCGGGATCGGCGGTCCAGCCGCCGTTCTGGCTGATCACCACCAGCACCGGCGCGCCGTGGCGGACCGCGGTGTCGAACTCCATCGCGTTCATGCCGAACGAGCCGTCGCCGTGCAGCACCACGACCTGCTTGTCCGGGGCCGCGAGCTTGGCGCCGACCCCGAGCGGCAGGCCGACCCCCATGGTGCCGAATACGCCCGAGTTCATGCGGTGATTGGGCACGAACGAGGGGATCGTCTGTCGGCCGAAGTTCAGGATCTCCTGGCCGTCGACCACGAGGATCGCGTCGCGGTCGATGAAGTCGCGGATCTCCTTGCACAAGCGGAGCGGGTGGATCGGCACCTCCGACGAGCCGAGCAGCGCCTCCTGCTCCTCCTGCTTGCCGCTGTTGCGCCCGCGCAGCCGCTCGCGCCACGTCGCGTAGCTGTCCTCGCCGATGCGGTCCTTCGCGGCGCTCAGCAGCTGGCGCAGCACCGTTTTGGCGTCGCCGACGATGCCGAGGTCGAGGTGCCGGCTGGTCGCGATCTCGTCGGGATCGATGTCGATCCGTACCCGCTTGGCGGCGGCGTCGAAGCGCGGCGGCGCGGCATGGCCGATCACGTAGTTGAGGCGCGTGCCGATCACCAGGATCAGATCCGCCTCGCGAAACGCGCTCGAGCGCGCGGTCAGGTAGCAGAGCGGGTGGTCCTCGGGGATCATGCCGCGGCTTTGCGGCGTGGTGTAGAACGGAATCCCGGTCCGCTCGACGAACGCCTGCAGCTCGGCTTCCGCCTTGGACCAGAGCACGCCGCTGCCCGCGACCACGATCGGGCTTTGCGCCGCCTCGAGCATCGCCAGCAGGCGCTTGATCTCGTCGGGCGCCGCCTGGGGGCGCGCGCGCGCCTCCGGGTGCCAGGGCTCCGGCCATTCGACCTGCGGCGCGTCGACCTCCTGGAACAGCACGTCGCCCGGCAGGTCGAGATAGACCGGGCCGGGCTTGCCCGACATCGCGCGCGAGAACGCCTCGTTCAGCAGCTCCGGCAGGCGTTTGGGGTGATGAGCGCGCGCCGCCCATTTGGTGCAGGGCTCCATCATCGCCAGCTGGTCCATGTCCTGGAACGCGCCGCGGCCCCAGGTGCCGACCGGCGCGCTGCCGCCGAGCGCGATGATCGGGACGCCATCCGCCCAGGCGTGCGCGACCCCGGTGACCAGGTTGGTCACGGCCGGGCCGGAGGCGGCCATGCACACGCCGGGGCGCCGGCGCAGGCGCGCATAGGCGTGCGCCATCATCGCCGCGGCCTGCTCGTGGCGGACGTCGATGCCGCGCAGGCCGCGCTTCAGCGCCTCCGCCTCGACCATGAGCATCGGCGCGCCCATGATGAAGAAGAACATGTCGACGCCCTGGCGCTCGAGCGCCTCCGCGAGAATCTGCGAACCGTTCATCTGCCTCGTCTCCGTTTGCCCGACGATGCCGCCGCGATGGCCGCGGCCGCGCCCGGCGGGATGGCAGCCTCACCAAGCTTTCCGGACGCGCTCAATCGATCCGCTCATCACCACCGACGCGACCAGGCCCGTCCGGCTCACGCGTCGCCGCAAGAGAGCCGAACCACCGACGTTCCGCCGGCTCAAGCCATTGGAATCGCAATCGCGCGTGGCCGTACCGTTAACCCTTCCTTCACGTCTTGCCGCAAGATTCGATCCATGCTGCAGGCCATGGTGGGAATCTGCCCGCCCGCCGAAAGCCAGGACCCTTTGCGGATTCCCACGGTCGCATGGACCATCGAACCCCTCGCACAGTAGGTGCCAATGCTTGATCGCACGTTAACCGGATACTCGCACGTTAAGCGGACGCTCGATCGCACGTTGACCGGACGCTCGTCTGCCCGACCCGGCAATCCACCACGCCAGGGTGGCGCCGGGAGGACCAGTCCCGGCCGGGCGCGCCGAGGACTCGTCCCTGGGCATCGGCGCATCAGATGGCGCCCTCTTCCTTGAGATCCGCGAGCTGCTCGCGCGTGCAGCCGAGCCAGGCGCCGTACACCGCCTCGTTGTCCGCGCCGAGCAGCGGCGCCGCCTGAACGCTCACGTGCGACCTCGACATCTTGACCGGCCAGCCCGGCATGGTGAACGCGCCGCGCACCGGATGATCGATCGTGACGAAGATCTCGCGCGCGCGCATGCTCGGGTCCTCGGACAGCTCCATCGTGTCCATGACCGCGCCTGCCGGCACGCCGGCGCTGCCGAGCGTCTCCATCACCTCGTACTTGTCCCTGCCCTGGCACCACGCCTGCACGACCTCGTCGACCTCGCCCACGTGGTCGGCGCGCGCCTGGGGCGTGGCGAAGCGCGGGTCGGAGAGCAGGTCCTCGCGGCCGATCACCTTGAGCAGGCGCTCCCACTGCGCGTTCCCGGCGCGGGTCGAGTAGATGTAGACGTAATCGTTCGGGCCGTCGCCCTTGCACTTGAAGGTGTCGCTCGGCGCGGTCGTGCCCAGCACCACCTGGTTGCCCCGGCGGGAGCAGGGCGCGTTCTCGCGCGCCTGGGCGGCGTAGGCGATGCGGCAGTAATTGGTCATCGCGTCCTGCATCGCCACCTGCACGAGCTGGCCCTCGCCGGTCTGCCGGCATTGGTAAAGAGCGGCGAGGATGCCGATCGCGCAGTGCAGCCCGGTGCCGGTATCGCCGATCGTCGTGCCCGGCTTGATCGGGCGGCCGTCCGGCTCGCCGGTGATGCTCATCACCCCGCCGGTCGCCTGCGCGATCATGTCGAAGGACAGGAACTTCTCGTAGCGGCTGCCGGGCGCGAAGCCCTTGATCGTGGCGTAGACGATCCTCGGGTTGAGCGCGCTCACCGCGTCATAGCCGAAGCCGAGGCGCTCCATCACGCCCGGCGCGAAGTTCTCGATGAACACGTCAGCCTGCGGGATCATCGCGCGCAGCAGCGCCTTGCCGCGCTCGCTCTTGAGGTTGCAGGTGATGCTGCGCTTGTTAGCGTTGAGCAGCAGGAAATAATGCGAATCGGCGCCCGGCATGTCGGTCGACGAGTAGCGCCCCTGCTCGCCGCCTTGCGGGTTCTCGACCTTGATCACGTCGGCGCCGAGCCAGGCGAGCGTCTCGGTCGCCGACGTCCCGGCCTCGAACTGGGTCAGATCGAGCACCTTGACCCCGGCGAGCGCCGTCTGGCCGCCATCCTTTTCGCCCTGCCCGGACATCGCACGCCCTCCCCGCTGCCCCCGGCATCTCTAGTCCAAACCGCCCGGCCCTGTCACACCGAATCGTGCGGATTCGGCGGGCCGGCATCGGGGCGATCCATCCTGCATGGCGATGAGCGAAGCGCGACCCATTCGCGGCTGCGTCATCGGCCTTCGAACGCATGGTCTCGGAGCGCAAACCGAAAGAGCCACAGGTTCGGTGTCGGGTCCGCATCGGGGCCAAAGCGACGCTGCCGCCGGATTGCGGACCGGAATCGCGGATCTTGCGCTGCCGCCTTTCCCGCTCACCGGAACTCGCTGCGCCTGCTCCGGCTGGTCAACGCCCTCCCCCGACTTCTCCCGGGTCGAGGCCGGGCGCATCCAGGCGAATGATGAGCCGGTCGACCTGGCAGCGCTCACGGCAGAGCTGGCCCCGATCTTCCGCTCCGCATGGGAACGGGCAGGCGTGATGCCGGAGGCGCGTTGCCGGCCGCTCGAACGGCCCGTCTATGTCGACCGCGAGATGTGGTAGAAGATCGCCCTCAATCTCGTAGCCAAGGCATTCAAGTTCACGCTCCAAGGTCGGATCGGGGTGGCGGCCCATGCCAACGGCAGCGACGCGGGGCTGGTCGTCGAGACAGCGGGGTTGGCATTCCCGAAGCGGCGTTGCCACGCATCTCGAGCGATTCCATCGCGTGCAGGATGAGGAGGGTCGCACCCACGAGGGAACGGGCATCGGCCACCGAGCTCGGGTCCGGTCCGCCGGGAGGCGTCCATGGATGGACCAGCTGCGACCGTGTCGCGGCCATAGCAGAAGGGGTAAAACCGAACGCGGACATCGGACCCCAGGCTGGTGATCTGCGGCCAGGCTGGCTATTGAGCGCGCCGGCCATTCCATCGCGCGTCGTAGGATCTTACACAGGCTCGACATCGGCCATTGCGCTCCGCTCGCCGGAGAACGGGAGGTACGGTATGACGACGCCAGCCGACGGCCCTCAGGTCGAACTATGGCCTGCCTTGCCCTATGACGCCTGGAAGGACACCTGCGCCACGCTGCACCTGTGGACGCAGATCGTCGGCAAGATCCGGCTGGCGCAGACGCCCTGGGTCAATCATTCCTGGCACGTCACCCTCTACGTGACGCCGCGCGGCCTGACCACCTCGCCGATCCCGTACGAGGGGCGTGCGTTTCAGATCGATTTCGACTTCATCGCTCACGCGCTGCTGATCCAGACCAGCGACGGCGCGGCGCGGCGACTGGCGCTCGAACCCCAGTCGGTCGCGGAGTTCTACGCTGCGCTGATGGCGGGGTTGGCCGAGGTGGGCATCAACGTCCGGATCCACGGTCGCCCAAACGAGGTGGCGGACCCGATTCCGTTCCGCGAAGACCGCACGCACGCCACCTACGATGCGGACTATGCGCAGCGCTTCTGGCGCGTGCTGCTGCAGGCCGACCGGGTGTTCAAGCAGTTCCGCGCGCGTTTTTGCGGCAAGGTCAGCCCGGTGCACTTTTTCTGGGGCAGCTTCGATCACGCCGTGACGCGCTTCTCCGGGCGCACGGCGCCGCCGCACCCGGGCGGCATTCCCAACCTGCCGGATGCGGTCACCCGCGAAGCCTATTCGCACGAGGTGAGCAGCGCCGGCTTCTGGCCCGGCGGCGGCGCGATCGATTATCCGGCGTTCTACTCCTACGCCTATCCGGCGCCCGCGGGCTTCGCGACGACGCCCGTGCTGCCGCAGGCCGCCTTCTTCCACGACCAGCTCGGGGAGTTCCTGCTGCCCTACGACGCGGTCCGCACCGCACCGGCGCCGGACGAGATGCTGCTGGAGTTCCTCCAGACCACCTACGAGGCCGCCGCCAACGCCGCGAACTGGGACCGCGCCGCGCTCGAGTACGGTCCCGAGGGTCCCCGCCCGACCGGGGGCTCGCTCCATCCCGCACCCTCGCCCCGGTGATCCTCCTGGCGCCGAACGGCAGGCGAAACCTCCAATCCCTGCTGCTGGAATCGAGCGGACCGACGCTGTAACGTGATCCCATGTCCGCGCGCCTGCCCGACGACTTTCCACGCCGGGGCCTGATCGAGGATCTGGCCGGCCGGCTGGCGCGTCACTCCGCCGTCCAGCGGGTGTGGCTGTTCGGCTCGCGGGCGCGCGGGGACAACTTCGAGCGCTCGGATATCGATTTCGCGGTCGAAGCCCCTGGGATGGAGCGCGGCGAATGGGCGAAGCTTCATCTCGATCTCGATGAAGAGGCCGAGACGCTGCTGCTAATTGACTTTGTGCTGATGGATGATCTGCCGGAGAGCTTCCGGCAGCGCGTGCATCGTGAGGGAAGGCTACTCTATGAACGAGGAGACCCTTCTGGAGTCGTTGGCGAGCCTGGGCAACGCCCTCGACCGCTTCGGAGAGGCGCTCGCGCGGCCCGATCCCGATGAGATCGTGATGGACGCAACGATCCAGCGCTTCGAGTTCACCTTCGAGCTGTTCTGGAAGACCCTGCGGCGTTTCCTCCAGCAGGAGGGTGTGGACACCGCGAGTCCCAAGAACACCCTCCGGCACGCCTACCGTCGGGGCCTTCTGGACCGGGAGCAAGTGTGGCTTGACATGCTCGAGGACCGCAACCGCAGCTCCCATGTCTACGATGCTGAGATGGCGCGTGACATCTTCGCGCGATTGCCATCGTACTATCGCGAGCTGCGAGACACGTTTGAGCAGCTGCGGCGTCGGGTGGCCGAAGACTGACGCTCACTCCATCGCGCGGACGATCTCCTCGGTCATTTTCTTGGCGTCGCCGAACAGCATCATGGTGTTGCCCTTGTAAAACAGCGTGTTGTCGATGCCGGCGTAGCCCGGCGCCATCGACCGCTTGACGAAGAACACCGCCTTCGCCTTGTCGACGTCGAGCACCGGCATGCCGTAGATCGGCGACGACGGGTCCTCCTTGGCCGCCGGATTGGTGATGTCGTTGGCCCCGATTACGTAGGCGACGTCCGCGCTCTGGAAGTCGTTGTTGATCTCGTCCATCTCGAACACGGTGTCGTAGGGCACGTTCGCCTCGGCGAGCAGCACGTTCATGTGGCCGGGCATGCGGCCGGCGACCGGGTGGATCGCGAACTTGACGTCGACGCCCTCGTGGCCGAGCGCGTTCATCAGCTCGCGCACGGCGTGCTGGGCCTGCGCGACCGCCATGCCGTAGCCGGGCACGATGATCACCGAGCGCGCGTTCTTCATGATGAACGCGGCGTCCTCGGCGCTGCCCGGCTTGACCACCTTGTCGCCGGCCTCCGCCAGCGCCGTCCCCGTCTCGCCGAAGCCGCCGAGAATCACGCTGATGAACGAGCGGTTCATCGCCCGACACATGATGTAGGACAGGATCGCACCCGAGGAGCCGACCAGGGCGCCGGTGATGATCAACGCCGGGTTCTGCAGCGTGAAGCCGATGCCCGCCGCCGCCCAGCCCGAGTAGGAATTGAGCATCGAGATCACGACCGGCATGTCGGCGCCGCCGATCGGAATGATCAAAAGGAAACCGATCGCGAACGCGAGCAGCGTCATCAGCCAGAAGACGAGCGCGCTGCCGGTGGCGATGAACACGATCAGCAGGAGCAGGATCGCGGCGCCGAGCCCGGCGTTGATCAGATGACGCTGCGGCAACAGGATCGGCGCCGAGCGCATCAGCGCCTGCAGCTTGGCGAACGCGATCACCGAGCCGGAGAAGGTGATCGCGCCGATGATCGCGCCGAGCCCCATCTCGAGCAGGCTCAGGCCCTTGATCGCGCCCGTGGGCGTGGTGATGTGGAACTCGGCCGGGTTGTACAGCGCCGCGGCGGCGACCAGCACCGCGGCCAAGCCGACCAGACTGTGAAACCCGGCGATCAGCTGGGGCATCGCGGTCATCGGGATGCGCAGTGCGATGACCACGCCGATCGCGCCCCCGATCGCGACGCCGAGCAAAATCAGCAGGTAGTTGCCGAGGCTCGCATGCGGCAGGGTGAACAGCGTGAACAGGATGGCGATCGCCATGCCGGCGATGCCGATCCGATTGCCCTGGCGTGCCGTGGCGGGCGAGCTCAGGCCGCGCAGCGCCAGGATGAAGCAGACCGCGGCCGCGAGTGAGCCGAGCGCGACGAGGTTGCTCATGCTCGGGTCTCCTAGTCGCGCTTGCGATACATGCCGAGCATGCGCTGGGTCACGGTGAACCCGCCGAAGATGTTGACCGAAGCCAAGATCACCGCGAGGAAGCCGAACCACGACGCGGCTTTCAGGCCCGCGGCGCCGGTCGCGATCAGCGCGCCGACGATGATCACGCTCGAGATAGCGTTGGTCACCGACATCAGCGGCGTGTGCAGCGCCGGTGTGACGCTCCAGACCACGTAGTAGCCGACGAAGATCGCGAGCACGAAAATGATCAGCTCGTAAACGGTCGGGTCGATCGCTGGCATGCCTCAGTCCCCGAGGTGGCGTCAGGCGGCTTGATTGCGCTGCAAGGCCGGGTGCACGACCCTGCCGTCGTTGGTGATCAGCGCGCCTCTGATCAGATCGTCGCTGTCATTGATCACCAGCTGCTTGGTCTCCGGGTCAATCAGCAGATCGACGAAATTGAGCAGGTTGCGCGCGTAGAGCGCGCTGGTCGCCGGCGCGAGACGCGCCGGCAGGTTGGCGTGGCCGACGATCTTGACGCCGCCCTGCTCGACCACCTTGCCGACCTGGCTGCCTTCCACGTTGCCGCCGCTTTCGACCGCGAGATCCACCACGACCGACCCCGGCCGCATGTCCTCGACCATGGCGCGGGTGACCAGGCGCGGCGCCGGCCGGCCGGGGATCTGCGCCGTGGTGATCACCAGATCCTGGGTCTTGAGATGCTGCGCGACCATTTCGGCCTGCTGCTTCCTGTCCTCCTCGGACAGCTCCTTGGCGTAGCCGCCCGCGGTCGCCGCCTCCTGCTTGACCACGCCGACGAACTTCGCCCCCAGGCTCTCGATCTCCTCTTTCGCCGCGGGCCGGATATCGGTCGCCGAGACCACCGCGCCGAGGCGACGCGCGGTCGCGATCGCCTGCAGGCCGGCGACCCCGGCGCCGATCACGAACACCTTGGCCGGGGGCACGGTGCCGGCCGCGGTCATCAGCATCGGCATCACCCGATCGAACTCGGCGAGGCCGTCGATCACGGCGCGATAGCCGGCGAGATTGGCCTGGCTGGACAGGACGTCCATCGCCTGGGCGCGGGTGGTGCGCGGCAGCAGTTCCAGCGCGAAGGCGATCACGCCCGCCTTGGCGTAGGCCGCGACCTGCTCGGGATGCTGATAGGGGTCGAGCATGCCGACCAGAACCTGCCCGGAGCGCAGCAGGGCCATCTCGTCGATCTGGCCCTCGCCGGCGGCGAGCGGCCGGCGCACCTTGAGCAGGACGTCCGCGTCGCGATGCAACGCGGCGGCATCGTCCACCAGCCGCGCGCCCGCGTCAGCGTAACTCTGATCGGAGAAACGCGCGCGTTCGCCGGCGCCCGCTTCGATAAGCACGTCGACGCCGCGAGCGACCAGGCGCTTGACGGTGTCCGGCGAGGCTGCGACGCGCGACTCGTCGGGGCGGCGCTCCTTGGGGACTCCGATCTTCATCTTGCTTTCGTCCCTCGCGGCATGGCTCGGGCGGCGCGGTCCGCCGCTGGGGGGCCGACCCTAACCGCTGATCGCACTTTCCGCTAGAGGCGTCCCCATCCGCGGTCGCGCGCCTGCAACGCACCCGCTTAGCACAAAGTTAAGCCCCGACAGCCATACCGGACGGCAGGTCCTGTCCGCGAGGCGCGCCATGGCCACCAATGTCTTGCAGCACGCCAAGATCGATCCCGAGTTCAGCCTCGGCTACAGCCTGCACACCGCCATGACCCGGTACGGCAAGAACCCGTGGAGTCAGGTGCGCGAGATCTGGCGCCTGCGCTACGGCCCCGGCAAGCTGCGGCCGGACGAGTATTATTACTACGGCCTGTACGACGACCGGCGCTTCTCCTTTGCCGACAAGACGCGCTTCGTCGGCCGCTCGGTCCAGGACCGGATCATCCGCCAGTGCAACCTCGCCGAATGGTGGTTCATCGCGCACGACAAGCTGGTCTGCTACGGGCTGCTGGCCGGGCTCGGCCTGCCGGTGCCGCAGACCCGCGCGCTGTACCAGTGCGCGAGCCGCTTCGCCGCGGTGCCCGTCTTCGCCGAGCCCGCGGCGCTTGCCGCGCATCTGCGCACCGGCATGCCCTATCCGTTCTTCGGCAAGCCGGTCGCCGGCATCCGCAGCATCGGGGTGGCCGCGGTCGAGCGTTATGATGCCGGCAGCGACGCGCTCGTGTTCCTGGGCGGCAGGACCCTCGCGCTCGACGGTTTCGTGAAGGAGCTCGAGACCTATCGCAAGCAGGGCTACCTGTTCCAGGAGATGCTCCGTCCGCATCCAGAGATCGCCGCGCTGTGCGGAGCACGCGTCTCGACCGTGCGGTTGATCCTGCTGCTCGAGGACGGCGAGCCGGCAGTGTTCCACGCCTTGTGGAAGATTCCGGTCGGCGCCAACCCGGCGGACAATTTCTGGCGCCCCGGCAACCTGCTCGCGGCCCTCGACGCCGCCGACGGTCGGGTCACCCGGGTGATCCAAGGCACCGGCGCCGATCAGCTCGAGCTGGACCGCCATCCGGATACCGAGCAGCCGCTGATCGGCGCGATCTTGCCCGACTGGACGGTACTTACCGGACTGTGCCTGAAAGCGGCCAGGGCGTTGCCCGGTCTGCGCATGCAGGCCTGGGACATCGCGCTGACCGACCGCGGCCCCGTGCTGGTCGAGGTCAACATCGGCGGCGACTTCAACCTGCCCCAGCTGGTCCATGCCACCGGCCTGATGGACGAGCGCTTCCGAACCTTCCTCGAGCGGTGCGCGAACGGCCCCGCCTGACGGACGAGCCGAAGCGCGCCGAGGCAATCGACCGCCGCAGCCAGGCCGAGGCTGGCGCGAGACATCGCAAAGAGCAGCCAGGGCCCGGACCGCGCGCAGCCTGCAACAAGGCTCCGGCGGCCTCGACAGATCCATGCCTGCACCGGACATCACCGGCGTCTCTACGCAGGAGTGGACCCGGATCAGCGGCAGTGCGCAGTCTGATCAGCGGTTCTCATAGCACCAGCCAAATCCCGTCGTGTGGCTCTGGTCAGCTTCGCAGCCATCGCTCGACGACCGAGCTCGCCCGCGACGTTTCGTCCCGGCATGGCCATCGCGGCTCCTTTGCTCGGCCACGCGACGGCCGCTGAAAACGCCCGTCTGCACGACCGTCCGGCCTCGCGACAGCATCGGCTTGTAGCGCGAAGCGAATTGTTTCAGACTTGACAACAAATCCAGTGGACACGGCGGGGGCCCGTGGCGGCCGTCAACATGCAGACTGTCCGCGACGTCTTGCTCAAGCGGCGTCGACCAGCACGCACATGGGGACTCGTGCTGGCCGCGGTTGCTGGCGTTGCGCTGATCCTCACGTGCTTCTTCTCGGTCGACACGGCCGAATACGCCGTGGTCACCCAGTTCGGCCGGCCGGTCCAGGTGGTCACGGAGCCGGGGCTCGGCGTCAAGCTGCCCTACCAGAGCGTCAACAAGTTCGACAACCGGCTGTTCGTTTACGCGCCCCCGCCGAGCGAGTTCCTGACGCTGGAAAAGACCGCCATCGCCGCCGCGGGCGTGATCCTCTGGCGGATCGCCGAGCCCAGGAAGTTCTTCGAGACCGTGTTCGACCGGGTCGGCGCGGAAGCCCGGCTCAGCGACATCCTGTCCGCCGAGCTGGGCGCGGCGATCGGGCGGAGCCCGCTCGCGGCTTTCGTCTCAACCGAACCGGACGCCTATCGGGCGGACGCGGTGTTCGCCGAAGTGACGGGCAGCCTGCGCGAAATCGCCGGCCGCGACTACGGCATCGAGCTGGTCGACGTCCAGCTGCAGCGCTTCGACTTTCCGGAGCGCAACCGGCTGCGCGTGTACGCGCGCATGAAGTCGGAGCGCGCGCGCATCAGCATGAAATATCGCTCCGAGGGCGAGGAGGAAGGCCTCAAGATCCGCGCCGCCGCCGACGAGGAGAAGTCGCGCCTGATGTCGGAGGCCTACAAGGTGGGCGAGCAGCACCGCGGCGAGGGCGAGGCCGAGGCGGCGCGGACCTACGCTCGGGCGCTCGGCGCTGCGCCGGAGTTCTACCGGTTCCTGCGGACGCTCGAGGCGACCCGAAAGTTCGTCGGCACCAGCACCACCATGGTGCTGCCGGCCGACTCGGAGCTGTTCGGGCTACTCTACGACAGCGATCACTACGCCCGGGCGCCCGCGGCCGATCGAAAGGAGGTGACGCCGATGCGCTAGCTGCCGATGCGCGTGAACAAGCGATCCAGAACGGCCGCACCCGCGGCCATGAGGATATGACACCTAGGGAGGTCACGACGACAATGAAGACGATCCGTGGGCGAACTGCGACCGTGAGCTTGCCTATCCTGTCCGCCGCCATCGTCGCTGCGCTCGGCGCGCCAGGCTTCGCGGCGGAGGTCGAATACGACCCCGGCGACACCGTCTACTTCACGTATTGCCATGCCCATCCGCCGGCGGCGCGCGTCAATCCCGGCGACACGGTCAAGACCCGGACCCGGGACGCGTCCAACGACGTGTTCTCGGTGTCCGATAAGACAGTGATGTCGAAGCTCGATCTTACCAAGGTCAACCCGCAGACCGGGCCGTTCTACATCGAGGGCGCGGAACCCGGAGATACGCTCGTCGTCCACATCGACGACATCAGTCTGAACCGGGACTTTGGCTGGGGGGCGTCGATCCCGCACTTCGGGGCACTGGCGCCCGAGTACAAGACAGCGATGATCACCGATCCGGTGCCCGACAAGCTGTTCATCTGGCATCTGGATGCGGACAAGAACGTCGGCGTGCTCGACCTCCCGAATAGCAAGATCGGCAAGGTCGAGGTGCCGCTGCGGCCGTTCTTCGGCACGATCGGCACGGCCCCTCCGGGCAAGGAGTGCATCAGTTCGCTCGTCCCGGGACCGCACGGCGCCAACAT
Source organism: Pseudomonadota bacterium (assembly GCA_046732855.1). Classification (GTDB taxonomy): domain Bacteria; phylum Pseudomonadota; class Alphaproteobacteria; order Geminicoccales; family Geminicoccaceae; genus JBKPNX01. The sequence goes on from JBKPNX010000142.1 coordinate 28,222, forward strand.
GGACTTCAACGAGGTGACCGAGGGCGTCACCATGTACTTTCCGGTGTTCGAGCCGGGCGCCCTGTTCATGCTCGGTGACGGCCATGCCGCGCAGGGCGATGGCGAGATCGACGGCGCCGCCATCGAGACTTCGTTCGACGTCACCTTCACGGTCGACCTGATCAAGGGCAAGAAGATCAACTGGCCGCGGCTCGAGACCGACGAGGTGATCATGACGATCGGCAGCACGCGGCCGCTGATGGACGCCCTGCGCATCGCCTGTGCCGACATGGTCAACTTGCTGGTGGAGGACCACGGCTACGACAAATACGAGGCGCTCCAGCTTTTGGGCCAGGCAGCCAAGCTCGAGATCGCCAACGTGGTCGACCCGCAGTACTCGGTCGCCTGCGTGTTGGACAAGAAGTACCTGCCGCAGTAGCCGCGAATAAGTGCAGAGCTGAGTGGCTGGAGGCCGTGTCCGAGCGGCCGGTCTCCGGCCCCGTTCAAATGGAGAATGCTGATCGAGATGCTGGCCTCGCCGTCTCAAGAAATCTAGCATGTCTTGGAGGCTAAGGTTTTCATGCTATTTGGACAGGCGCCCCCTGGTGCCCTCGCGGTCGTCGTCCCGGCATCAGAGCGCCGAAACCCGTGAATCTCTGGCCGCGGTAGTCCTGCGTTCGCCACAGGAGAGCAGGCAAGACCGCTAGAACCGACCATGGTCACGCAAGCTGATCAGCCGGATCCGCAAAGTTCCTCTGCTGACGCCGGAGGCGGCGATCGGCCCGGGCATCATCATGCGCGGCCCGACGATCACGGTCATGCGCACGGCCATGATCACGCTGGCCCCGGCCACGGCCATGGCGGAAAAGCCGGTAGCTGGGTGCGCCGGGCAGGCCGCACCTTCAAGATCGCTGGTCTGGACTGCGCCGAGGAGGTTGCGATCCTCAAGCGCGAGATCGGCCCGCTCGTAGGCGGCGAGGACCATCTCGCGTTCGATGTCCTGAACGGTCGGATGATGATCGCCGCGGCGGCGCGGCACGTGCCCGATCGCGCCATCACGGCCGCGATCAAGCGCACCGGCATGAGCGCCAGCCGCTGGGAGCCCGGGCGGGGCGAGGATGGCGGCGATGAGCGCCATCGCCGACTGCAGGTCTGGTTCACCGCGCTCAGCGGTCTGTCGTTGCTGATCGGCCTGGTGCTGCACACCTGGCTTGCGGGCGGGTTCGCGGAAGCGCTGCGGCTGCTCGGGCACCGCGGCCAGGCCATGCCGCTGCCCGAGATCGTCGCCTACGCATTCGCGATCGGCTTCGGCGTCCGCTACGTGCTGGTCAAGGCGTGGTACGCCGCCCGACGCCTGCGGCCTGACATCAATCTCCTGATGGTGATCGCCGTCGCGGGCGCGATCGGCATCGGCGAATGGTTCGAGGCCGCGACGGTCGCGTTCCTCTTCGCCTTGGCGCTCACGCTCGAGAGCTGGAGCATCGGGAGGGCGCGCCGCGCGATCTCGGCCCTGCTCGACCTGACCCCGCCGACGGTGCGCGCGCTCTCCGCCACCGGCGAGGAGCGCGAGATCGCGGCCGCGACAGCACCGGTCGGCACGCGCTTCATTGTTCACCCGGGCGAGCGCATCGCGCTCGACGGCCGCGTGGTTGGCGGGATGAGCACGGTCGACCAGGCGCCGATCACTGGCGAGAGCCTGCCGGTCGCCAAGGAGCCGGGCGGCGACGTGTTCGCCGGCACGATCAACGGCGATGGCGCGCTCGAGGTCGAGAGCACCAGGATCGCCGAGGACACGACGCTCGCCCGCATCACGCGCATGGTCGAGGGCGCGCACAGCCGGCGCGCCCGCGTCGAGCAGTGGGTCGAAAAGTTCGCCCGGGTGTATACGCCCGCGGTGATCGCGCTCGCGGTCGCGATTTTCGTCTTGCCGCCTGTGCTGTTCGGCGCGGCGTGGGGCGACTGGTTCTACCGGGCGCTCGTGCTGCTCGTGATCGCCTGCCCCTGCGCGCTCGTGATCTCGACCCCGGTGAGCATCGTGGCGGCGCTCGCCGCCTCGGCCCGGCACGGGGTCCTGATCAAGGGTGGAACCTACGTCGAACAGCCGGCCGCGCTCCGGGCCATGGCCTTCGACAAGACCGGCACCTTGAGCTGGGGGCACCCGGCCGTGGTCGGGGTCGTGCCGTTCGACGGCCACAGCGAGGAGGAACTGATCGAGCGCGCCGCCGCGCTGGAGTCGCGGAGCACGCACCCGCTCGCCAAGGCGATCCTCGAGCACGCCGAGGCGCGAAACATCGAGATTGCGCCGGCCGAAGGCGTGCAGGTCCTGCAGGGCAAGGGCGTGGTCGGGCGGTCGCGGGGCGAGACCTTCTGGCTCGGCTCCCATCGTTATCTCGCGGAGCGCGGCCAGGAGACCGGCGAGGTGGTCGAGCGCGCCGCAGCGCTCGAGCGCGCCGGGCACACGGTCGTGGCGATCGGCAACCAGCGGCACGTCTGCGGCCTGATCGCAATCGCCGACACGGTGCGGCCCGAGGCTGCGGACGTGATCGGTAACTTGCGGGCGAAGGGGGTCGAGCACCTGATCATGCTGACCGGGGACAACCGGGCGACCGCCGAGGCGATCGCGCGCCGGGTCGGCATCGACGAGATCCATGCCGAGCTCCTGCCCGAGGACAAGGTCCAGGCGGTCGAGGCGCTGGTCGCGAAGTACGGTACGGTCGCGATGGTCGGCGACGGCGTCAACGACGCGCCCGCCATGGCGCGGGCGAGCCTCGGCATCGCCATGGGCGCAGCGGGCAGCGATGCCGCGATCGAGACCGCCGACATCGCGCTCATGACCGACGACCTCGCAAAGCTGCACTGGCTGATCGAGCACTCGCGGCGCACGCTCGCCATCATCCGCCAGAACATCGCCTTCTCGCTCGCGGTCAAGGCGCTGTTCGTGGGCTTGACCTTTGCCGGCTACGCGACGCTCTGGGGCGCGATCGCCGCGGACGTCGGCGCCTCGCTTTTGGTCGTCATGAACGCGCTGCGCCTGCTGCGGGACCGGTCGGTCTGGCTGCGCGAGCGCATCGCGCAGCTGCATGCCCTGGGTCTGACCGCGCCGCGGCTCAAGGCCGGCGCGCTCGCCGCGCTCGTGCTGCTCTATCTGGCGAGCGGCCTGTTCACCGTGCAGCCGGGCGAGGTCGGCGTGCGCCAGCGCTTCGGCGCGATCGTCGCGTCCGATCTAACGCCCGGGCTGCACTATCGTCTGCCGTGGCCGTTCGAGAATCACCGCATCATCGAGGCCGACCTGGTGCGCCGGGTCGAGTTCGGGTTCCGCAGCGAGCCCGCCGCCGAGCTCGGCCCGCGAGCGCTGGCCCGGGACCGGCTGACCGTCGGCGGACCGGGAAATCCGGTACCCAACGCGATCAAGGCGACCGGCCGGTGGTTCGAGCAGCAGAGTGTGCCGGAGGAAGCGTTCCTGCTCGCCGGCGACGGCAATCTGATCGACCTCCGCTTCAGCGTCCAGTACCGCGTCCAGGACCCGGTGGCGTTCGCCTATCGCGTGACCGATCCCGAGGCGCTGGTGCGCAGCCTGACCCTTGCGGCGCTGCGCGGGATCGTCGCCACCAGCAGTATCGATGCGGTCTACACGACCGAGCGCGGCGCGATCGAGCAGGGGGTGCGCGAATCGGTGCAGGCGCATCTGGACGACTACGGCGCGGGCATCGGGCTGCTGTCCGTCAGCCTGCTCTACGTCCATCCACCGCAGGAGGTGCACGATGCCTTTCGCGACGTCGCCAGCGCGCAGGAGGACAAGCTGCGGACGATCAACCGCGCCAGCACGTTCGCGGTCGAGGAGGTCAACCAGGCCGAGGGCGACGCCGCGGCGCGGATCGAGGAGGCACTCGGGTTCAAGGAGGCGCGCATCCTGCGTGCCGGGGGCGATGCTGCGGGCTTCGGCCTGAAGATCGACGCCTATCGCCAGGCGCCCGAGCTGACCCGCTTCCGCCTGCAGCTCGAGGCGCTCGAGGCGGTGATGCCCGGCGTGCGGAAGTTCATCCGGCCCGGCGCCGATGACCTGAAGGACTTCGATCTGTGGCTGCTGGACCCGCTCGGCGGAGCGCCGAAGTGAGCGAGACCGCCGCGCCAAGGAGGACTCCAGCGGCCGCAGGGTGGCGGCGGCTGCTCCTCGTGCTCACCGGAGCGGTGATCGCCGCGGCGATTTACGGCGCATTGTTCACGGTCGACGTGACCGAATACGGCGTGGTCAGCCGGTTCGGCCACATCGTGCGGGTGGTCGACGCGCCGGGCCTGCACCTCAAGCTGCCGTTCGAGCGGGTGCTGTCGGTCGATCGGCGGCTGCTCTACGCCAAGCCGGAGCAGGCCGAATATCTCACTTCCGACAAGAAGAACGTGGTGGTGCGCAGCCTCGCGCTGTGGCGCATCGCCGATCCCAAGCGCTTCCTCGAAACGGTGCGCAACCGCGCCGGCGCGGAGCTCCAGCTGGCCGACATCGTGCACGCCGAGGTCGGCGCCGCGCTCGGCAATTATCCATTCGCCTCGTTCGTCTCCGCCGCCGGCGGCCAGAGCCACTTCGTGACCCTGGTCGAGGAGGTGCACGGCGCCGTCCAGGCCCATGCGCTGCCGACGTTCGGCATCGATGTGGTCGAGCTCGATGTCCGCCAGCTCTACCTGCCGGAGGCCAACCGGCAGAGCGTGTTCGAGCGGATGAAGGCCGAGCGGGGCAAGATCGCCAAGCAGTACCGCTCCGAAGGCGAGCGCGACGCCAAGCGCCTGATCGCCGAGGCTGAGCGGGAGAAGACGCGGACCGCCGCCGAGGCCTATGCGGAAGCAGCGCGCACCAAAGCCGAGGGCGAAGCCGAGGCGATGAGGATCTACGCCGACGCGCTCGAGCGCAATCCGGCGTTTTACAAGTTCCTGCGCACCCTGCAGGCCTACGAGAAGCTGCTCGACGACAAGACCACGCTGTTCCTGCCGGCCGATGCCGAGATCCTCGCGATCTTGCGGGAGGACGGCGTGGCCACCGATGCGCCGGCGACCGGCCCCGAATCGCCGGTTGCCGAAGGCGGCGCTGCGCCGACCGCGGCGCAACGCGAGCAGCCGCGCGTCGAGACGGCGGATGAGCATCCCGCAGCGCCCGCGACGGGGATGGTGCCATGAGCGGCTGGTGGCCGGTGCGCCGCGGCGCTCGTCGCTGGCTCGGCGTCGCGCTCCTGGGGGTGGTCGCGACGTATGCCGCTACGGGCTTTTACGTCGTCAACACCGACGAGCAGGCGGTGGTCCGCCGCTTCGGCGCGCTCGGCGCGCGGGTCGGCCCGGGTATGCACTATCGCCTGCCCTGGCCGGTCGATCAGGTCAATGTGATCAAAACCACCAGCGTGAAGAAGACCGGGGTCGGTTTCGATTTGGCCAAAAGCGAGCAGGCGACGGTGGTCGGAATGGAGCTGCTCACCGGCGACACCAACATCCTGAATATCGCCCTGGTGCTGCAGTACGTGATTCGCAGCCCGGCCGACTTCCTGTTCAGGATCGACGATCCCGATGCCCTGATCGGCAATCTCGCCGAGACCGTGCTCACCGAGACCGTGGTCGGCATGGCGGTCGATGACGTGTTGACCACCGGCCGGCTCGCGCTTCAGGAGCGGGTCAAGACCGAGACGCAGGCGATGCTCGACCGCTATCAGAGCGGTGTCCAGCTCACCTCGTCGAACATCATGGCGATCACCCTCGATCCGTCGGTCGCCGAGGCGTTCCAGGACGTCACCGACGCCATGGCCGATCGCGAAAAGAGCCGCAACGAAGCGCGCATGTATGCCAACAATCTGCTGCCCAAGGCGCGGGGCGAGGCGCACGCCCTGGTGCGCGAGGCCCATGCCTACAAGGGGCAGCGTGTGGCCGAGGCGATCGGCGACACCGAGCGGTTTCTTGCTCTGCTCGCGGAATATGAGAAGGCGCCCGAGGTCACCCGGTCGCGGCTGTACCTCGAGGCCATGGAGCGCATCCTGCCGAAGCTCAAGATCTACGTCGTCGATTCGGAAAAAGGACGCGTGCCGTTCACGCTTCGGGTCGGCCGGCCCTGATGGCAGCCCGGATCGGCCGCACCTGAACTCTTCGCCTGGCGCAGGCGGCCTCAGTGACCGCGGCGGGCGCCTGGGTTCACGGACGAACCGGCGCTCCCTCGCGTTCTCTCACGTCTCGAGGATCACCGCCTCGTCGCCGGCGAGCTCCAGGCGATCGGCGATGCGCTGGCCGGCGCGGTCCGGATGTGTCGACAGCGCGATCCGCCCCGAGAGATCGTTCCGGCTGACCAGCCCGGGCTCGGCGCCGAGATTGAGCGCGACGACGAAGCGCCGCTCACCCCAGGTGCGGGCGTAGGCAAGCACGTGGTCTTCGGCCACGAGCGGCGCCCAGCCGCCGATCGACAGGGCGGGCTCGCTCCGGCGCAACTCGAGCAGCGCGCGGGTGAGCGTGAGTATGGAGGCGGGATCGCGCCGCTGCGCCTCGAGGCTGCGCTGCGGGTGATCGGCGCCGAGCGGCAGCCACGGCTCACCCGTGGTGAACCCGCAGTTGACCGACGCGTCCCAGGGCATCGGCGTGCGCACCGGGTCGCGGCCCTGGCCGGTGCCGGGCTGCCTGATCCCGAACGGGTCGCGCTCGCGCTCCGGCGGAATCGGAACGTTCTCCAGGCCGAGCTCGTCGCCGTAATAGAGCGTGGGCGTGCCGCGCAAGGTCAGCAGCAGCACCATCGCGACGCGCGCCTGCGCCGGGCCGAGACGGGTCGCGACGCGCGCCTGATCGTGGTTGCCGAGCACCCAGGTCGGCCAGCCGCCCGCCGGCAGCACCGCCTCGTACTGCTGGATCAGCTGCACGATCGTCGCGGGTCGCCATTTCGCCCACATCAGGTTGAAGTTGAACGGCAGGTGGATCTCGGTCAGGTCCGGGCCGTAGTAGCTGACCAGGCGCTCGACCGGCAGATAGATCTCGCCGATCAGCAGGCGCTGGCCCGGAAACTCCTCGAGCACGCGGCGCATCTCGATCGCGATCTCGTGCACGCCCGGCTGATCGGCGCTGAAGAGCGGCTGCACGCGGCGGAAATCCGGCTGGCCCTCGATGTAATCCGGATTGAGCGGATCGTCGCGGAACTCCGCGTCCTTGATCATGTGCCAGAACACGTCGATCCGGAAGCCGTCGACGCCGCGCGCGAGCCAGAAGCGGAGCGCGTCGTACATCGCGCGGCGCACCGCCGGATTGCGCCAGTTGAGGTCAGGCTGGCTGGCGAGGAAGGCGTGGTAGTAGTACTGACCGCTCGCCGGATCGAGCTCCCAGGCCCCGCCGCCCGCCTGGCTGACCCAGTTGTTGGGCGGCCCGCCGCCCGGCGCCGGGTCGCGCCAGATGTACCAGTCCCGCCGCGCACTGGCGCGGGACGCGCGCGCCTCCTTAAACCAGGGGTGCTGATCCGAGCTGTGGTTCGGCACGAAATCGAGGATCAGCCGGATGCCGCGCCCGTGCAGCGTCGCGACCAGACGGTCGAAATCAGCGAGCGTGCCAAACAGCGGATCGATCCCGACATAATCGGCCACGTCGTAGCCGAAATCGGCCATCGGCGAGGGATAGATCGGGCAGATCCAGACCGCGTCGACGCCGAGCCAGGACAGATATTCGACGCGCTGGATGATGCCGGCGAGGTCGCCCACGCCATCGCCGTCGCTGTCCTGGAACGAGCGCGGATAGATCTCGTAGATGACGGCCTTCTGCCACCAGGGCGACTCGCTCATCCGCCGCCCTCGCCCCGCCACTCAGCCAGCTTCGCCCCTGCTCGCTCGGCCAAGTGCCTTGCGCCAATCCGCTCAAAGATAGCAAGCGCCTCCTCCATCCGACCGATTGCCCTATTTCGTTCCCCGAGCTGGTTAAGAAACCTAGCGCTGGTGAATAGTGCATTGCCCTCACCTTGAGGGGTACCTATCTCCCGTGCGACCGCAAGCGCCCGGTCGGAGTACTCGATCGCCTGTTGCGGCTCACCCATACTCAAGTAGGCGCTGCCCAATTTTCCGAGCGCAATGCTTTCGGCCCACCAGCGGCCGGAGTCGCGCGCTACCGCGAGGCTTTGCTCGTAATATTTGATTGCCTGAGGCATCTCCCCAAGATTGACACAGATATCACCCAGATCAGCTAGGGCGATGCCTTCGCCTCGTTGATCCCCAATCCCGCGGGCCATCGCCAAACCTTGCTCGTAGTAATCGATCGCCCGACGCATCTCACCCAAGTTGGCATAAGTGTTGCCGAGACCCCCAAGGGCAGCGCCTTCACCTTCCCGGTCTCCGATCTCGCGCGCTACCGCGAGGCTCTGCTCGTAGCAGTCGAGTGCCCGGTGCGTCTCGCCCAAATCCGCCCAGGCGGAACCCAGATTGCGGAGAGCGGCCCCCTCCCCCAGCCTATCCCCGATCTCGCGCGCTACCGCGAGGTACTGTTCGTAGAACTCGATCGCCCGGCGAGGCTCTCCCAGCTGCTGCCACGCGCCCCCGAGCATTCGCAGCATCAGCCCCTCGCCGGGCTTAAATCCGATCTCCCGATAAATTGAGAGCGCTTGTTCGACGTGCGAACGTGCCTCGGCTGGGCGTCCCAGGTGTCGGGCCTCGATTCCCAGGTCCAGAAAAATGGCCGCGCGCTCGGCCTTTTGACGCTTCGATTCCGGCGGCCCTTTGCGCTCGAGTTCCTCGAGCAGGTTTTCCAGCATTGTAATGCGCGCGCGCCGCTGCTCACCCGACAGCCCGACGTCGTCCTCCGGTCGCAGTATCGTAAGCTCGCGCAACACCTCAACGCGCGGTGCCTCATCGCCGGTGAAATCGAAGTTGGCGGCGCGCCAGTGCCAGAGGTCCGGCGCCTCCACCGGCAGGGCGGCGCTCGCCATGCGTGACAGCCAAAGCACAACCGGCACCGGCGCGGCCTCTGGCAGCACGTCGCGCAGCAGGTTGGCCTGGTGCAAGAAGGCGTATCCCTCACGCCCACGCCCATAATCGAGATGCCGCTCGATGCCGGTGACCATCACCGCTTGGCGCCAGCCGGGAGGCAGGTCCGCCTCCTGGAGGCGCGCGCGCAACAACCCGACCAGATTGGTCTCCGGCTTCGCTTCGGCGAGATCCAGCCGCACGACACGCACCTTCTCCGCCTCGGCTTCCTGAGCAACCCGGGCGATCAGCTTGTCGCGGGTTTCGGGTTGATCGTAGGTTGCAAGGTAGAGGCGAAACCCTATGTCGTCACAGACCGACAGGAGCAGACGTTTCAGCTCGCGCGCGTGGCGGCCGAACGTCCTGCCCCGCCCGCCCCGTGGTCGTACCAGCGCCTTAGCCACGCTTCAGCGCGTCCTTCAACGCCGGGATCTCGCGCATGAGCGGATGCACGTCGTACCAGCACTCGCCGCCATCGTATTCGAGGACCACGCCTTTGATCAGGAGGTCCGCATAGAAGGCGCGCGCCTGCTCGAGCTGTTCCTGGTCGGCGGTCTCCGGCTCTGGCAGACTTTTCGACTGATGAATGCGGGCGAGCGCCCTGTAGGGCCAGAGCGTACGCTCGAGGCTGAGCCTGACCCGCTGGACGGCATCCTTTGCGCTCGACTGGTCGATCTGATCCTTGCCGTCGGCGCGGGCGAACGACTGGGCTTCGAACAGGAGCCGTATCAGATCGCGCACGCTGCCCCCGGACATTCGCGCGAGGTACTGAGGCACTTTGGCGTCGACGAAGACCTTGCCGAGGTCTGCGCGGGCAGCGATCAGGGCGACCAGCGCGTCAATGCCTTTCGAGTAGGGCCGGCCGTTCCTCTGCTGCACTTTCACCATAGGTAGGGTGTAGCTGTGCTCGAAGACCTGCCCGGTATTGGCCGCCGCCGAGAGCACCATTGCAACCGGCGCTGTGTAGATGGCGTGCGCGTTCAGTCGACCAAGAAGATCGCCGTTTTCGATGAACAGCCGCTCGGCGGGTACCGCGCCGAGCCGATCGAGATTGTCCTGGATGATCAGGAGATCGGTCGACTTGCCGTTCCGCTCCAGCGCGCGCGCCGCAGCGTCGAGGAGCTGATTGACCCGGCTGAGCAGATCGGCGCTGTAGCGCTGCAGCTCACGACGGATGGTCTGGCGGCGCTCGACGCTGCCCTGCATCATCGACTTGATCCGTGCCAGCAGCTTCAAGCTGATGATGTATAGTCCCACGTTGGTGCCCGTTTCGGCTTCCGCCTCGACCGTCGATTCGGCGCGCAGTGCCGTCACGTCCTCCTCGGTCCTGGCGGCGAACCACTCCGCTACGTCCGCAAGCAGACGCTCATCGAGACGATGGCCGAGCCGGTCAAACTCGCGCGCAAGCTGGTCGACCAGCCAGAGCATGAGATCTGGGTAGTCGAGGTCGGGGTCCTGCAGCAGCGTCTCGTCGGCATAAACGTGAATCGAGGTGAAACGTGGCGCGAGCTCGCGCTGCAGGCGTAGCAGCTGAGTGGTCTTGCCGCAGCCGCGGTGACCGGAGAACGCTGCGAGCGCATAGCGGCGGTCGTCCGCGCTCTGCCCTTCCACATATTGACGGAGCAGCACGAGATCGCGGGTCGCCTGTCCGGCCGACAGATCGACGTAGCGCGGATCGCCAGGCTTCAGCGGTTCGAGTGTTGCCTGCCTTGCGACCTCAGCGAGCGTCTGTGCGGGCCGGAGCGGCTTGTTCATCGCGCCGATGCTAGGCGACCCGAGGCGAAATCACCAGTAGGCACACCTGGTCGTTAACCTGATACCGTCGCAAGCGCCCGTTCGTCGCAACAGCAATATCAGGGCTGGACTGCTGGCGCCCTAGAAGCGGTCCTTGCGCTTGCGCAGCTCGGCGAACACGTCGAGATCGCTCGCGTCCGCCAGCCCGAGGCGCTGGCGGATCCCCGGGTCGCGCGGACGCAGGAACGGATTGGCGGCGCGCTCGGCGCCGAGCGTGCTCGGCACCGTCGGCTGGCCGGCGGCGCGCAAGCGGTCGACCTCGGCGGCACGCGCCTGGAGCGCGGGATTGTTAGGATCGACGCTGAGCGCAAAGCGCGCGTTCGCCTGCGTGTATTCGTGCGCGCAGTAGACCCGCGCATCGTCGGGCAGCGGCGCGAACTTGGACAAGGAGCGCCACATCTGCGCCGGCGTCCCCTCGAACACGCGGCCGCAGCCGAGCGAGAACAGCGTGTCGGCGCAGAACAGGGCTTTCGCCTCGGGGAACCAGTAGCTGATGTGGCCCGAGGTGTGGCCGGGCGTCTCCAACACCTCGGCCTCGGCCTCGCCGAGCTGGAACCGATCGCCCTCGGCCAAGCCGAGATCAATCCCCGGGATGCGCCCGGCATCAGCCTTGGGTCCGGCGATCCGACATCCGGTCGCCTGCTTCAGCTCGAGGTTGCCGCCGGTATGGTCGGCATGATGGTGCGTCGAGAGGATCCAGTCGAGGCGCCGGCACTGCGCGCGCAGCCGCTCGAGCACCGGGGCGGCGACGCCCGGGTCGACCACCGCGGTGATCCCCGCCTGCGGCTCGTGGATCAGGTACACATAATTGTCGCTGAGCGTCGGGATCTGCTCGATCTGTAGCTGAGCCATCGCCTCTCTCCGCAACCGTTTCTCGAGGGCCTGCGGTTCACAAACGCGCGAACGCGCCCTATCTGAAACGTTGGGCCATGCGGTCCGATCCACCGCGCGGCCACGTCGACGTTGGAAGTCGATCGGCACGAAGGATGCGCCCGGACGTTCTCGACCTGCAAGCCTTTTACGCCTCCCGGCAGGGGCAGCTCGTGCGCCGGCTGGTCGGCCGCCAGATTCGCCGGCTGTGGCCGGAGGTGTCCGGCGCCCGGGTGCTCGGGATCGGCTACGCGACGCCGTTTCTCGGACCGCTGCTCGATGACGCGGAGCGGGTGTGCGCGATCATGCCCTCAGGGCAGGGCGTGGCGCCCTGGCCGGCGGGCGGCCCCAACGTCACCACGCTCGCGAGCGAGGACGAGCTGCCGCTCGCCGACCGCAGCATCGATCGCGTGCTCATGGTGCATGCTCTGGAGTCGTCCGAGCAGGGCGGGCGCTTGCTGCGCGAGGTGTGGCGGATCCTGGCGGATGGCGGCCAGGCGCTGATCGTCGTGCCCAACCGACGTGGCATGTGGTGCTTCAGCGAGAGCACGCCGTTCGGATACGGCCAGCCGTTCAGCGCCGCCCAGCTCAAGGGCGTGTTGCGCAACACGCTGTTCGAACCGAGCGAAAGCGCGACGGCGCTGTTCGTCCCGCCGCTGCGCTCGCGTCTGGTCCTGCGCACGGCGCTCGCCTGGGAACGGGTGGGCCTCCGCTGGGCGCAGCACTTCGCCGGCGTGCTGTTGATGCTCGCCGAGAAGCAGATCTACGCGGCGCCGTTCGAGCCTGCGGTGGCCAAAGGCCGGCGGCGGGCCTACGTGCCGGTGCCGCGCGCGCTTGCGGCCGCCGAGCGGGTCCAGGTGCCAGCTAAGCCCGGCCGCCCGACGCCGGCCGACTCAGCAGAAACAGCGCCTGCTCGCTGAGCAGGTTGTCCAGCCAGATGTGCGAGAACAGGCGGTTCGGCTCGCCGCTCGCCGCCAGGCACATGCGGTGCTCGATGCGCAGGCCGAGCGCATCGCACAGCCGCTCGAAATCCTCGAGCGTGCACGGATGGATGTTCGAGGTGGCGAACCAGGGCTCCGGCTGGCCGCGCGCCGTCGGCATGCGGCCGCTGAGCAGGAGCTGGCAGCGTGAGCGCCAGTAGGCGTAGTTGGTGAACGACACGATCCCGAAGCGGCCGATGCGCAGCATGTTCTGGAGGACCCGCTGCGGGTCGCGCATCGCCTGGATCGTCTGGCTCAGGATCACGTAATCGAAGGAAGCGTCGGGGAAGTCGGCGAGATCCTTGTCGGCATCGCCCTGGATCACCGCAAGCCCGCGGCTGACGCACTCGTGCACCCCGGCTTGGCTGAGCTCGATGCCGCGCGCGTCGACCTGTTTGGTCCGCGCGAGAAACGCGAGCAGGGCGCCATCCCCACAGCCGACGTCCAGCACCCGCGTGTCCGGTTCGACCAGATCCGCGATCAGGCGCAGGTCCGGGCGCAGGCCGTTCAAGGTCGCCGGCGCGGCCATTGCCCGGATCAGCGCAACCCGCACAGAGTTGCGGCGCCGTCCAGAAAGCCGGCGAGCACGCGGTGGAACTCCGGCTCGTCGAGCAGGAAGGCGTCGTGCCCGCGATCGGTCTCGATCTCGCAGAACGACACGTTCGCCGCCACCGCGGTGAGCGCGCGCACCAGCTCACGGCTTTCCGCGGTCGGGAACAGCCAGTCGGAGCTGAACGAGATCACGCAGAACCGGGTGCTGGAACCGCGGAACGCATTGGCCAGCACGCCGTCGTAGGACGCGGCGAGATCGAAGTAATCCATCGCCCGCGTGATGTAGAGGTAGGAATTGGCGTCGAAACGGTCGACGAAGCTGATGCCCTGGTACCGCAGATAGCTCTCGACCTGAAAATCGGCATCAAAGCCATAGGTGACGTCGGTTCGGTCCTGCAGGGTCCGCCCGAACTTGCGATGGAGGGCCGCCTCGGAGAGGTAGGTGATGTGCGCCGCCATGCGCGCCACCGACAGGCCGCGCGTCGGGCGTCGCCCGGTGCGCAGGTAATTGCCGCCCTGCCAGTCCGGATCGGCCATGATCGCCTGGCGCCCGACTTCGTGGAACGCGATGTTCTGCGCCGAGTGCCGTGCCGCGCTGGCGATCGGCACCGCGCTGAACACCCGCTCGGGATAACGGGCCGCCCACTCCAGCACCTGCATCCCGCCCATCGAGCCGCCGGTCACGCAGAACAGGCGCGCGATGCCCAGGTGATCGAGCAGCATCGCCTGCACCCGAACCATGTCGCCGACGGTGATCACCGGGAAGGAGAGGCCGTAGGGCTGGCCCGTCGCGGGGTTGGTCTCGATCGGCCCCGTGGTGCCCATGCAGCCGCCGAGCACGTTGGCGCAGATCACGAAATAGCGATCGGTGTCGAGCGTCTTGCCCGGGCCGATCATCAGATGCCACCAGCCGTCCTTGCCGGTGATCGGATGCGGCTCCGCGGCGAACTGGTCGCCGGTGAGCGCATGGCAGATCAAAATCGCGTTGCTGCGCGCCGGATTGAGCTGGCCGTAGGTCTGGTAAGCTACCGTGATCGGGCTGAGCTCGACGCCGCAGTCGAGGATGAGCGGCCGCTCGACCGCCAGCCTGACCCGGCGCCCCGGCAGGCGCGCGGTGTCCAAATCCACGACCGACAGCTCGGGCGACCGGCGCATTCTTTCCACGGCGGGGCTGAAATCGAGGCCAGTCTAGTTGGCGGCAGGGCTTCGGAAAGTCAATGCCGACTTTACTTCGCGGCCAGCACCGGACTACTCTGCGCCGCCGTCTCGCCCAGGTTTCAGATCCATCGATGGACCCGACCGCGCTTCCGCTCGACCACCTTCGCGCCGAAATCGATCGCATCGACCAGGCGGTCCTCGATCTGCTGATCGAGCGGTCGAACGTCGTCCGGCGCATCGGCGAGGTCAAGGGCGACGGGCCGGACGGCCGCTCGGCGCTGCGCCCCGCGCGTGAGGCGCAGATCCTGCGGCGCCTGGCGGAGCGCTCCGGCGCCCGTTTTCCGGCGCCGGTGCTGGTGCGCATGTGGCGCGAGCTGATCGCAGCGTTGACCCGGCTGCAGACGCCCTTGTCGGTCGCGGTGTTCGCGCCCAAGGAGCGCGCCCTGCAGGTCTGGGATCTCGCCCGCGACCACTTCGGCTCGGCGACGGCCATGGTCGCGGTCGACCGTCCGCTGCAGGCACTGCGCGCGCTCGCCGACCGCAGCGCCACGGTCGCGGTCCTGCCGCTGCCCAACGACGACGACTCGTGGTGGGTCTCGCTGATGTCCGACCGCGAGCTGCGGGTGTTCGCGCGCCTGCCGTTCGTCAGCAGCGATGGCGAGGAAGTGCGCGCGCTCGCGCTCGGCCAGCTGGAAATCGAGCCGAGCGGCGACGACCTGACGCCGCTCGCGATCGAGGCGGATCAGGGGCTGTCGCGCGGTCGGCTGCGCGAGCTGCTGGCGACCGCCAATCTCACTCCTGGATGGGCCGCGACCTGGCGGCCAGACCCGCCCGCGCCGGCGGTCCATCTGGTCGAGGTCGACAGCTTCGTCGCGGCCGCCGACCCGCGTCTCCTTGCGCTGCAGCAGGCGGCCCGGGGCGAGGTCTTGCGCGCCACGCCGCTCGGCGGCTACGCTCGACCGCTGAGCCCGGCTTGAGGTCGGCGGGCGCCTGCTTTTCCTCGCGGCGCCGGACGGGGTGAATCGATGACGAGGCTGCGGCCGCGTCCCGGGATCCTGGAGATCGAGCCGTACGTCGGCGGCAAGGCCGAGGCGGCCGGAATCGCCCATGCGATCAAGCTGTCGGCCAACGAGTCGCCGCTGGGCCCGAGCCCGCACGCGATCGCCGCGCTGCAGGCGAGCGCGGCCGAGGCGCACCGCTATCCGGACGGCGGCGCCGAACGGCTGGGACGCGCGATCGGTGCGTACTTCGGCTTCGATCCGGTGCGCATCGTGTGCGGCGCCGGCTCGGATGAGCTGATCCAGATGCTGATGCGCGCCTACGCCGGCCCGGGCGACGAGGTCCTGTACAGCGCGCACGGCTTTTTGATGTTCAAGCTGTACGCCCTCGGTGTCGGTGCGACCCCGGTCGCCGCACCCGAGCGCGCGCTTACCGCCGACGTCGACGCCCTGCTCGCGCGCGTGTCCAGCCGCACCCGCATGGTCTTTCTCGCCAACCCGAACAACCCCACGGGCAGCTACCTCGCTGCGGACGAGCTCGCGCGGCTGCACGCCGGCCTGCCCGAGGACGTGCTCCTGGTAATCGACGCGGCCTACGCCGAGTACGTGCAACGCAACGACTACACGGCCGGCTTCGATCTGGTCGACCGCGCCGACAACGTGGTGGTGACGCGGACCTTCTCGAAGCTGTTCGGCCTTGCGGCGCTGCGCCTCGGCTGGCTGTACGCCAAGCCGCCCGTGGTCGACGTGCTGCACCGCATCCGCGGTCCGTTCAACGTGAGCACGCCCGCGCAGGTCGCCGGGATCGCCGCGCTCGAGGACCTCGAGCACCAGGAGCGCGCCCGTACGCATAATCAGACCTGGCTGCCCTGGCTTGCCGAGCGCCTGACCGCGCTCGGGCTCGAAGCGCATCCGAGCGTGGCGAACTTCGTCCTGGTCGGCTTCGATCGGGGCGCGCGCGATGCCGCCGCGGCCAGCGCCTGGCTCGAGCAGCGGGGCGTCCTCGCCCGTGCCATGGCGGCTTATGGCCTGCCCGGGTGTCTGCGCCTGTCGGTTGGTCTCGAGGACGAGAACCGAGCCGCGATCAGGGCGCTCGAGGAGTTCCTGGGGTGAGCGCGGCGGCTGAGCGACCGCACTTTCGCCGGGTGGCGCTGATCGGCATCGGCCTGATCAACGGCTCGCTCGCTCTGGTGCTGCGCCGCGCGGGCATGGCCGACGAGATCGTCGCCTGCGCCCGCACCGAGGACACTCTCGCCAAGGCCAGAGCACTGGGCCTCGCCGATCGGACGACCACGGTGCCGCGCCAGGCGGTCGCCGGCGCCGATCTCGTGGTGCTCGGCACCCCGGTCGCGGCCTGCGGCCCGGTCGCGGAAGCGATGGCGCCGGGGCTCGATCGCCGCGCCATCGTCAGTGACGTCGGGTCGATCAAGGCCGAGGTGATCCGGGCGGTGGTGCCGCATCTGCCCGAGCCCGGCCGGTTCGTCGCGGCCCATCCGGTGGCGGGAACGGAGCACTCCGGGCCCGAGGCCGCGTTCGCCACCCTGTTTGAGCGCCGCCACTGCATCCTTACGCCGATCGAGGATACCGATCCGCAGGCGGTGCGCGTGGTCGCCGGCCTGTGGCGCGCCGCCGGTTGCATGGTCGAGACCATGACGCCCGAGCACCACGACCGCGTGCTGGCGATCACCTCGCACCTGCCGCACCTGATCGCCTATACCATCGTGGCCACCGTCGCCGATCTGGAGCACCACCTCCAGACCGAGGTCCTGCGCTACGCCGCCGGCGGCTTCACCGACTTCACGCGCATCGCGGCCTCGGATCCGGTGATGTGGCGCGACGTGTTCCTGCACAACCGCGAGGCGGTGCTGGAGATGCTCGGCCGCTTCACCGAGGACCTGGCCGCCCTGCAGCGGGCGATCCGCTGGGGCGAAGGGGACAAGCTCGAGGACCTGTTCAGGCGGACGCGCGCGATCCGCCGCGGCGTGATCAGGGAAGGCCAGGCGTACGATCGCCACGTGCTGACCGGCGGGGCCGCCACGGAGAGGGCCGATGGCGCGGATGCAGGCGGAAATCCGTAGCTACTTCGCGACGCCGGTGGTGATCGCGACGCTCGCGGACGCCGCCGAGCTCAACGCCGAGCTGAAGCGGATCATCCTCGAGCACGAGCGCCAGCATCAGAGCGTGCACCACAGCAATCTCGGCGGCTGGCAGTCGAGCTGGGATTTCGAGACGTGGGGCGGTCCGCCCGCCAAGCGGCTGCTCGATGCCGCGCGCGATCTGGCCACGCGGCTGACCTCCGATCGCGCCGGCAAGGCCGTGCGCGTCGCCTGGACGACCAACGCCTGGGCGAATATCAACCGGCGCCATCACGGCAACGAGTTCCATACCCATCCCGGCGCCTACTGGTCGGGCACCTACTATGTCGACGACGGCGGCATCGGCGACGAACCCACGCTCGGCGGCGAGTTCGAGATGCAGGATCCGCGCGGCGTCGCGCCGGCCATGTACGCGCCGCGGCTCGGCTTCGCGGTGCCCGGCGGCCAGTCCGCCGGCGCGAGCGAGCTGATCCATCCCAAGAGCGGCCAGATGGTGCTGTTCCCGTCCTGGCTGCTGCACGCGGTCCGCCCCTATCACGGCGATCGCGAGCGCATCTCGGTGGCGTTCAACTTCGGGCTCTGAGCGCGGATTGGACGCCTCCGACCAGGTCTGGATCTTCGCCTACGGCTCGCTGATGTGGCGGCCCGGCTTCGCCTATGCCGAGGCGGCGCCGGCCCGGCTGCACGGCTATCACCGCAGCCTGTGCATCTATTCGATCGTGCACCGGGGCACGCCCGAGCAGCCGGGCTTGGTGCTCGGCCTCGATCGCGGTGGGTCGTGCCGCGGCTGGGCGTTTCGCGTCAGCCCCGAGCGGGAGGCCGAGATACTGGCATACCTCGACGGCCGGGAGCTGGTCACCGACGTCTATCGGCGCAAGCGCCTGCCGGTGACGGTTGGCGCCCGGCGCGTGATCGCCTGGGGCTACGTGGTCCGGCGCGACCATCCGCAATACGCCGGACAGCTCGCGCCCGAGCGGCTGCTCGAACTGGTGCGGCGCGGCGCCGGCCGCTCCGGCCACTGTCGCGAGTACCTGCTCAGCACGGTCAGCCATCTCGAGGCGATGGGTATCGTCGACGGCCCTCTCCACACGCTGGCGCAAGCGCTCCTCGATGCCGGCGCCCCGCCTACGCACGCCGCACCCGCGGCCATGGTCAGTGGCGAAACATGACTGCAGCGGAGCCGCACCCGAACCAGCCGCACCCGAACCGAGCCGCACGCAACCTAGCCGCACCCGAACCGAGCCGCACCCGAACCAGCCGCACGCAGCCAACCGAGCGCCAAGCTGTCGTCAGGAATCGCAAGGTCGCCCTTCATGCCAGCGTCATCGCGAGACCGCGCAGCGGTCGTGGCGATCCAGAGTTCGCTGGATTGCTTCGCGCGCTTCGGCGCTCGCAATGACGTTTCACTCGGCGGTCAGGTTCTTCGAACGGGTGCACTGGAGCATGTTCGCGTCAGGCAGAATCAGCGCCTGCAATCTGGCACTGAGGATCGCCGCGCCGGGGATGCCATCCCCCGTGGCCGCCGTCGCGACGGCCGTCCGCCGGTTCCGCCGCTGCGGTTGTGCAGCTACCTGGCCAGAAACTGCTCTAGGCCGTCATCGCGCGACCGCACAGCGGTCGTGGCGATCCAGAGTCCGCTGGATTGCTTCGCGCGCTTCGGCGCAATGACGTTTCACTCGGGGATCACGTTCTTCGAACGGGTGCGCTGGAGCATGTTCGCGTCAGGCAGAATCGGCGCCTACAATCTGGCACTGAGGATCGCTGCGCCGGGGATGCCATCACCGTGGCCGCCGTCACGAGGGCCGTCCGCCGGTTCGGCCGCTGCGGTCGTGCGGGTAACTGATGTGAAACTGCCCTAATACACGTCCTGGCCGCCGTTGACCGGGATCTCGGCGCCGGTCACGTACGACGCCTGCGGGCTGCACAGATAGTAGATCACCGCGGCCACCTCCGCCGGTGACCCCAGGCGCTTCAGCGGAATCCGGGAAACCAGCTGGTCGGTGCCGGGCGACAGGATCGCGGTGTTGATCTCGCCCGGGCAGACCGCATTGACCCGGATGCCGAGCCCGGCGAGATCCGCGGCGAGCTCGCGCGTGAGACCCCACAGCGCGGCCTTGGAGGTGCTGTACGCGCTGCCCGCGAACGGGTGGACGCGGTGTCCGGCGATCGAGGTGATGTTGACGATCGAGCCTTCGCCCTGCTGCAGGCGCTTGGCCAGCGCGCGCGAGAAATAGACCGGCGCGAAGAAATTGATCGCGAACACCTCCTGCCACACGGCGAGATCGCCATCCAGGCAGCCGAGGCGCCGCCCGTCGTTGCTCTTGGGCGAGAAGCCGGCGTTGTTGACCAGGGCGTGGAGATGATCGTCGCCGAGCAGCTCGGTCAGCTGATCGATCGCCGTGTCGAGGTGCTCCACCTCGGCGAGGTCGGCTGTGATGTGGGAATGCCGGTCGTTCCGCGGGCACTGCGACGGCACCGAATCGCGCGAGCAGGTGATCGCCCGCCAACCCTGATCGACGAAATACTTCGCGGTGGCGTGACCGATGCCCCGACTGGCGCCGGTGATGAACACGGTCTTCAGCGCGGACATGGCGGCGACCTCGCGGTTGACGACTTGGACATAAGGACCCGCGCGATTCAGGACAAGAGCCTCGCCCGGCGAGCACGGGTCGGCGCATGGACCGGAACCCTGCCCGCTTCGCGGGCGGCGCCTGCTGCCGCGACACGGATTCCCAGGGTCGCATGGACCATCCGAACATGAGGTGATCGATCGCGGTTAACATAACGTTACTGTGGGCCGCCGGAGTCTGGTGAAAATTCCTACGATCGTGTAAACTGGCCGGCTCCATTCCCCCCGCACATGAGAATCCATCATGAGGCCCGGACCGGCACTCTCGGGCAATTGCCCGCCTTCCGATCGCGGTGTGGGTCAGCTCACCGCGGTCGGAGGCATTCTCAGCGACGGATCCAAACGAACCCGAGCACGATGCACTCCGCACGAACCCAATCCAAACGAACCCGAGCACGATGCACTCCGAACCAACCCAATCCGAACCAACCCCATCCGAACCAACCCCATCCGAACCAACCCCATCCGAACCAACCCCATCCGAACCAACCGAAGCGCCGCTGAAAACCGAACGGACCCGACGTCAGCACAGCGGATCAGGCGGCGGCCTCTGGTCCGCGTATTCAGAGCAGCCCAAGCGCGATGCACGCCAAATGAACCCGAGCGCCGCCGAAAACCGAACGAACCCGAGGTTCGGCCCAGCGTATCCGCCGGCCTGTGGTCGCCACATCCAGAGCAGGCCGAGCGCGATGCACGCCAAACGAACCCGAGCGCCGCTAAAACCGAACGAACCCGAGGTTCGGCCCAGCGTATCAGCCGGCCTGTGGTCGCCACATCCAGAGCAGGCCGAGCGCGATGCACGCCAAACGAACCCGAGCGTCGCCGAAAACCGAACGAACCCGAGAGGTCCCCGATGGTGGGCGGGTCAGCTGCTCCGAGGCATCGCCGGCGGGGCCGGCGTCGCGCCGGGCGCGGCCTTAGGTTCGGTCGGCTTACGTCCGGGCGCGGCGGCAGCTCCGTCCGCCTGCTCGATGACTCCGCGGCCGTTGGGGGCCAGCACGGCCTGCTCAGCTCTTCCGTGCTGATGATCCGCGTCTCTGCTCCGCTGGCGGACCGGGCCGGAATCGGCCTACGTCCCCGCCCCGCATCTCTCTCGCTCACGCGTGCCAGCGCGTGCTGGAGAACGCATCGGACCATGCGCCGCTGTAGCCACGATCCATGGGTGCGTCGTCGAGCGCACGCGCCCGAGCGCTCGCACGGCGAGCCGTCCCCGTCGCCCGTCAAGACCGATTCAGGGCGCGAGACGCTCGATCTGCCAGCTCTCGCCGCGGCGGGTATAGCGCAGCCGGTCATGCAGGCGGTTGCTGCGGCCCTGCCAGTACTCGACGCGCTCGGGCACGAGGCGATAGCCGCCCCAGAACGGCGGCCGCGGCACCGGACGGCCGGCAAAGCGCGCCTCGATCTCCCGCTCGGCGGCCTCGAGCGCCGCCCGGTCGGCGATCACGCTGCTCTGCGCCGACGCCCAGGCGCCGATCTGGCTGCCGCGCGGCCGGGTCGCGAAGTAGGCATCGGCCTCGGTATCGACGACCGGCTCGATCGCCCCTTCGAAGCGCACCTGCCGCGCATGGGGCGGCCACCAGAACAGCAGCGCCGCCCTGGCATTGCTCATGAGCTCGCGCGCCTTGCGGCTGTCCAGGTTGGTGTAGAAGGTCAGGCCGCGATCGATGCTCTTGAGCAGCACCGTGCGCGCCGCGGGCTGCCCGGCGGCATCGACGGTCGCGAGCGTCATGGCGTTCGGCTCCAGCAGGGGCGCGCGGCACGCCTCGTCGAACCAGCGCGTGAACTGCTCGAGCGGGTCGGGCAGCAGGTCAGCCTTGCGCAGGCCGCGCGCCTCGTATTCCCGCCGCATCCCGGCCAGAGCCTCGTCCATCCAGCATACCTCCGCGGCGTCTTCTTGCCGCTCCCTTCAAACCTTGGCAAGCGCGGCGCCCTTCGAGGAAGCGAGCGTTGCCCTGCACGGGGCTCATCTTCTCCGATCAGAGCAGCTCGATCGGATCAGGGCGGGCAGAACATCATGGGGCGGGCCATCCAGCGCAGCGACTGTGACCTGATGCCCGATTGCGTCCGAGGCATTCGCATGTGGCGGCATCCGAGGCGCCTCAGGCAGAGCGCCGCCGTGCGTACAACCAAAGCTTGCCAGCGCGCCGGTCCTGGGCAAGTTTGAGCGCGGTCGGCACACGCGAGTAGGGGGAGGACGTCATGCGGCCCAATCGGCTGAGGCAGATCTGGCAGGACGGCGGGGCGGCGGTGAACGGCTGGCTGCAGCTGCCGCACGGCTTCGCCGCCGAAGTCATGGCCGCCCAGGGCTGGGACAGCCTGACGGTCGACATGCAACATGGGCCGGTCGGCTATGACACGGCGCTGACCATGTTGCAGGCGCTGTCCGCCAGCGACGTCACCCCGCTCGCGCGCGTGCCCTGGAACGAGCCCGGCATCATCATGAAGATGCTGGACGCCGGCTGCTACGGCATCATCTGCCCGATGGTCAGCACCGCCGAGGAGGCGCGGCGCTTCGTCGGCGCCTGCCGTTA
>JBKPNX010000143.1:0-7477 GCA_046732855.1 Pseudomonadota bacterium
GCGCGCCCGGGGGCGGGGCGGCGGCCAAAACCCACCACGGGTCCACCACGTTCCCCCCCCCCCCCTGAGGCCGCCCGCCCCCCCCGGCCGCACCGGCGACGACTCCCTGATGCCACACGTGCTCCGCCCGAGGCGGCGCTCTGCTCTGGCGCCGGCGCACGCGCCGATGTGCCGACCGGCCGGCGCGGGCGCCCGGGCGTCCGCTCCTCGGGCGATGAAAAAGCGCGCCGACCAAAGCGTCACCGCCCGATAGACCGCAGGTACGACCATGGCGTTCGCCTACAAGGACTCGGCAATCGCGCCTGCGGCCCGTCTCGGGCTACCGGATCTCCAGCGCGCGGGCGATGCGGTCCCTGGCCGGTGGGGTCACTCGGCGCGCGTCATCATGCTCATTTCGTTGGTGCTGGTCGACGCGCTGGCTGCCCAGATCGCGTTTTTCCTCGGCGCTCAGCTCCATGCGGGTTTCGCGAGCAACGCTGCCAGCGCAGCCGGCTTCAGCCTCGAGCTGGCGGCGATGGCGCTGATCCTGCCCATCGGCTACATCCTGCTCGACGTCTATCGGGTGTGCGACCAAGCGCCGATCGAGCGTTTTCCGCTGCGGATCAAGGCCACCTCTCTGCTGTTCGTGCTGTTGATCGGCTGGCACTACGCGGTTCGGCACATACTCTGGCCGGCGGGCGCCGTGGCGTTGACGTTCGCATTCGCGGTCGTGCTGCCGCTGCTCGGCGAGAGCATCGTCCGATTCATCCTGATCCGGCGGGGCCTGTGGGGCGTGCCGACCGTGGTGATCGGCGCCGGGCCGAC
Organism: Pseudomonadota bacterium; assembly: GCA_046732855.1. GTDB lineage: Bacteria > Pseudomonadota > Alphaproteobacteria > Geminicoccales > Geminicoccaceae > JBKPNX01. The sequence continues at coordinate 805 of JBKPNX010000143.1, forward strand.
CGGCCAGCAGGTGGTCCGCGTCCTGCAGCAGATGCCGGAACTGGGCCTGCGGCCCGTGGGCTTCTTCGACGACCGTCACGCCAATGGCGAACCTGCGCCGACGCTGATCGAAAACCTGCCGATCCTCGGCTCGATCGCTGACGCGGCCAAATACAGCCGGGATATTGAGACCGCCATCGTCACAGCGCCCGCCGAGGCGCACTTCACGGTCGACGCCGTTGCCGCGCAGCTCGGCTACCGGGACATCATCGTCGTCCCCGATCTGCGGGAGTTGCCCACGCTCTGGGTGCGGACGCGCGACCTCAATGGCCTGATCGGCCTGCACATGCGGCGCAACCTGCTGCTCAGGCGCAACCGTCTCCTCAAGCAATCGATCGACCAGCTGATCGCGCTGCCGCTGTTCATCTTCAGCGTACCGATCATTGCGGCGCTGGCGCTCTGGATCAGGGCGGTCAGCGAGGGCTCGCCGTTCTATACCCAGCTCCGCGCGGGCAAGGACGGCCGGCTCATCAAGGTCTGGAAGCTCAGGACCATGTACCCCGCGGCGGAGGAGCGGCTCGAGCAGCATTTGAGCAGCAATCCCGCCGCCCGACTGGAGTGGGAACGCTACTGCAAGCTCAGCAACGATCCGCGGATCCTGCCGGGCGTCGGTCATTTCCTCCGGCGGACCAGCCTCGACGAGCTGCCGCAGATTTTCAACGTGATCAAAGGCGAGATGAGCCTGGTCGGGCCCCGCCCGTTCCCCAAGTACCACCTGGATCGGTTCGACGCGAGCTTCCAGACGCTGCGCTCCAGCGTCATTCCCGGCATCACCGGTCTATGGCAGGTGTCGGCGCGCAGCGACGGCGACCTCCAGGTGCAACAGGCGCTTGATACCTACTACATTCGCAACTGGTCGATCTGGATCGACTTCTACATTCTATTCAGGACGCTCGGCGCAGTCGTGGCAGGGCGCGGCGCCCGCTGACGTCCTCGCCTGGCGGCGGCCGCGGCAAAGCGCGGCGCCCGCTGATTTCCTCGCTCGCCGGCATCCGACCTCTCGCACGCGCGCCCCGGCGTTGCGTTCGGGCCTCCTACGCCCACCATTCTCCGAGGCTGTCGCGGCTCCCGCGTCCGGCGGGGCTTCAGCGGCAGCCGCTTGCGCCAGGCATTAGGAGGAGCCGAACTTCTGCCACCACTCATCGATCCGGCTGCTCGCTTCCTGCACCTCGACGCTCGGCAGCTCGCCCCGTAATGCCTCGACGTGCGCTCTCGCGGCCGCGTAGCCCTGCCGCTGCGCGATTCCGTACCAGGTCAGCGCCTCGACCAGATCGGGCGGCACGCCTTTGCCCTGCTCGAACGCTTGGGCGAGCTTGAACGCCGCCAAGCCGTCGCCCTCCCGCGCCGCCTGCCGGTAACGCGCGACGGCCGCGGCGGGGCCGCCGGCCGGCTCGTGTTGAGACAACGAACTGCCGGTCGCGTCTTCGACGGGCAGGTTGAACTTGAGCAGTCGCTCCTGGATTTCGTCTCGAACTCCGACCAGCTCGACCGCGCCGTTCGCCTCGGGCGCCCTCCCGTCATCCTTGGTCGGCATGGGCGCTACCACGTAGGCGGCCTCGGAGCCATTGGCGGCGGCGGCCACCTGACGGCCAGAGCCGTCAGGCGCAATGCGCTCCGGGCCGCGGCGGTCGCTCGGGTCGAGCTTAGCGAGGGCCCGCTGCGCCTCGACATTGCCGGCGTTGGCGGCAACCTGGTAATGGGCCGCCGCGGCGCGCAGGTCGACGGCGGTCCCGCGACCCGCCTCAAGCAACCGGCCGATCTGGTAATGGGCCTCGGGATCGCCGGCTGCGGCGGCTTTCTGGTACAGCGCCAAGGCCAGTGCGTCGGCACGCCGCGGCCCTGCTCGTACAGCCGGGCCAGCGCCGTATGGGCGGGCTGGTAGCCGGTCTCGGATGCCGCCCGATACCACTTCGCCGCCTCGGCATCGTTCTGCCTGGTGCCAAGGCCCTGCTCGTACAGCCGAGCCAGCCCGTACTGCGCGAGGGCCACGTTCAGCTGCGCCCAGTAGCGATAGGTGAACAGGGCGAAGCCGTAGTCGCCGCGCTGCTCCGCCTCGATGCCCGGCTGGACGATCGTGATCTGCGCCTGGGTCGGCTCAGCGGGCGGCGAGCAGGCGGCGAGCGGCGCGAGGCTCAAGAAAGCAAGCGACAGGCACAACGGTTTGACGACGCGCCGCGGGGCACGCTGACCAGGCGATATTCGTACCGCATCGCCAGCCCGCTCCGCAGGCAGAGCAGGAACGCTGTCCCGTGCGCGATCGTGGCGCAGCAATCCAGGCGGCGTAAGTTGGCAGTCGCGACTTGGGCATAGCATCGCGCCCGGCCGGCAGCCATCGTCGGTCCCGGTTGTCGAGCGGTTTTTATTTCGCGAAATCTGCAACGACTTCGCGCGGCCGGGAGGCGATACCGTGTCGCCGGGGCTAGACCATTTGCCGTGATTCACAGTTATCATCCTGGAGTCTGGGCGGGTTTCAAGTTACTCGCTCGCCGCTGGTGTCCTCAACCATCTGTTGCGAGCTTTTCCACCCCCTCGATAATCTACCGCCATACGAATTTGTTCCACGCTTCTTAAAATCATCGGCCGACTCACAACGCGCGGTTGTTATAGGCCCTGAGGCTCCTCCGGATAGGAGCGATCCATCTGCCGGCAGCGCTCCGTGCCGATGGGTGCAAAGTCGGACACGTGGCGCCGCTCGCCCCGGAACTCACGGGCCGGTGGAAGTGGGGATCGCAACCGCAGTGGCCGTCAGCAACTGCTCACGCTCTTTTCTGTCCAGGCGGAGGCGATCGGCGCGAAAAAATCCGGGATCTCACGGGCGAGCTCGGCGAGCTCGCCAGGGGTCAGCTGCCAGACGAGGCGGATCTGGTCCCCGATTTGCCGCCGTTCCGCCTCGTCGAACAAGCCCCAGTGCGCGAGCGACCAGAAGAGACGTCGGTTCAGGAAGGGAGGCGCCTCAAAAGCGCCGGTCCGGATCGAGACGAGCAATGCCCGAGCGGCCTGTCGACTGGTGTCACCATCGAGCAGCACGAGCAGATAGGCAAGCTGCATCCAACCCCTCGGGTCGGCGGGCGCGAGGGCCAGACCCGCGCGAAGCGCGGCCACGGCCTGCTTGAGCGTGGCTTCGCGAGCGGCGCTTTCGGGTGCCTGCTGGAACGCCAGCTTCGCGATCGCCGTCGCCCGTTCGGCGTGGGTGTCTCTGTCTTCGACCCAGCTCAGCGCGAGTTCCCGGGACGCGATCAGGCTGAGCAGCTCGGCGTCCGAAACCTGCTCCCCCTCGTCCGTGCGCTCGACCACGGGATCGCGCATCGCGAGCAGCGCCGATGCGACAGCGCGAGCCACAGGACCAGTGCGCCGAGCAGGAGCGCCAGAATGGAGATCCAACGATCACGCCCTGACGGACTTCGCCTCGAGTTCCGATCCACCTCATCGATCACCGTCGCAGGCAACGCTCGCCGCCGCGTCAACCAGCTCAGCGCTGGCGCTCCGGCGTCCACGCTGTCCATCAATGGGGGCTCGGCGGCTTGTCGTCGCAACGACGATGATGCGGGTGCCGGCGACAGAAGCGATCGTCATCGTCGTCGTCGCGGCAGAGGCTATGCCTTGGATGCTTGCGGCAGAAGCGATCGTCGTCATCATCATTGTTGGTACAGCGCCGATTCCGTGGATGCTGGCGACAGAAGTGCTCCTCGTCCTCGCTGCGGCAAAGCCGATGCTGCCGGTGCTCCTTGCAGAAACGACGCAGGCTGGCCGGCTGCTGGCAGAGCCGATGGTGTTTGTGCCAGCGACAGAAGCGGCCCAGGTGAACGTACTGAAGCACCGCTTCGGCGCCGGCCGGGTCGTCGCGGTCAAGCAGCGCCGCAGCCGCGACGGCGGGCGGCGCGGCCGGCATGACGACCCATGCCTTCGACGCGGTCGCGTGAAGCGTGAGCGCAGCGAAGATGATGCCGGGCAGCAGCACGCGACAGATCGGTCTCGGAGCAGCCATGGCCCGCGCGATAGTTGAATACGTCTGGAACTAGATAGATTAACAGACTAGGCCCGTGAAGGGAATGACCTTCGATCGGAGGTCATCCCTGGTCGCGTGGGCGATCGTCCGCGACGGCCGTCACCTCGGGCCGCCGCCCGCCCCGTGTCGGACGGCCTGGGCGCACCCACCCCGAGCAGCAAAGCATAGGTCGCGGCGTTAGCCGGCATCTCGAGGCTGAAGTCGACCAGCGCGTGCGCCCCGACCAGCACGGAGCACGACGCGAGCACCGCCGTGTAGACGGCGCTTCGGCCCTGCAGGCACCTGAGCACCAACAGCGCGAGGACCGCGTACAGCGCCGCGGCCGGAGGCCAGCCCAGCTCCATGATGACCTGCAGGTAAGTGCTGTGCGCCCTTGTCGAGGAAATAGGTGCCCGTGCCTGCGTGATTGTAAGCCCGGAACGCGTCGGCATACGTCCCGTAGCCGGTGCCGAGCAGCGGCCGATCGCGGATCGCCTCCCAGGTCGTCCGGTAGTAGACGAGCCTGTTCACGCTCTCCACGTCGGCGTCGGCGAAGCGAGCGAGCGTCTCGCCGCCTGCGAGCCCGACGAGGCAAAGGAGCAGGCTGATCGAGAGCAGCGTGACGCTCCTGACCGGCGCTTTCGAGGTGATCAGGGTGGTCCGGTGCGACGACCATACGAACGCGGCCAACGCTGCGCAAAGCGCGATGAAGGCGCCCCGCGACCGGGTCAGGAGCAGGGCGGCGCCGGCGACCAGCGAGGTGACGATGCCGATGGCCATCGGCCCGTCCAGTCGCGCCAGCACCGCCATGACCACGGCGCGGTCGGGAGCACCGGAGCGTGCCCGCCGCGTGAGCTCGCGCAGCACGAGCCCGAGGCCGCACAGCAGAGTCATGCCGGCGTAGGTCGCGTAAGAGTCGCGATTGACGAAGGTGCTCGTGACGACGCCGCTGCCGGAGACGAAGAAGTCGCGGAGCCCGTAGGCGGCATAGAGGAGCCCGCCTGCCGCGAGCGCGACCAGCGCCTGATGGGCCCGTCCGCTCGGGCGGCACAGCTGGAACGCGAGCCAGAAGATGCCGCCGTAGGCGAGCAGTCCCATGAGACGGCTCCACGTCGCCGCCGGATTGACGCTGATTGCGCCCGCGTAGGGCAGGCCGAGGGTGGCGCGCGCCTCGCTCCAGTAAGGATGGTGCAGCAGGGCCGGCGTGAACGGCACCGCCTGGGCCGCGGCCCATGCCGCGGCGAGGCCGACGAGGACGAGAGCCGGCCAGAGCGGTCGCGCCGACGCGACCGCCCGAGGGCGCGCAGAAAGACCGAGCGCGCCCCATACGCACAGCAGGACGCCGACCGCTGCGGACAATAGGCTCGCGGGCAGGGGGCGATCGCTGCCGAGCGGCAGGGGAGCAAGAAGCACGACCGCCAGCAGCAGCCAGAGGAGAAGCGCGTCCCAGGGCCGCGCCCCGGGCGCAGCGCGTCGGGCTGGCCGCGGCGCTCCATCGGCAGCCGCAGCTCGGGGCTCCGATTGCTGGCCTGCAGCCGGAAGCCGTCTGCTCGTGCAAGGCGAGATCATCCTGGCATTGAGCGGCTCACAGCCACGTCGCTGGGTCCTTCACAGTGCTCGCATTCTATCAACCTCTGGGCGCAAGTCACAGGCATAATGTGCGCAGACAGCAAAGAGGAGTGGCCTGCGGCCCCTGAGCTGGAGACCGGGTCAGGTGTTCGGCGTCGGGAGCGGACTGGGACCGGGGGTTGCCGGGGCCGCCCGGATGCGGGCAAGCCGCGCCTCGCGCTCGGCGATGTAGACGCTGGCGCCGAAGATCAGCGCGCCGCCGAGCCAAGTCCAGAAGCTCGGCACCTCGGCGAACCAGAGATAAGCGACCAGCGCGGCGAACGGCAGGCGCAGGAACTCGAACGGCGCCACCGCCGAGGCGTCGATCAGGAAGAACGCGCGGGTCTGGATCAGCCAGCTGAACGTCCCGAGGATGCCGATCGCGACCAGGAGCAGCCAGCCGTGCGCAGTTGGCATGCGCCAGTGCAACAGGCACAACGGCAGCGCGAGCATGGTCGCGAACAAGGCCTGATACCACACGATCGTGGCGACCGCCTCGGTCGCGGTGAGGCGCTTGATCAGGAGCGCCGCGGCGGCGCCGAGCACCGCGCTCAGCAGCACGAGCACGGCATAGGGCGAGATCGCCTGGGCCCCCGGCTGCAGCACGATCAGCACCCCGACCAGGCCGAGCGCGACCGCGGTCCAGCGCCGCGCGCGCACGATCTCGTGCAGGAACAGCGCCGCGCCGAGCGTCGCGAACAGCGGCTTGGAAAAGGCGAGCGCGGTCACTTCGGCGAGCGGCAAATACGCGATCGCCATAAAGTAGCAGATTATTTTTTCGCCGGATTTTGGCTAGCAAATCGGCGATATCGCCGACTTTATCCCGCGCCTAGTTGCGGGTTTGTTGCTTCAGCCCAGCAGCTCGCGCTCGGCCGCGGCCAGCTGCTCGTGGTCGGCACCCTCAGAAATCAGGTGACCATAGGTGTCGAGCGTCACTCTGATCGAGCTGTGCCCCATCAGCCTTTGGATCCGCTTAATGTTCATGTTCTGGTCGATCAGCAGCGCGCAGTAGAAGTGGCGGAAGCGGTGCGCCCGGCCGAT
>JBKPNX010000144.1:0-24621 GCA_046732855.1 Pseudomonadota bacterium
CCTGGCCGCGGCGCCGGGCGCGCTCGGTCGCACGCTGGAAGCCTCGGAGTTCTCCGGTTTGCCTGCTGAACGAGCCGCGCAAGCCGTCCACCACCAGGAGGGACGGTCCGGCTGAGCCGAAGGGGCGCCTCGCGTTCGACATCACTGAGACAATCGGAGTGCTGGGTACCGCGGCACGGGGCCGCCGGCGGCTGCTCGACGATCAAGTGTTCGTCCTCTCCGACAGGAGTGACGATGGCGTCCTTGGCGCAAGTCGACTACGCCGCGCCGCGCACGTGATCGGGGCCGCGCTCGGCCAAAAGCGAGTTCGCCGCCGCCGTTCTATCTCAGGGAATCTTCCCGAGCGGTGTGGTCCAGGCGGACGGGCGCCTCGAACCCACCCAGTTCCAGCGGCTGGTGGAGCGCTTTCGGGCGTTCGCGGGTACCGAGCGGGCGGCGCGCGCGTTGGTTCTCGACCAGGGCCTGAAAATGCAGCAGCTGTCCATCTCGCCCGAAGACACCGAGCTCCTGGCGTCGCGGCGGTTCACCGTCGAGGAGCTCGCCCGCCTGTACAGGTGCCACCGCCGATCATCGGGGACCTGTCACACGGCACGTTCACCAATTCCGAGACGCTGATTCGCTTGTTCGCGCAAAGCACGTTGGCGCAGTGGTGCCGCAAGCTCGAGCGCGCGCTGGAGCGCCAGGTGCTGTCCGAAGCGGCGCGCGCGACGCACGAAATTGAAATTGACCTCTCGGGCCTGTTGCGCGGCGACCCCGAGACCCGCTGGAAGTCGCATCAAATTGCCCTGAACACGGGCGCGCTCACCATCAACGAAGTGCGCGAGATCGAAGGCTTCTCGCCCCTGTCCGAGTCTTCGGAGCTCACGCCCGCGCCTCTGCCGAACGGCGCCGACATTGCCGACGAACTAACCACGGCGGCCGAGTGATGTGGCGCGTAAGAGCCGCTATCACATCCCGAGCCAGGAGATGGTGGCGCGCGCTCTGCGCGATGCTGCGAATATTCATCAGCCGTGGCGCGGAGAGGGGCCCGCCCGCCACCTGATCCGCCAGGGCCTGTGCCTCCAAGGGTGCCGCTGGGGCCGCGCGGACGAGAGAGCGCGAATACTGGTCGCCCGCGCCAGGTCCATCGTCAACGGCGTGCCAGCGCCTCGCGGCTGGGACCACAACGACCTCAGCCTATATGTCGGGCGCGCCGAGTGCGCGGTCTGCGACAAGCTGTTCCTCCTGTCCCGCCCTGGCCACATTTATTGCAGCCACGCTTGCGCCGAACGGGCGCGCCGAATGCAGGCGTATCGCCCCGTCCTGGCCCGCTGCGCCCACTGCGACACCCTCATGGAAGCCCCGCGCCCTGATCAGACGTACTGCTCGTCAGCATGCCTGAAACAGGCCTGGTGGGCGCGGCAGAAGGCTGTACGCCCCGAACGCCCATGTGCCAGGTGCGGCGCTACGATCCCGCCCGAGGCCCGTCCTGACATGCGCTATTGCACCCCACGCTGCGCCCGTGCCACCGCCTCAGCCTTGAGACGCGCACGTCGAGCCAATGGTCACGTCTCGCACGCTGGCGCCGAAGGCTTTGACACGGCGTTGCCCCCTGAGCGGCGCATTGGTCCACAGCACTGTCCAGGTCAGGTATCTTCTTTACATGACCAAGGACGGAAAGCCGGGCGAGAAAGGCGGCGGACATCAGCTTCCGCCCTGGCGACGTCCTCAGCCAAACCGCGACCCAGTTCCGTTGCCTGAACCGCGTCGTCCTCCACCGTCCTCTCCTCCGGAAAAGGGCATACCACCACGCCGGCCAGAGCCGCCGCCGGCAAGAGGGCCGAAGAAGCAATGACCAGAACCATTGAAGACGATCTCAACAGGGTTGCGGGCAGGATCGACCGTTCCAAGCGATATCATCAGCGGCGGCGGGGGTTTTTAGAGGGTGTGAATAGGTGCATCATGTTCCTGATTATCGTCACGGGTTCCGCTGCAGCCGCGGACGTGTTTGGTGACTATCGTTGGTTGGCGCTTTTGATCCCATTCTGGCGGGCCTCGATCTGGTCTGTGCGCCCAGTCACAAGGCACGGGACCACGAGATCCTTTTTCGGCGTTTCAGCGAGGCTGACGCCGAGCTAAACGCTATCAAGCCTCACGAACCAGACAAGTTGTCCGAACTCGAAAGGAAGATTCTCATGATTGAGGCCGATGAGCCGCGGACGTTCTGCGCTTTGGAGCGGTCCTGTTACAACGAGGTTGCTCAGGCGCGCGGTCACCGCGAACTCATTCGGCCGCTTCGGTGGCACCAGCGCTTGCTCATGCATGTCTGGGCGTTCCAGGATCTGATGGATGACGACGAGCCGACCCCGTCGAGGTCGGCCGCCTAAAAACCGTGCAAGGCTCGCGGCGCCGTAAAATGGGGCGTGGCATAGAGCAAAGTTCGGCAACCGCAACGGCTGGCCATGTCGCGAGCATGTCGCGAGTAGCCGTTGGCCGCCGCTGGAAAACCCTGGAAACGCTTGTCATCCGATGTCGCGACATGCCGCGACACATTCGGAGCTACTAGACCAGCACCTTGGCGTGGTGCACCAGCATATCGGCGGCGCGCTCAGGAACCTGATCGGCATCTCCGAGAATATAGGATACGGGCTCGACGTGCTCGACGGCTGGTTTGAAGCCCGCCGCCTTGACGCGATGGAGCATGGACAGTCAGAAGATCTGAGCGAACCGCAGCAGATCGAAGCGCCCGTAATCGAGGCCGAGCCCGTGCCTGACGAACCGCGGCCCGAGCGCGGTCCCGAGCGCGGTGCGGAGCGCGGTGCCAAGCGGGGCGCAAAACACCATGCGGTGCGCCCAAGACCGAAGCGGGGCGCGTCGGCAAGGACGGGTACATCTGGCCGCCATTCCGCGAGAAACGCCTGGAAAGCGCCGCATAGCTACACGATGGGGCAGCCAATCGTGCTGCCCCTATCGCTTGGGCTGGCATTCGCTCGTGAGCGGGGATCGACCGTTGCGCTGCTGGGGCGCAGATAGGTACAAAGAAAAAGCCGCGGCGCGAACCGCGGCTTAAGACAAACTGGACAGGACGGTGAATACTACCAACCCCGCTACTACACAAGCCCAAAATTCAGTTCAGCGCTGCGGCGCGTGCGGACAGCACGGCCAGCCGCCATCTATCGCTGGCACCCCGCAGCCCAACGATCTCACCGTGAAGCCCTGGGCTGGCGCCTTGCGGCTGATCTGCCGCTCCTGTGCGGACACTTCCATGGTGGACCGTGCCGTTCGGAAGCCGCGCCCGTGAGCGCCAAGCGTCGTCTCGCCACCATCCGACCGCGCATCGTGAACGACGCGGCGTTGGCCGAATATCTCGGGCGGTCGCCGTCCTGGCTCAACCAACATCGCCACCAGCTGGAGGCGCAAGGCTTCCCCCAGCGCTTGCCCGTGCTTGGCGGCAACGATCTCGACGCGGTTGATCAATACATTGATCAGCTGCGCAACGTCGGCATCACCATGAGCCCGTCTGCTGATGCCGACGATCTCTGGCGACGGGCAACGGGGCAGGGCAATGGCAAGGAACGACACTCCTAGGCCGCGCTATCTCGTCGAGAAACGCGGCAGCTTTTTCTGGCAGCCGTCCAAGGGCCTGAAGCGGCTTGGCTACAAGTCAGTGCCGCTGGGCAAGGACGAAGCCAAGGCGATCGACGGCGCGAACATCATCAACGCGCGCCTGGATCAACACCGCGGGGCGATGCCGATCGTGGCCAAGGACCAGCATGGAACGATCCCATGGCTGATCGAGAACTATAAGAACAGCCCTGGCTACAGCAAGCTCGCGGCCGGAACCAAGGCGGTACGGCAGTCCGAACTGCGCCGCATCCTGGCGTGGTCCACCAAGCTCGGCGATCCGCCGATGCGCGCGATCACCAAGCTGCACGCCGAACAACTCTGGTCGAGCATCATCGCGGAAGCGGATGCCAAGCGTTCGATCGCCCATCGGGCCCGTCCGATGGTCCAGCAGGCGGAAACGATTATCGGTCGGTGCAGCCATCTCTGGAACTACGCGCTTGACCTCGAAGATGTCGTTGAGCGCAACCCGTTCCGCAAGCTGCGGCGCGAGCTGCCCGACATCCCGCCGCGCCCGCAGGTGTGGAAGCCCGAACAGATCGCCATCGTCATCGAAAAGGCGATCGAGCTTGGCTATCCTTCGATCGCGCTGGCCGTGCTCGTCGGTATCAATACCGCACAGCGTCCATCCGACATTTTGCGCTTGAAGTGGTCGAACTACGATCCGACGAACGGCAAGAACGGCGCGATCACGCTGACCCAAGCCAAGACGGGCGCGACCGTCACGATTCCCGTCACCGAGGAGTTGAAGATCGCCTTGCACGACGCCAAGCGCGAGCTGACCGAAAGCAAGGTGGTGGCGTTGAACGCCGTTGACCGACCGATTATGGCGAGGCAGGACGGGCAGCATTACACCCAACGTCGGATTGCTGGCCAAGCCTGGAAACTGAGCGCTTTCGAACGGCGGTTCCGATACGTGCGCGGCGAGGCCGAGATCCCGGCCGATATGCAGTTCCGGGACATGAGGCGGACTGCGGCGACGACGCTCGCCGAAGCGGGCTGCTCGTTGCACGAAATCGCGGCCATCGGCGGATGGACGGTCGAGAACGTCGCCAAGATGATGGCGACCTATGCCAAGGTAAACCTGACCATGGCGCAGAATGCCGTCGCCAAGCTCGAACAGTATCGCGCCAAACGGCAGTTGGAACAGTGATGGAATGATGGAACGCGGCGGAGTTAAGTCATTGAAACTGCTGGGCTGTTCGCCTCACTCGGCCTTCGCCCGAACAGCTCGCAAGATTGCATCGGAGGCAGATGGCGCTTACACGCAGTTGCTCGACCGACCGAGGCTTCGAAACAGAAGGGAACGGACCAATGCCTCTGACACGAAGGCTGGCGCTGACCACCGCGCTTTTCGCGCTCGCCGCCTGCACGTCCAAAAGTCCCAGCGATCGGGCCGCGCACAAGGCGGAGATCGATGCCGGCGCCGACGCTGCCTTGAGCAAGCTCTATGCCGAGAATCCCGCGGCCAAGGAACTCGCCGGCCGCGCCAAGGGCGTCGCCATCTTCCCGAACATCGTGAAAGGTGGTCTCGGAGTCGGGGGCGAGAGTGGCGACGGCGTCCTGCGCGTAGGTGGCAAGCCCGTCGCCTACTACAACACCTCGGGTGCCTCGCTCGGCCTTCAGGCGGGTATCCAATCTTATTCGCAGGTGCTGATGTTCCTTACCGAGCCGGCGCTGGCCGCCTTTCGCGACAGCTCTGGTTGGGAGGCCGGCGTCGACGGCTCGGTCGCCGTCCTGCAGAGCGGCGCGAGCGGCAAGCTCGACACGACCAATATTCACGATCCGGTCGTCGGCTACGTATTTGGTGAACAGGGCCTGATGGCGGACGCCGCAATCGAAGGCTCGAAGTATACCAAGCTCGAGCTTTGAGCTACGATCGGCGAAGCACCGACATACATTCGCTTGCCGGAGACGCAGCTCAAGTTACGCGGATGTGCTGGGACGAGACTACTCGAAGGTGCTCATGAAGACCACGAGGGGACACGATGGCTCAGAACTTGATCGATCTGCTGGAGCGGCTGCTCGGCAGCAGTGACGTGCTGTCGAGGCTCGGAGCCCTGATCGGGCTCAGCCCGGAAAACACCAAGGGAGTGATCGGCGTCGCTGTTCCGGCGATTCTGGCGGGTCTCGTGGGCATCGCACAAAGGCCGGACGGGCGGGACCGGCTCGCGGCGGCGGTCCAGGGTCAAGACACGAGCGTGCTCGACAATCTTGCGGGTACCTTGAGTGGCGGTCGCGAGCAATCGTTGATCGACTCTGGTCGCGGCCTGCTCGGCTCATTGTTCGGCCCCGGCAAGGTCGACGGGTTGGCCAGCGCCATCGCCAGCTCGTGCGGCGTCAACCAGAGCTCGGCCGGATCGTTGCTCGGCGCCCTGGCTCCGGTGGTTCTCGGCGCGCTCGGCCGCGAGCAGCGCTCCCAGGGCCTCGACGCGCAAGGCCTGGCCAGGTTGTTGATCAGCCAGAAGGACAGCATCGTGCAGGCGCTGCCGGCAGGTCTGGCGAGTGCGCTGGGCTCGACCGGGCTGCTCGACGGCGTGGTCGATCGGCTGGGCCAGGGCGCGAGCGCCGCGGCGCCGGCGGCGCGCGCGACCGCCACCGCAGCGACCGCCACCCCAGGGACCCGCCCTGCCGGGGCTACCACCACGCCTCCACGGCAGCCGGGCAGCAGCTCGCTGCTGCGCTGGATCGTCGGCGTCGCGGTTCTGCTGGCGTTGATCTGGGCCGCTTACCATTACCTGTACCGTGGCGAGCCGGTGCGTGAAGCGACCCGGGTCGGCGAGCCGGCGGCGAATCTGATGGTCGGCGACGTCAACGTCGGCCAGCAGGTCACGGACGTGTTCAACAACGCGACCACAGCGCTCAATGGCGTCACCGATGCCGCCTCGGCCCAGGCGGCCGTGCCGAAGCTGAACGGGATCAACGACAGCCTGACCAAGCTCGATGGTCTGGTCGACCAGCTGCCGGCGGAAGGCAAGACGGCGCTCGCCACCTTGGTGTCCGGGCAACTGCCCAACCTGGAAGCCCTGATCGCGAAGGTGACCGCGCTGCCGGGAGTCGGCGACATTATCAAGCCGATCACCGACACGATGCTGCAGAAGCTGCGGGCGTTGACCGCTTAGGTCGCAACCTCGCTGGCAGAACCGAGCCTGCAGGCTGCTGACATAGCGCGAGCGCGCAGTCGCCAGCTCAGCAGGGGTCGTCCAGAGCTGCAGGATCAGGCTCGAGACCTGCCGCAGGCAGGGCACGGGCGGCCGACAACAAGTGGCGCGTGCATCTACGCCCATGGCGGCAAGCTGTCGGGCTGGGGCGCGGCAGGCGTCTACGCGTGATCAGGCCGACAGCGGGCACCTCCGGCAAGGGCCTGGCGATGAGCGGTGATCAGCCAGCATCGGCGACCTCAAAAGGCGACCACGCACGCGCGTTCGACGAGTTCCTGATCGCGCACGGCGGGCCGTTCTACGACCTCCAGCAGCGGCTCGGGCTGCTGCACGAGCGCGCGCTCAACGCCCCCCGGCGCGCGGCGCTCCTGGTCGGCATCGCCTGGGGCGTGCCTCTGCTGCTGAGCGCCTTATCGGGACACGCGATCGGCGCCGCCGCGGGGCGCCCGTTCCTGCTCGACCTCGGCGCCTGGGCGCGCTTCGTGATCGCGATCGGCATCTTCGTGCTGATGGAGCGCCTGGTCGAGGAGCGGCTGCGGGCCCATCTGCGCCAGTTCATGCGCGCGCCGCTGATCGCTCCTTCTTCGCAGCCTGCGGCTGCTGAGGCGGTCGTGCGTGCCCTGCGGCGTCGCGACCTGCGGCTGGCTGAGCTGGTTTGCATGGTCGCGGCTTATGCGATCACGCTCGGCGGCGTTGAGCTGTTCTTGAGTTCCGCCGTCCCTTCCTGGATCGTCGAGGCGGGACCCGCCGGGGCGCGCCTCACCCTCGCCGGCTGGTGGTGCGCGCTGGTCAGCAGCCCGTTGTTCTGGTTCCTGCTGCTGCGCTGGCTGTGGCGGCATGCTGTGTGGGGTCTGCTCCTGCACGATCTGGCCCGGCTCGATCTGCGACTGGTCGCGACCCATCCGGACGGCGCCGGCGGGCTCGCCTTCATCGGCCAGTATCCCAACGCGTTCACGGCGTTCGTATTCGCGCTCAGCTGCGTGCTCGGCGCGGCGATCGCGCATCATCTGCTCCGCGGCGCCATCACGACGGCCGCGTACGGTCAGCTCATGGGCGCTTGGCTGGTCGTGGTGATGATTCTGTTCGGCGCTCCGCTGCTGGCGTTTTCCGGACCGCTACGGCGGCTCAAGGAGGCGACTCTTTTGACCGCGGGCTCCGTGGCCACCCGCCATGAGCGTGCGGCCGAACGCGAGCTGCTTGGCGGCAACATGAGCGCCCCGAGCGACGCGGAAGCCACAGCGTCTGGCGACATTCCGGACCCCACCAAGCTCTATGGCACCGCGAAGAAGCTCTCGACCGCCCTGATCTCGCGGTCAGCGATCGTGCCGGTCGCCGCAGCCGCGATCCTGCCCCTGGTGGCTGCCGGCGCCACCCAACTGCCGTTCAAAGACCTGCTCAAGATCGCGAAAGGCCTCATGCTGATATGATGGCGGCGAGAAGGCCACGGCACTGCGCGCAGCACCCCGCTGCGTCGAACGACCATGATCCCGGACCGCATTGCTGCGGTCCGTGCTTGCTGAGCATTGGTGCGGCTGGCATTCTGTCGCGCCGTAAGGAGCGCACGGCAGCAGGGAGGGGCTGGCCGCGTCGCAGAGGCCGGCTCGGCCACATCGCGGCAGCTCAGTTGCTGCGGGCAGCTCGAAGTCAAAGCGCGGAGGGGGCCGGAAGCGAAACCCGCGCGGGCGCTGGCGCGGTATCCGGGTTGACGGAACAACCTGAAAGAGCAGAGGGGCACGATGCGCAAGATCGTCGATACGATTCTTCCCACCACCATGGTCGGCTCCTACCCGCGCCCGGACTGGTTCAGGTACCAGCTGCTCGGCCGCGATGCGCGCGTCGCCTTCAAGCACGCCCCCCACGAGGAGGCTTACGCGGACGCCACCCGGGTGATCATCCAGGACCAGGAAGAAGCCGGTCTCGACATCGTCACCGACGGCCAGATGTACTTCGACGACTACATCGGCTCGATCGGCTCCTTCTGCTGGTACATGTATGAGCGCATCCCCGGCTTCGACCCGGCCAAGGAGGAGCACCCCGCGGCCGTGGACGCCGCGACCCTGACCAAGGAGATCCTGCTGCTGTCGGACTGGGGCGGCGTGGTCAACAGCGGGCCGATCGGAGACCAGGCGCCGCTGCGGCTGGTCGACTTCTACAAGCTCGCCAGGCGTCACGCGACCAGGCCGGTCAAGGTCTCGGTCGGCGCCGGGCCGGTCAACCTCGCCTGGCACGTCTATTTCAAGCATTACAAGGACCCGCACGATCTGTCCTTCGCGCTGGCGCCGCTGTTCAATCGGGAAATGAAAGCGCTGGTCGCGGCCGGCGCCGACTTCCTGCAGTACGAAGACCTGGGCGCGTGGCTGCCGCTGTTCACCAAGAACGCCGACGACTACAAGTGGATCGGCGACGTGGTGCGCCAGTGCGTGGAGGGCGTCAACGCCAAGATCGCCTGGCATTTCTGCTACGGCAACGCCTGGGGCAACCGTCTGGCCGGACTGTTCCCGGCCGGCTACGAAGCGGTCCTGCCGTACTTCTACGACCTCCCGATCGACCAGTTCGTGCTCGACTTCGCCAATCGCGACATGGTCGACATCGCCGCGCTCGAGTCGTTGCCGCAGGACAAGGAGGTGGCGATCGGGGTGATCGACGTGCGCACCAGCATGGTCGAAACGCCCGAGGAGGTCGCCGAGCGCATCCGCAAGGTGATCGCGGTGGTCCCGCCCGAGCGGGTTTATCTGACCACCGACTGCGGGATGAAGCCGCTCTCCCGCATGGTGGCGAGAATGAAGCTGAAAGCGCTCGCCGACGGCGCGAAGATCGTCCGCAAGGAGCTGGGCCACGCCTGACCGGACCGATTCGAGGGTACGGCCGGCGCAGAATTGGACGGGTCGCCGGCGCGCGCCGCTTTTCTGTCCCGTCCGACCAGAGTTGACGCGGGTCCCGGATTACCTTCAACCGCAAGGAGCTTTACGGACCGCGGCTGGCGAGTGAGGCCCAGGCGGCGGCTTCCAGCAGCCTTCGATCAATCACGGGGCGGCCGTCGCCAGCTCAGGGCCGAGGTCGCCGTCCGCGATCCGGATGTAATCTTTGCCCTGCTCGTCGGTCATGACCAGGGTCACGGGGCGGCCATTCTGATAATTCTTCCACAGCTCATAGAACGCGAGCGCGCCCATCACGTGCGCGTCGCGCCCCGCGCTGCGCAGCCACGCCGCGGTCGGCCGGACCTGCAGGACGCCTTCTGACACCGGCTTCGCCTCTGCCACCATGCGATAGCCGAGATCCGCGTTCACCCGGCGGATCAGCCGATCGAAACCTTCCGACAGTTGCAGGAAACCGGCGTCGCCGTCGTTGCCGGTCGCGGCGTCGCGAGGCAGCAGCCCGCTTTGCGACACCCGTTCGAGCAGCCCGCCATAGACCCAGCCCTCCTCCCCGGTCTGCAGCACGCGTACGCCGATCCAGTTGCCGTCCCGCGTGAGCTCGATCACCTCGTCGCCCTGGTCGACCTTGCCCCGGATGTTGCTGGAGTCGGTCGGTCCCGCTCGCAGATTGACCACGTCTGCGCCAGAGACGCGGTGAATGTCACCCGGCGCCGCGAGCGCGCTGCCACACAACAATCCCAGGACCACGCTGCCAACTAAGCCCCGAAGAGTCGCGGACATTGGTGCACCTCATGGCTCGACATGACTGGATCTGCAACCCTGCAGCTGACCGGAAAGTTCCCCCATCGCTGGCCTCGGAAACCATGCCAGGCATGGCGAATCCATCACGCAGCGCGTGGAGCATAGGGCGGACAGCTGCCGATCGAGGAACGGGAGGGGGCAGGACGGCAGCAGGCGCACCGCAGGGTCGACGATCGCGATCCTGAATGCCGGCGAGCGGATCCGGCGCGACGCGCGGCGCTCCGGTGGACGCTACGTCTGGCGGTTCGCGCCGGGCACCCAGAGCACGTCGGCGGCGCCTTTGTCATTCAGATAGCGGGCGAGCACGAACAGATGGTCCGACAACCGGTTGAGGTAGCGGATCGCGATCGGGTTGACCGGCTCGCGCGAGGCCAGTTCGGTGGTCAGGCGCTCGGCCCGGCGCACCACCGTGCGCGCCTGGTGCAGACAGGCCGCGGCGGGGCGGCCACCCGGCAGGACGAAGGAATTGAGCGGGCTGAGCGTCACGTTCAGACCGTCGATCTCGTCTTCCAGGCGCTGCACCTGAACCGGCTGGACGCGGAGAACGCCTTGTTCGTTCGGATCGTCGCCCGGCCGGCACAGGTCGGCGCCAAGATCGAACAGATCGTTCTGGATGCGCGCCAACATCGTGTCCGCCAGCGATTCGGTGTGCAGGCGGGCGAGCCCGATCACGGCGTTAGCCTCATCGACCGTGCCGTAGGCAGCGACGCGCAGGTCGTGTTTGGCCACGCGGGCGCCATCGCCGAGCGACGTCTCACCCCGATCACCGCCGCGCGTGTAGATCCTGGTCAGCTTGACCATGTGCTCAGCCCTGCCCGACCCCGAGCAGGAGCATCAGCAGGAGCACGACGGCGATTGCCTGCAGGACGACCCGCGCCTGCATCAGCTTGTTGCTGTATTTGCGATTGAACTCGCCCCCGCGAAAGAACCCGGCGACGCCGACCACCAGCGCTCCCAGTGTGGCAAGCATCGCGATCAGGAGTAGCGTCGTAAGGACGTCCATCACGTACCCGCCTCGCGCTGCCCCCGCCAAGCTCCAACGGGCTGCCCCCCGCCCATAGACATATAGCTGAGCCGTGGCCACCGCCCAGCTGGTCGGCCCGTGTCACGCCTGGCGGTCGAAGCGGCGCGACGGGCTACGTCCGGCGCAACCAGGAGATCCGCGATAAGCAAGCGGCTCTGGAAAGTAGGCCGGCGTCAGGGGCGCGTGTTGCAGCCGAGCTAGCCGTCAGTGCAAACTCGCGAGGCTCGTCCGGCCGGCGCGCCGCTCAGGTGCGCTCGCCCCCCTGCAGCGGCGAGAAGCGCACGGGCATGATGCGCTGCTCGCGCACCTTGCCGTCGGCGTCTTTGATGATCAGGGTCAGGTACTGCGGACCGCTTGCCGGGCCCAACGGCATGACCATGCGACCGCCCCGCTTGAGCTGGCTGAGCAGCGGCGGGGGTACGTGGTCGATCGCCTCCTTGATGATCATCGCATCGTACGGCGCGTGCGCGTTCCAGCCGTAGTAGCCATCGCTCGCCTGCACGTGCACGCTGTCGTAGTGCAGCTCCTTGAGCAGCCGCTCGGCCTGATTTGCCAGAGGCTCCTCCAGCTCGACGCTGTAGACCTCGGCGCCGAGACGTGACAGCAGCGCCGCCTGGTAGCCGACGTCAGTGCCGGTCTCGAAGACGACGTCCCCGGATTTAACGTCAGCGAAATGGATCATCAATGCCGCCAGCAGCGGCGCCGCGATGTTTTGATCCGGACTGACCGGCAGCGGATAGTCGCCATAGGCGTAGGCGCGCAGCGGTTCCGGCACGAAGGCGTGCCGCGGCACCTCGCGCATGGCGTCCAGCACGCGCGGATCGAGCCGCTCGATGCCGATCTCGGCGCCCAGCGTCGCGACCTGAAGCTCGACAATCCGGACCATCTCCTGGCGCGCCGCGACATCGTTCCCGGCGGCGAGCGCCGCCTTGGCAGTCGGTCCCAGGGCGAGCAGGCCGATCAGACAGGCTGAGGTTGATCGCATCGCGGTCGCGCCTCCGCGCCCTCACATCGCGAGCTGGCCGCAGCGGCCATGGTTCCGCGCAGCTTACCGACAAACGCCGCGGCGTCGCCAGCGAGAATGATAGCCGGGCACGCGAGCCCGGGGTCAAACAGGCGTGAGCTTCGTCCCGACCCCCGCTTCGGTGAAGGTCTCGAGCAGCACCACGTGGGGCAG
Organism: Pseudomonadota bacterium; assembly: GCA_046732855.1. GTDB lineage: Bacteria > Pseudomonadota > Alphaproteobacteria > Geminicoccales > Geminicoccaceae > JBKPNX01. The sequence continues at coordinate 12,643 of JBKPNX010000144.1, forward strand.
GCGGCCGTCCAGCACGTGCGCCGCACCCACCCCGTCGTCGAGCGCCTGGAGGCAGGTCTCCAGCTTGGGGATCATGCCGCCACTCACCGTGCCGTCGGCGATCAAGGCCCGCGCCTGTGCCGCCGGCAGCTCCGAGATCAGCCCGCCGTCGCGGTCCAGCACTCCCGCGACATCGGTCAGCATGATCAGCTTGCGCGCGCTCAGCGCCGCGGCGATCGCCCCGGCCGCCGTATCGGCGTTGATATTGTAGGTCTGGCCATCGGCGCCCACCCCGATCGGCGCGATCACCGGCACGATGTCGGTTCCTTCGAACGCCTTCAGCACGCGGGTGTGGATGCGGGTCGGCTGGCCGACAAAGCCGAGATCGAGCACCTGCTCGATGTGGCTCTCGGGATCGCGCCGGGTGCGCGTCAGCTTGGTCGCCTCGATCAGATTGCCGTCCTTGCCGGACAGCCCGACCGCCTGGCCCCCGGCCGCCTGGATCGCGGTCACGATCTGCTTGTTGATGCTGCCGGCGAGCACCATCTCGACGATTTCGACGGTGGCGGCATCGGTCACGCGCAAGCCTTCGACGAACTGGCTCTTGATCTTCAGGCGGTCGAGCATCGCTTTGATCTGCGGGCCACCGCCGTGCACCACCACGGGGTTGATGCCGACCTGCCTGAGCAGCACCACGTCGCGCGCGAAATCCTGGGCGAGGGCCGGCGAGCCCATGGCATGGCCGCCATACTTGATCACGAACGTGCTGCCGGCGAAGCGGCGCATGTATGGCAACGCCTCGACCAGGGTCGCTGCGACGGCGTGATGGTGCTGGTCGCTCACGGCCGGTCCTCCCTGGCGGGCATGGCGAGGGTCGTCAGCGCGGCCCGCAGGCGCTCGATCCCGGTACCCTCGCGCGCGCTGGTCGCGCTGATCTCGGGATGGGCTCCCGGCCTGCGCGCCAGGTCCGCGTGCAGGCTCTCGAGCAGATCCGCAAGCGCGCCCGGGCGCACCAGGTCGACCTTGGTCAGCACCAGCTGATAGGCCACGGCGACCTCGCCCAGCATGGCCATGAACTCGAGGTCCACCGGCTTCAGCCCATGGCGGGCGTCGATCAGCACGCAGGCGCGGCGCAGTCCGGCGCGACCGCGCAGATAGCTGCGGATGAGCCGCTGCCAGGCTTCGACCTTCGCTTTGGGCGCCTCGGCGAAGCCGTAGCCGGGCAGATCCACCAGCATCAGCCGGCCACCCAGGTCGAACATGTTGATCTGCTGGGTCCGCCCCGGCGTTCGCGAGATGCGCGCCAGCTGATTGCGCCCGGTCAGCGCATTGATCAGGCTGGACTTGCCGACGTTGGAGCGGCCCGCGAACGCCACCTCCGGCAGGCCCGCCGGCGGCAGCTGGGCGAGTTCGGCGACGCCGGCGATGAAGGCGCACTCCTGGGCGAACAGTCGGCGGCCCGCCTCGAGGGCTGCGGGATGGTCGGAGGATTCCGGGTCGACGACCGTCGGCATCGCCTCAGGCCGAGACTCCCATGCGCTTCATGATCACCCACTGCTGGGCGACCGAGAGCACGTTGTTCCAGGTCCAATAGATGACGAGACCTGCCGGGAACGTGGCGAACAGGAAGATGAACATCGCCGGCAGAAACATCATGACCTTGGCCTGAACCGGGTCGGCCGGCTGCGGATTGAGCTTGGTCTGCAACAGCATGGTCGCGCCCATGAGCAGGGGCCAGATGCCGATCATGAGGAAGGTCGGCGGCGCCCAGGGGGCGAGACCGAACAGGTTGAATACGGAGGTCGGATCGGGCGCCGACAGGTCCTGGATCCAGCCGAAGAACGGCGCGTGACGCATCTCGATCGACACGAACAGCACCTTGTACAGCGCGAAGAATACCGGAATCTGCACGACGATCGGCAGGCAACCCGACACCGGGTTGACCTTCTCCTTCTTGTACAGCCCCATGAGCTCCTGATTCAGGCGCATCTTGTCGTCGCCGAATTCTTCGCGCAGGCGCATCATCTCGGGCTGCAGCTTCTTCATCTTGCTCATGGCCCGATACGATTTGTTGGCAAGCGGAAAGAACAGCAGCTTTACCAGAAGCGTAAGCAGCAGGATCGCGACGCCGTAATTACCGATCACCTGGTAGAAGAAATGCAGGATATGGAAAATCGGCTTGGTCAGGAAATAAAACCAGCCGAAGTCAACCGCGCGATCGAACAGCGGGATACCATAGCGCTCGGCGTAGGCGTCGAGCAGCTGAACCTCTTTGGCGCCCGCAAAGAACCGGTCGGTGACCTCGATGCTTTGGCCCGGAGCGACGCGTATCTCCGGACGCACATAATCGACCTGATAGCGGTCCTCCCCGTCGGTCAGAAAGTGGCGAAAGTTCGCGTCCAGCTCGGCATCCTGGTCGGGGACCAGCGACGCCAGCCAGTACTTGTCGGTGATGCCCATCCAACCGCCAGTGCTGGGCAGCTTGACGTCGCCGTCCTCGCGCAGATCCTTGTAGTCGATCTCGTGCAGCTTATCGCCGAGCACCCCGATCGGCCCCTCATGGAGGATGTAGAAGCCAAGCGTCTTGGGCGTGCCCCACCGGCTGATCAGGCCGTAGGGACGCAGCGCGACCGGCTTGTCGCCCGTGTTCTCGACCCGCTGGGTGATCGTGAACATGTAGTGTTCGTCGACCGCGACGGTGCGCACGAAGCGCAGACCCGCGCCGTTGTCCCAGGTCAGCGTGACCGGCTCGCCGGGGTGGATCTTGGCGCGGTCCGCCTGCCACTCGGTGTCGCGGCCGGGCACCGGGATGCCATTGTCGGCCGGCACCCAGCCGAACTCGGCGAAGTACGTGTTCGGCGCGCCGGGAGGATTGAGCAGCCGTACGTTCGGCGAATCCGGCGCGGTGGTTTCCCGGTACCTGGACAGCACCAGATCGTCGATGCGCCCGCCGGTGAGCGCGACAGACCCCTCGACCGTGCCGTTGGCGATCGTCACCCGCGTGCCGGTCGCGAGCGCCTGGGTGCGCGCCGCCTCGGGCGAGGCGGGGACTCCCGGCGCTGCGGGCCTGGCCGCTTCGGGCGCCGCCTGCTGCTGCGGCGACTCGACCGTCTGTTCGGTCCGCTGGGCCTGCTGCCGCTGCGTCTCCTTGATGCGCGGCAGCTCGTAGAAGTACTGGAACGCGATAATGATCGTGACCGACAGGACGATCGCCAGAATCAGATTGCGTTGCTCGGGCATGACGGCCCCGATCTCCTTTCTGTGGGCCGGCGAGGCATCTGCCCCGTAAGCACGGATCGATTCCAGTCCGGAGCGCTGCCCGGCACCGGGTCGTAGCCGGAGTCGCTCCAGGGGTGGCACCGCACCAGGCGGCGTACCGCCAGCCAGCCGCCGCGCACCAGGCCGTGCGTCTCAAGCGCGTCGAGGGCATACTCCGAGCAGGTCGGCAGGTAGCGGCAGCTCGGCCCGAGCAGCGGTGAGATCACGAAGCGGTACAGCCGGATCGGCCAGCCGGCGAGTCGGCCGAGGCGGTGGCCGCGGTTTGGCCCGGCGCCCGGCGCGGGCGCACGACCCGGGCAAACGCCATGGCCAGATCGCTCAGGACGACATGGAACGGGCATGTCAGGATCGCCGGCCGCGCCACCAGAACGTAGTCATAGCCAGGCTTGGCGGTGCCGGAAAGGATCGCGCGCGCCGCCGCCCGGAGCCGGCGCCGCGCCCGATTGCGAGCGACCGCATTGCCGATCCGCCGGCTGGCGGTGAATCCGATGCCAATCTCGTCGGCCGCGCCGCGCGGGCCTGCCTGCAGCACGAACGCGGCTGCCACGTAGCGGCAGCGCGTCCCCGCCACGGCGAGAAATTGGCGGCGCCGCTTCAGGCGGACCACCCGACTCCCTGTGGCCGCGCATGCGCTCAAGCCGAACCCGTAGCAGTGTGCCGACGCTCAGCAGGACAGGCGCTTGCGCCCTTTGGCCCGCCTCCGCGCGAGCACGCGCCGGCCGCCTACGGTCGCCATGCGGGCGCGAAACCCGTGCCGTCGCTTGCGGACGATGTTGCTCGGCTGATACGTGCGCTTCACGACGGAGCCTTCCGCCAGACCCTTGCCAAACCAGAGCGCCGTGTATAGGCCGCGCCCAACTGCCTGTCAAACGGGCCCCCTCAGGGGAGGACCACGCCGTGACAGCAGCTTGCCCGACCATGTCCGCCGCTTGCCTGCACCGCTTGCCATACCGGGGTCCTATATGGTCCCGCTCGCACAGATTGCCACGCTCGCACGGCGTCCCGATGGTCAATTCGTGTGCCTGACCGGCTTGCCGTGCCCGACACCGCCGCAGCCGACGGCACGGTCGGGATCGACGGCTCGTGAGCGGCGGTGATGCCCACAGCCGCGGCAGTGGGTTAGACTGGCACGTTATGGCACCACGCGCGGCGATGCGACCCGTTCTCGTGGCAGCCGTCGGGCTGCTCATCGTGCTCGCCTCGGCGCGCGGGCACGCGGGGCCGCCCGCCGCCCTGTGGCAACGTTGGCTCGCCCACGATCCCAACTCGACGCTGCGGATCGAGCATGACGAGTGGGATGCGATTTTGATGCGCTACATCAGAATCGGTGAGGATGGCGTGCATCGCATCGCCTATGGCGAGGTCACGCCCGCCGATCGGGCGCGGCTCGACGCGTACATCGCGCACATGGCGGGGCTGCCGATCAGCGCCTACAACCGGGCGGAGCAGCTGGCGTTCTGGATCAACCTCTACAATGCCCTGGTCATTCGCCTGGTGCTCGATCATTATCCGATCGCGAGCATCCGGGACATCGGCGCCTCGAGCGAAGCCGGCGGCGCCGGTCCCTGGCGGCAGGAGCTGGTCGTGGTGGAGGGCAGCCCGATCTCGCTCTACGATATCCAGCATCGCATCCTGCGCCCGATCTGGCGCGATCCGCGCATTCACTACGCGCTTTCCTGCGGCGCCGTGAGCTGTCCCAATCTGCAACCGGAGCCGTTCTATGCCGACGAGCTCGAGCGCCAGCTGAACGAGGCGGCGATCGAGTACGTCAACGGCTCGCGCTGCATCAGGATCGAGGGCGACCAGCTGGGCCTGTCCAGCATGTTTCGCTGGTACAAGGACGACTTCGGTGGCACCGACCGCGACGTGATCAATCACCTGATGGCGTACGCCGAGCCAGGCCTCGCGATGAAGCTGCAACGGTTCGACCAGATCACCGACGATGGCTTCGACTGGCGGCTCAACGACGCGGGCTCGTAGGCAGTCAGAGCGAAGGGCCGTTGCCGGCTGGCAGCGGTGGGATTAACGGTTATAACCGCGACGATGGCGGGACCGCTCTCTCAGCCGGCGCTGTACCGGTCGCTCTCGGCACGCCTGCTCGTGCTGACCATGGCCTTCGTCCTGCTCGGCGAGGTGCTGATCTACGTCCCCTCGATCGCGCGGTTTCGCAAGGTCTACCTGGATGAGCGAATCGCCGCCGCTCACCTTGCCACCCTGTCGCTCGAGGCCTCGCCCGACGGTCTCAGCGATGATCTCGAGCAGGAACTCCTCAGCCATGCCGGGGTCCTGTCGGTGGTTCTGCGCGAGCCGGCGGCCGAATTGATGCTGGGGCAGCTGCCCCCGGTCGAGCAGGTCTATGATCTGCGCACCTCGAGCCCCGCAACCCTGATCCGCGATGCGTTCGTGACGCTGTGGCACGGCGGCGGGCGCACCATCCGCGTCATCGGCCCGTCGCCGGCGCGGCCCGCGGTGCTGGTCGACATCAGTCTGCGCGAGCAGGGCCTCTGGAACGCCCTGGTCAGCTACTCGTGGCGCATCCTCACCCTGTCCGTCGTCATCTCGCTGCTCACGGCGTTCCTCGTGTTCACCGCGCTGCAGCTGATGATCGTGCGGCCGTTGCGCCGGATCACGGACAGCGTGATCGCATTCCGCCGCCGGCCGGAGGACGCCAGCGTCAATTTGCCGCCGTCCGAGCGCCGCGATGAGATCGGCCTGGTCCAGACCGAGCTCAGCAACATGCAGGGCGCGCTGCGCAGCGCGCTCGCGCACCAGACGCGCCTCGCCGCGCTGGGCTCGGCGGTGAGCAAGATCAACCATGACCTGCGCAACATCCTGGCGAGCGCCATGGTCGTGTCCGATCGTCTCGAGCAGAGCCAGGATCCGGAAGTGCGCCACGTCACGCCACGCCTGCTGGAAGCGCTCGATCGCGCCGCCCGGTTGTGCAGCGCCACCCTGAATTTTGCGCGTGCCGAGGCAGCCGATCCCCAGAAGACCCATTTTCCGCTCGCGCCGCTGCTGGATGAGGTGGGCGAGGCCGTGCTCGGCCCTGATCCGGGGCCGGTCCGCTGGCGCAACGAGGTCGGCGCCGATATCCGGGTGCTGGCCGACCGCGATCAGTTGTATCGCGTGCTGATGAACCTCGGCCGCAATGCCGCCGAGGCCCTGCCGCAGGCGGGCGGCCTGATCTCGATCACGGCCTGGCAGACCACCGACGAGACGCTGATCGAGATCGCCGATACCGGCCGCGGCATCCCCAAGGCGAGGCAGGCGCACCTGTTCGAGGCGTTCTCGGGATCGGCGCGGCTGGGCGGTACCGGGCTTGGCCTCGCGATCGCGCGCGAGATCATGCGCGCGCACGGCGGCGATGTCGTGCTTGCCCACACCAGCGACGAGGGCACGGCGTTCCGGCTGACTCTGCCGGTCCGCTGAGGCGAGCTGATCCGGGCCGCGCGCGTGGCGTCTGCGCCGGTGGGGTCCCCTTTCACGACCGCCCGAACGCGGAGATCAGGCTTCGGACCCACGTCGTCCGGGTTGTTCCCATGCCTGCAGCTGTTTACGCCTGATCCGAGCCCTCGCGCGGTCAGATGCACGAGCACTGGTACGAGGCGCAACCGCTGCCTCAAACATGGACGACCTGCACGAGCACAAAAGAAACCCCGAGCATCGCGGCGTGACGCTCAGTCGCTCGCCCTCGGGACAACGCTGCGCGTTGCCCAGACGGGCCCACCGCCGCCACCATGATCCAATTTGCGGCAGATCCTGGACACAGCTCTCCTTTGTGGAACAGGCCACTGGACCTCTTGCCAGGCAGTCGAGAGTCGACGCTGCCCCGGATGCCTACCGAAATCAAGCTGGGGAGCGCAGTGCGCAGTCGAGCAGGCGCACTCCTGACGACACTCTGCGGGTCCTGGGGAGTTTCGGACCAGACCTGCATCGGCCGGCGCGACCCGGTCGAGGCAGGCCAGAGGTTAGGCTCAGCATTCGGCCGGTCTTGGTCAAAGGCGGATGGGCTAGGAACCGCTTGGGCGATCTCGCGCTGCCGGGCAAAGTCTGAGCGCGGCCGATCGGTCAGTGCCGCTTTTGCAGTCCGATCGGGCGATCCGGGTCCACCAGGCAATTACCGAGGCGCAGGTCGACATGGCAGCGATAGCTGTGTCGAGCTCGGCGCAGCGTCCGACGGCGCCGGCTGGGACAGCGCTCGGGTGCGTTGCCGTGAGCATCCGGTCAAGCGGTGAGGATGCGACCGGGCGTCCGCGCCTCTCAGGGCTGCGAAAAAGGCGCCCCCTGTGGCGATGTTGCCGAGTGGCACGAGCTCAGGCGTAGGGCCGCGCCGCCTCCGGCGGCCGCAGCGCCGCGACCGCGTTCGCCGCCTGCTCGGCCTCCAGCGACCTGATCGCGCGCTGCAGCTTCTCGAACGCGCGCACCTCGATTTGGCGCACGCGCTCGCGCGAGATGCCGTACTCGCCGCTCAGCTCCTCGAGCGTGGTCGGCTCGTCCTTGAGGCGGCGCTCCGTCAGAATGTGCCGCTCGCGCTCGTTGAGCACGCCCATTGCCCGGTGCAGCAGCGACATCCGGTGGTCGAACTCGTCGGACTCGGCGAGATTGGTTTCCTGACTCGCCGTCTCGTCGACCAGCCAGTCCTGCCAGTCGGTCTCGCTGTCGACCCGCAGCGGCACATTCAGGGAGCGGTCGCCCCCCTCGAGGCGCCGGTTCATCTCGATCACCTCGTTCTCGGTGACGTCGAGCCGCTCGGCGATCGCTTTCACCGTCTCGGGCGCGAGGTCGCCCTCGTCGATCGCCTGCATCTGGCCCTTCAGCTTGCGCAGATTGAAAAACAGCTTCTTCTGCGCCGCCGTGGTGCCCATCTTGACCAGCGACCACGAGTGCAGGATGTACTCCTGGATCGCCGCCCGGATCCACCACATGGCGTAAGTCGCAAGCCGAAAGCCGCGGTCCGGGTCGAACCGCTTCACCGCCTGCATCAGGCCGACATTGCCCTCGGAGATGATCTCGTTCAGCGGCAGCCCGTAGCCGCGGTAACCCATGGCGATCTTGGCCACCAGGCGCAGGTGACTGGTCACCAGGCGGTGCGCCGCTTGGCTGTCGCCCTGCTCCTGCCATCTCTTGGCCAGCATGAACTCCTCTTCCGGCTCGAGCATCGGAAAGCGCCGGATTTCCTCGAGATAGCGCGAAAGGCTGGAGCCTTCCGCCGGGACTGTCAGAAAGTTCGCCAAGTGTTCCGTCTCCGAGTGCGTAGAGAAACCCCAACTATATTGGGCGCGCGGGGCGAAATCCAATGCTCAGGCGGGCGGCTATTCGCGCTAGTGTCGATCGGTATGGTTAACGAACGATGAACATGCAACCTCTGCGCGCAGTCGCTCGGCGAGACGGTCGAACCCGGCCGGCGGCGGCCGTTCGAAGCTGCGCCATTCGCCGCTGACCGGATGGGTAAAGCCGAGCCGATGGGCGTGCAGCGCGATCCGCCCCAGATGGGCGACATGATCGCGCAAGGCCGCGCCGATCTGCGGGCGCCGGTGCGGCCGGTACACCGGATCTCCGATGATGCCGAGCCCGAGCGCGGCGAGATGCACGCGGATCTGGTGGGTCCGCCCGGTCGCGAGCTCCACGTCCAGACGCGCGGCGAGCGTGCCGAACGCTTCCTGCAGGCGATAGTGGGTGAGCGCCCGCTTGCCGCGCTCGACCACCGCCATGCGTTTGCGGTCCTTGGGATGGCGCCCGATCGGCCGGTCGACCGATCCGCTCGGCTGCGGCGGCACGCCCCACGCGATCGCCTGGTATCCCCGCTCGATCCGATGCACGCTGAACTGCGCCGCGAGGCCGACGTGCGCGCGATCGTGCTTGGCCACGACCAGGAGGCCGCTGACGTCCTTGTCGAGCCGGTGGACGATCCCCGGCCGCAGCACGCCGCCGATGCCCGAAAGGCTGTCGGCGCAGTGGGCGAGCAGGGCGTTGACCAGCGTGCCGCGCCCATGGCCCGGCGCCGGATGGACCACCAGGCCGGCGGGCTTGTCGAGCACGAGCAGGTGCTCGTCCTCGAACAAGACGTCGAGCGGGCGCGCCTCTGCCTGCGGTAGCGCCGGCCGCAGCTCGGGCAGCTGAAGGGCGTAGCTCTGACCCGGTTTGACCCGGCTCGATCCGTCCGTTATCACCGCATCGTCGCGCCTGACCTCGCCTGCCTCGATCAGGTCCTGGAGGCGCGCGCGCGACAGCTCCGGCCAGCGGCTCGCCAGAAATTTGTCCAGGCGTTGGCCGGCATCGTCGGGGCCGGCGGTCGCGGTCAGGATGCGGCTCATGCTCGGCGGCTAGCGTGGACAACATTCCGAGCGCCCTCAAGCTCTTTGTCATCGCCAGCGGGATCGTGCTGGTCGCCGGCACGATACTGCTGACGGTGCTGATCGCGCTCCGCGCGGGCGCCGATGATCCGGCCGGACAGCGGGCGCCGCAGGGGCTGTTGCTGCCCGCTGGCGCGCGGATCGAGCAGGTCGTGGTCGACGGCCGCCGCCTGGTTCTGCTCGGCAGCGACGAGGCGGGCAAGCAGTTCCTTGCCGTGGTCGACCCGGTGACCGGGGAGCGCCTCAGCCTGTTGCGCGTCCGCCCCGAATAGGCGCCCGACCTCGACATGGCCGCGACGGACGGCACGGAGCACGAGATCACGATCGAGGCGCTCGGCGCGCGCGGCGACGGCGTGGCCCGGCTCGACGGCAGCAGGGTCTTCGTGCCGCTCACCTTGCCCGGCGACCGCCTGCGCGTGCGCATCGCCGGACGGCGCGGCGACGGCCTGGTCGGCGAGCCGATCGACTGGCTTGAGCGGGCGCCGCGCGCCACGCCGCCGTGCCCCCACTTCGGCGCTTGCGGCGGCTGTCAGCTGCAGCACCTGCCGCTCGCCCAATATGGCGCATGGAAGCGTCAGCAGGTCGCGGCGGCGCTGGCGCAACGCGGACTCGAGGGCATCCCGATCGAGCCGCTGGTGCGCACGCATCCCGGTGTCCGCCGCCGCGCCCGCTTCGCATTTGTCCGCGAGGGCCCGACGGTGCGTCTGGGCTTCAGGGAGCGGACCGGACATCGGGTGATCGCGCTCGATGCCTGTCCGGTGCTGACGCCGCTATTGGTCGCTCTGCTTTCAGGGGTTCGCCTGCTGCTCGCCTGCCTCGACCTGGCGCGGTCCGGCGGCGAGCTCGAGGCAACCGTGGGCGCAAGCGGCGTCGATCTCAACATCATCGCGGCGCACCCGCCGAGCCTGGCCGATCGCGAGGCGCTCGCCGCCTTCGCCGCGGCGCACGACGTCGCCCGCATCACCTGGTCCCCGGATGCCGCAACGCCGGCAGAACCGATCGTGCAACGGCGCGCGCCGACGGTCGCCTTCGGCCGAATCCAGGTCGAGTTGCCGCCCGGGGCGTTCCTCCAGGCGAGCGCGCCAGCCGAAGTCGCGATACGAGACGCGGTCGAGGAGGCGATCGACGACGCCCGGCACATCGCCGACCTGTTCGCCGGCTGCGGCACGCTGACCCTGCCGCTCGCCGCGGGCGGGCGGACGGTGCATGCGGTCGAGCGCGATCCGCCCATGCTCGCGGCGCTTGCCCAGGCGGCCCAGCGCGCCGGGCTCGCAGAGCGCGTCACCACCGAGCGGCGCGATCTGCACCGCGTCCCGCTCGCCGGCGCCGAGCTCGCCCGCTTCGATGCGCTCGTGGTCGATCCGCCGCGCGCCGGCGCCCAGGCACAGGCCACCGCACTTGCCGCTTCGGGCTTGGCTCGTCTCGCCATGGTCTCGTGCAACCCGGCGACCTTCGTGCGCGACGCCCGAATTCTCGTCGATGGCGGCTGGCGCTGCCTCTGGGTCCGGCCGATCGATGCCTTTCTCTGGTCGAGCCGGATCGAGCTCGTGGGCGCGTTCGCCCGGCCCGGCCAACGATGATCCTCCGCGCTCGCCATGACGGTGCAGCCGAAGCGGGCGCGCGCGCAGCCGACTCATGAGCGCCGGCGGGCATCGGACGGCGGCGCCCGACGTGCACCGCGAGTGCGCTCGCCATTCTGGCCGCATTCTGGCCGCGCGCACGGCCAGCGTGATCCCGATCATCTTGCCCCATGGGCAACGTCGCGTTGCCAACGACGGCCCACCACCGCAACCATGCTCCCGTTGCGCGCGACTCTCGATCAACTCGACTCAAGGTCGCGGGGGGCGCAAGCCCCGCGGCTCCGGTTCGCGCCGGCCTTGATTTGGCCACGGCGGCCTTTTACATAGGCGGGGTCCGCAAGTCCCCTTCGTCTAGCGGTCCAGGACGCCAGCCTCTCACGCTGGAAACAGGGGTTCGATTCCCCTAGGGGACGCCAGGTTTTCCGGGCTTTCGGGACCAAACTTCGGTAAAGTCTCGGGAGTATTGCCGCCGGCAGCGCCATCGGCCATCTACGCGGGCCATGCCGGCGTACACGGTGCTTGGCCCTATCGGTCGCGAGTGCATGGACTACCGCCGCCTGATGCCGCACGGTGGCCCGACGTGGCAGCTCACTCGCGAAGAGCGCCGCGAGATCATGCGGGCCCGGCAAGGCGGGATGCGCGGTGGCGTGACGGAACCGACCGTCGAGCGCCGGTGCCTGTTCTGCCGCGGCCCGCTGGCGAACGGCTCAGCGGTGTGCTCCGAGGAATGCGACCAAGGCTGGTGGTCGATGGTCCCGACGATCAGCGGCGAGCCCCGTCGCCACCCC
>JBKPNX010000145.1:0-37387 GCA_046732855.1 Pseudomonadota bacterium
CAAGAGGATAGGGCCGGATCGCATCGCCGAACCACCTTTCGTAGATCGCCGCATACGTGCCGTCCCGCTCCATCTCGCGCAGCGTCTGGTCGATCAGCTGCAGCAAAGGGGCATCGCCCCTGGCCACGGCGAACCCGTACGCCTCCTCGCCGAAGGCATCGCCGACCACCTTGAGCGGCCGCCCCACGGCGTAGGCCCGAAGGGCCAGAGCGTCGCTGGTGAAGACGTCGATGTTGCCCTCCAGCAGGGCCTTCACGGCATCGTCGTGGCGGCGAAACGTGATCAGGTCAGGCAGCTCGAAGCCGCATCCCTTGGCCTTCATCTTGATGTTGTCGAGGCTGGTCGAGCCCTCGACCGCGGCGACCCTCTTTCCCCTGATCGCGCATACCTCGGCGATCTCGGACGTGTCCGGCACGAGAAGCCGCTGGCCGTCCTTGAAATAGGTCAGGCTGAAGTCGACCTGCTCGGCCCGTTGCGGGGTCTTGGACAGCGCGGCCGCAATCAGGTCCGCCCGGCCCTTCTGCAGGGTCGGGATACGCTCGTCGGTGGGCACCGGCAGGTAGGTCACGGCGTTGGCATCGCCGATCCAGCGTTTGGCGAATTCGTGCAGGAAGTCGATCTCGAACCCGGTGCGCCGGCCGTCCTCGCCGTAGAACGAGAACGGCTTGAAGTCGAGCTGCACGACTGCGGTGACGCGGCGCCTGTCCCGGATGCGGTCGAGGCGAGAGCCTGCCGCAGCCGTTGCGCCGGTTTCGGTGAGCGCCGCGACCGGCGTCTCGGGCCGCGCCTCGGCCGGGGTCGGCTTAGCGGCCTCTGCGGTCGTGCCGGTCTCGGGTGCAGGCGACGGCTGAGCAGGTTCCTGTCCGGCCACCGCCGCGGGCGCGCCGGTCTCGGGTGTAGGCGGCGGTTGAGCAGACTCCTGTCCGGCCACCGCGGCGCTCGGGGCCGGGGCCGCCGGCGGTTGAGACGTCTGTTCCGGCCGGTCGATTGTCTGGCCGGGACTGGGGGCGCTCTCGGTGGCTGGCGCGGGCGCGGGCTGCTCGGCGGTCGCCGCGGGGGCGGTCGTGCCCTGCGTTACCGCTGCCCTGCCAACACTCGCGTCAGGTTCTTCTGCTCCGGCGGTCGGAGAGGTCGGCGCGCTCTGCTGCTCGGGCGCTTGGCCTGCAGCGGCGATCGCCCCGGCCTCGGGCGCGACAGCGGCGACCGGGGGCTCGGGCGCGCGGGGCTCGGTAACCTTGACCATGGCAGCCAACGACAGCTCGGTAGCATGGTCGCCGTAATGGGTGGTGACGGTGATCCGGTAGTCGCCGGGCTGGCCGGGCGCGTGATAGGTGATCGACGGCGCGCCATTGCCCTCGATCGTGCCGGCATCGGCCTGCCACTGGAAATCGTCCAGCGCGAAGTCGTTCTCTTCGTACTCCACGCTGATCGCGAGGGTCTCGGTGCCCGGGACGGCCAGCACGGCCGGGGTGAAACTGACCAGGCGCGGCGGTCTCGGCTCTTCGCCGCAGCTCGCGAGGAGCCCGGCGACGACAAGGCCACACAGCAGCGCATTCAGGCGATGGAGGTGCAGCCGGGACATGTCGGGTGTCTCCCGGGCATCGATCACGCCGCCTTGGCGACATGGAGGGACGCCGATTGGGTGATCGTCTGGTGCTGTGAGGTTAGATCGTTCTCGGGGTTGCGCAAAGGGTCCCGAGGGACATGCTGATACGCCGAGTGGCAGCCGCGCGCGGCCGGACGGTGGGGGCGGGCGCGGCAGTTGAAGGACCGTGCGCCCGGGAAGGACGATGCCGCGCGAGCCGACATCGGCACGCGGGGAGGCGGGGATCAGTGGAAGTCGCGCGATTTGAAGCCCGGGGGCTTGGGATGGAGCTCGCGGACGTTGCGGGTGTTGCGCTTGACCTCGTCGGCGCGGGCCAGGGGAGATTGGATGGTTCGATCGAGCTTGCCGAGCGCGCCGAGGAGCCGCTCCCGGCGCGAGCGCTGGCCAGGGTCGCGCGGATCGGGCGGACCCGAGTTCTTGGCGTGGTCGGCATGGGCGAGCGGCGCTTCGAACGGGGTCGACCGGCGGCGGCGCGGGCCGGAGTCGCCGGGCCGCTTGGCGCGATCGGTGCGGGCGACCGGGGCGTCGATGCCATGGGCGGTCTCGGACAGGCGGCGCAGCAGGTCGGTGCGATCGATCAGCGTTTCTGCGACGATGTGGATCACCATGCCCTCCTTTTGCACCTTGCCGCGCACCGCCATGAGCTGGGCGCCGAGCACGATGCGGCGAAAACGCTCAAACACCGCCGGCCACACCACCAGATTGGCGACCCCGCTCTCATCCTCGATGGTGATGAAGATGACGCCGCTCGCGGTGCCCGGTCGTTGGCGGACCAGGACCAGGCCGGCGACCTCGACCCGGCGGCCGTCGTCGATCGCGGCCAGGCGCTCGGCTTTGATCACCCGCCGATCGAGCCAGGGGCGCAGCAGGGCGAGCGGGTGGCGGCGCAGGGTCAGGCGCAGACTGGCGTAATCCTCGGCGACCTCCTGGCCGAGCGTCATCCGGGGCAGGGCGACGCCCGGCTCGGCGGGCGCGGTCCGGCCCTCGGCCCAGGCGAACAGCGGCGGCAGGTCGAGCTCGCGGCCGGTCCGATCCAGGCCGATGGCACGCCAGAGGGCGCCGCGCCGGTCGAGCTCGAGCGAGCCGAAGGCATCGGCGCGGGCCAGGCGATCGAGCGCCGCGACGCTAACTCCGGCGCGCCGGCGCAGATCGGCGAGATCGCGATAGCGGGTTCCGCGCCGGGCGACCAGCCGCGCCATCTCCTCCTGCCGCAACCCCTTGACCTGACGCAGACCGAGGCGCAGCGCGTATCTCCCGGCGGGTACCGCCCCCACGTCATGCCCGTCTTCGCTCCCATCGACCGCGGGCATAGCCTCCGCCGCGGCCGAGCTCGTCCCGGCTTTGCTGTGCCCTCCGGTCCGTGAAGCGGTCGCGTTGCGCCCATTATCTGGTTCGAGCTTGTTATCATCGCAACGTGCTATTCCATTGCTCTCCCCGGCCGGTTGCGCGGCCGGCGGATCCGGTTCCAGCGTGCAGTCCCAGTCGCTCGCGTTGACATCGACCGGCAGCACGATGACGCCGTGGTCGCGGGCATCGCGCACGATCTGGGCCGGCGCATAGAAGCCCATCGGCTGGCTGTTGAGCAGCGCGCAGGCGAACGCTTCCGGATAGTGGCACTTCAACCAGGAGGAGACGTAGACCAGGAGCGCGAAGCTGGCGGCGTGGGATTCCGGAAAGCCGTAGGTGCCGAAGCCCTCGATCTGCTGGAAGCAGCGCTCGGCGAACTCGCGCGCATAGCCGTTATCGACCATGCCGTCGATGAACTTGCCCCGAAACGTGTGGATCGTGCCGACCCGCTTGAAGGTCGCCATGGCGCGCCGCAGCCGGTCGGCCTCCGAAGGCGTGAACCCGGCGCCGACGATCGCGATCTGCATCGCCTGCTCCTGGAACAGCGGCACGCCGAGCGTCTTCTCGAGCACGTCCTGCAGCGCCGCCGACGGATAGGCGACGGGTTCGAGCCCGCTGCGCCGGCGTAGGTACGGATGCACCATGTCGCCCTGGATCGGCCCCGGGCGCACGATCGCGACCTCGATCACGAGATCATAGAAGCATCGCGGCCGCAGGCGGGGCAGCATGGTCATCTGCGCCCGACTCTCCACCTGAAACACGCCGATGCTGTCCGCCCGGCCAAGCATGTCGTAAACCGCGGGGTCCTCTGGGGGCACGCTTGCCAGATCGAGCTTGCGTCCGTAGTGCCGCTCGAGCAGCTCGAACGCCTTCCTGACGCAGGTCAGCATGCCGAGCGCGAGGACGTCGATCTTGAGGATGCCGAGCGCGTCCAGATCGTCCTTGTCCCATTCGACCATGGTGCGCTCCGCCATCGCGGCGTTGACCACCGGCACCACCTGATCGAGCCGGCTCCTGGTCAGGACGAAGCCGCCGACGTGCTGCGACAGATGACGCGGAAAGCCGGTCAGCTCGCCGGCCAGCGCGAGTGCCTGGCGCAGGCGCGGCGCAGCGGGATCGAGGCCGCGCTCGCGCGCGAGGCGCGCATCGAGGCCGCCCTCGCTCCAGCCCCAGATGCCCGACGCGAGCGCGCCGACTGCATCCGCCGACAGGCCGAGCGCCTTGCCGACCTCGCGGATCGCGCTGCGCGCGCGGTAATGGATCACGGTCGCGGCGATGCCGGCGTGCGCGCGGCCGTACTTCGCGTAGATGTACTGGATGACCTCCTCGCGCCGCTCGTGCTCGAAGTCGACGTCGATGTCGGGCGGCTCCTTGCGCTCGGTCGAGACGAAGCGCTCGAACAGGAGATCGAAGCGTTCCGGATCGACCGCGGTAATGCCGAGGCAGTAGCAGACCGCGGAGTTGGCCGCCGAGCCGCGCCCCTGGCAGAGAATGCCGCGCGATCGGGCGAAGCGCACGATGTCGTGGACGGTGAGGAAATACGGCGCGTAGTCGAGCTCGGCAATCAGGGCGAACTCGTGCTCGAGCAGGCTCCGGACCTTGGCCGGGATGCCCGTCGGATAGCGTTCGCGCGCGCCCGCCCAGGTCAGCTGCTCCAGGTGTTCCTGCACGCTCAGGCCGGCGGGCGCCGGGTCGATCGGGTACTCGTAGCGCAGCTCGTCGAGGGAGAAGCGGCAGGCGTCGGCGATCTCGAGGGCGCTTGCGAGCGCCTCGGGATGGTGGGCGAACAGGCGCGCCATCTCGGCGCCCGGCTTGAGGTGGCGCTCGGCGTTCGCCTCGAGTCGCCAGCCGGCCTCATCGATCGTGCAGTGCTCGCGGATGCAGGTGAGCACGTCCTGGAGCGGCCGCCGCGCGGGGGTGTGGTAGAGCACGTCGCCGGCGGCCACGAGCGGCGTGCCGCAGGCGGCGGCGAGCTCGGCCAGCGCCTCGATGCGCGCGCTGTCGTCGCCGCGATAGAGGTGCTGCGCGGCAAGATAACACGGGCCGGCAACGGCTCCGCGCAAGCTTTTGAGAAAAGACGCGAACTCCAGATCGATCCGCTCCGGCGGCAGGACCACCAGAATCTGGCCTTCGGCATGGGCAAGCAAATCCTCGCGCCACAGCCGGCAGTGACCCTTCTCGACCCGTCGCTGGCCGAGCGAGATCAGCTGGGACAGCCGCCCGTACGCCGCCCGGTCGGTCGGAAAGCACAGCAAGGAATAGCCGTTCGCGGCGTCACCAGACCCTTCCTTGGAGACGGTCCCAGGCTGTCCGCCTGGATAGCGATCATCGCCGCTGCGATTTTCCTGCGCTCCGGCCGGTTGTTCATACCCGGGACGCAAGGGGTCCGCCCCCCGGATCCGGCGAGTTACGGTCTCGTCCGGCCCCGGCCACGTGGCGGACCATCTGGATGGTCTGGTCGAGCCCGAGCCCGACCATGGGAGAACTGCGGTCGGGTTGAAGTCTGCCGCGACGTTCGCAGCCGACACCTCGTACTCTTCAGCCTCAGGGATTGCGGTTGCGATGTCAGGAATTCCCGCTGCGGCCTGAGGGATTACCGTCGCGGCGTCAGAGATTCCCGCTGCAGCGTCGGAGACTCCCGCCGCGCCGCAAGTGACTCTCGTTGCGTCGTTAAATCCTTGTTTACCTATCCCTGGCACACTCAGATCATGCCGTGGGCTATGGTGGGAATCCGAGCGCCGCGGTTGTTCGGCGGCCGGCGCAGAGATTCCCACCATCGCATGCGGCGCCGATCCTGAAGGACGGCTGGTTAACAAATCGTCAACCCGACGACCGCAGGACGCGGCGGAGCTGATTGAGGAAGGCAACGGCGGGATTGTCGCCGCAGCGCAGCTTGCGTTGGAGGCTGACGGAGTAGACGATGCGACTGGTGAGGATGCCAGTGGGTCGGCCTCCTTTCCGTCACGTCGCAAGGCCTTCGCGGTCAATGCCAAGAGCGTGCCGACCTTCCTTGCGTCACATCCCGAAGTCGCCGCAATCAATGCCCGTGGAGTGACGTCTGCCTTGTCGCCACGCCCGGAAAACCCCTCTGAATTCGATGTCTCGTATACTTCGCCGCCGCTGATTGCCGGTGCGACGTTAACCCGCCATTCACCGATGCCCGGCACAATCAGGCCATGCCGTGGGCTATGGTGGGAATCCGAGCGCCGCGCTTGTTCGGCGGCCGGCGCACGGATTCCCACCATCGCATGCGACGCCGATGCTGAAGGACGGCTGGTTAAAAAATCGTCAACCGGACGGTCGCAGCACGCGTCCGGGCTGGTTGAGGATTGAGGCGCGCGCCCCGTATGCGACAGCGGCAATGTCAGGATTGCCGCCGCAGCACGGCTTGCGTTCGACGCTGCCGCAGCAAGCGCTGCCTGGCGTGCAGCGGCGGGCAATATCCGTGATGGTACGGCTCCCTCGTCAGCTCCGGGCTCGGCCGGGGAGGCCGCACCACGGCCCGAGGCCACATCGTTTGCCGGTAGCCGAGCTTGCTCGGCCCTCAAGTCGATTGGAGGCTTGCCGCTCCGCGTCGGCGCCGCGTCGGGGGCGGGAGCCGGGCAAGGGCCCCCCTCCCGCTCCGGGCCGAGGATCGGATCGAACCCAGGGATGCCCCATGCCGACCCTTCGGAAGCGATGTCTGTGGTCGACCGAGGCGGCTCTGCAAAATCGGCCGCGGCTTTCATGGCCGCAGAAAGGTGTGCATCGTCCTCCGGCATGAGATCGAGGCGCGCGCCGACCACGAAGCGAATGCCGACCTCCTTGGCGGCGAGGTGCGCCCGGACGACGCCGGCAAGCGTGTTGCGATCGGTCAGCGCGATCGCCGACAGGCCGAGCTCGGCGGCGCGCAGGACCAGCTCCTCAGGGTGCGAGCCGCCGCGCAAAAACGAGAAATTGCTGGTGATCTGCAGCTCGACGTGAGTGGTCATGGTTGATCCGGGCGCCGCCCATTACGAGCCGATCGTGGCCAGCTCGATGAGCACGACTGGAGCAGCGGCCCCGCGACCTCGCTCTCTTGGCGGGTCGTGCCAGCCGTCCACCAAGCCCGGCGCGCAGACCAGGGCGGCCAGCATCTATCCGAACAGCCCGTGCAGGTACCACCGGGGCATGGCCCCGCCGGCGAGGTAGAGGCCCTCGCGGAAGAGCCAGAAGCGGCCGCCCTCGGTGTCCTCGACCGCGAAGTAGTCGCGCGTCGCGGTCGTCGGATCGGCATCCGGCTCGCGCCACCACTCGGGCGCCAGGCGCTCCGGCCCCCGCACCGCCCTGACCTTGTGCAACGCCCGACGCCAGCGGAACAGTACCGGCGGCTCGTCGGGCAAGGGGGCGACCGCCTCGATCGGCTCGGGCCGCGCGAGCAGGCGGAGCGGGCGGGACGGCGCCGGGCCATGCAGACCGCGCGCGACAAACGGCGCTGCCGCCCCCGCGCTCAGCGCCGGCACCCGTTCCTGAGCGCGCTCGGGAATGTGGCTCGCGCGTGACGCCAGCTGGCTCACCGCGTCCGGGCCGAGGCGGTTGCTCAGCCGGTCGACCAGCGGCGCCAGATCGCGCGTCTGGTCGAGATCACCCGCCCCCATCGCCCGCCAGGCGAGCGGCTCGGGCAGCAGCGGCTCGACCACCGCGGCCTCGAGCAGCGCGCGCTCGATGCCGAAGCCGAGATCGACCTGCGCGAGCTTCTCGGCGAACAGATGCTCGAGCTGACGCGCATCACGGCACGGCCGACTGGTACCGATGGCGACCGCGGCGGTGCTGCTGTCGACCCGGTAGAAGGCGAGCGTCAGCCGGCGCGCGCCCAGACTCGCGGCGGCGAGCCCGCTGCACAGCTCGGCGAGCAGGCGGCGGGTCACCGGCGTCAGCACGTCGGCCTGGGCGATCGGCTCGGCGAACGCCAGCTGGGCGCGGTGTGCGGGCGCCGGCGGCCGCGGCGAGATCGGCTCGGGGGCCGCACCCTCTGTCTGATCGAGACGCGTGGTGAGCGCGTCGCCAAAGCGCGCGACCAGTGCCCGGCGCGGCAGGGGATAAAGACTCTCGATCCGGTCGAGCCCCAGGCGCTCCAGCACCTGGACGGTATCGGGGTCCAGGCGCAGCGCCGCCACGGGCAAAGGCGCCAGCGCCACCCTGGCGCCGCCCGGCGGCACGATCGCCGTTGCACCGTAGCGGGCAACCGCCCAGGCCGCCCCCGGGGTATCGGCGATCGCCGCTGCCGCGGTCAGATCCTGGCGGCGCAGACGGGCGAGCAGGTCCGCGCGCAACGCCGCCTCGCCGCCGAACAGATGGGCGCAGCCGGTGACGTCCAGCCAGAGCCCGCCGCCGACGGCATGCTCATTGCTGCGATCGAGCGCGACGTGGGGCGTGTAGCGCTCGCACCAGGCGGCGAGGTCCTCGAGCAACCTGGTGTCGGCCGCGGGATCGGCGGGATGCACCTGGAGTGCCGGCACCATGGCCCGGGCATCGGCCAGCATCATGCCGGACGCGAGCCCCGCCTCCCGGGCGCGCGCGCACAGCGCCTCGAGCCGGAGCGTGCCCTGGTGATTGACGAAGGTGGCGAGCGGCCGCTTCGGGTCCCAGGCGGCTTCACGCCCGCCGGCGACGCGCCGGGCCGATCGCAGCAGCCGGTCGGTCGCCAGGTCCGGCAGCCAGAGCGAGAGAATCCGGGACCTCATGCCAGCCATCCTCGTGCCAGGCGACCCGCCAGCTGCCGGTGCGGCCGCCGCGACAACGGCACAGGCCGATCCGCCAATGCGGGCGGCCGGACGCTCGCCGTGGTCCGCCTGTCGTCTCGCTGGGCGCTGCTTCGATCTGCCAGCGCGTTGCGGCAGCGCTCGGCGTGGCGCCGGCGTTGGACGGCCGCAGCAGGAGCGCGGTCACGCCTTTGGCCTCGGCGGCGAGCTGCAGCCGCCGGCTCTGGGTCAGGCTCAGCTGCTCGACCTCGGCGAGCGCGCCGGCGAGACCGGGGCTGCGCAGGGCTTCCTCGAGCGCCCAAAGACGCGCCGCGCCCGGTCGCGCCCGGACCACGATCAGGCGCTCCGGCGCGAGACCCAGCTCGACGAGGCCCGGGCCGAACAGCTCGTTCCGCGGGCCGATCCAGACCGCGTGACCGCCCGCCGCCATCAGCCGGCCGAGCAGCATCGCGGCGAAGCCCAGCGCCGCCCCATGATGCGGCGCGCCGCACAGCTCGTGCAGACAGCCGCGCGCCAGCCCGCCGCCGGGCAGGGTGCGATCGACCCCGGGCAGCCCGAGCGGCAGAACCAGGCCGCCGCCCCGGCCCGCTGGCTCCACTTGGGCGAGCCGTGCGCGCAGCCGCTCGAGGACAACGCTTCGGGTGGCGGGCGCCGGTGCGCGAGGGGCGAGGCGGGGCTTGAGTGACACAGGGCGGCATCGCGTGTTCACGTTTCGATCGCTTGATGTTCTATAAATGTTCTATAGCGCCTTCGAACCGAGTGTCAATGCGACCGGTTTTTGGGCGGATCTCGCGGCGGTCGAGCTTCCGGCCAACCGCCGCCGACCGGACATGCAAACCAGGAACTTTCCTCCCAGCGGCCCGAAGCCGCGCGGCCGCAGCTGCTCGTCACCCGATCGTGATCGATCGCCGCCTGCCTGCCACTCTTGAGTTCCGGTCGGCTCCTGACCGATGGTGCCGCCAGGCCGTGGAGCCCGCCGAACGCCCAGACGATGCCGGCCTTCGATGCCAATGCCAGAAATGCCGGGTGAGCAGGCTCGCCGCCCACGCCCGCCTGATCGGGAGATGGCGAGCGACGAAAAGGTCGCGGACGTGCAGAAGCACGAGATGACTGCCGCGGCGCTCGGGCCTATCATCCGCGACGGCGGCTATCGATCGGCAAAGCCGACGACAGATCTCCGGGGGAGCAGGCGAGGTGGATCACGTCATCAGCTACGCCCTCAATCACATGGTGGCGCCGCGCCGGAGCTTCGTCGAGCTGGCCGCGCTGACGACCTCGCTCGGGCTCGACCAGGTGGAGATCCGCAATGATCTGGCCGGCGTGCCGATCCGCGACGGCACCCCGCCTGACCGCGTCCGCGCCGAGGCGGAGGCGGCCGGCGTGCGCATCTTCTCGATCAACGCTCTGCAGCGCTTCAACGACTGGACCGGCGCGCGCGCCGACGAGGCGAGCGCGCTCGCCCGCTATGCCCAGGGCTGCGGGGCAACGGCGCTGGTGCTGTGCCCGGTCAATGACGCGAGCTACCGACTGGCGGAGCCGGAGCGGCGCGACCGGCTGCAGGCGGCGCTCCGCGCGCTTGCGCCGATCCTCGAGGACGGCGGCATCACGGGTCTGGTCGAGCCGCTCGGCTTCGCGACGAGCTCGCTGCGGTTCAAGGCGGATGCCGTCGAAGCGATCGAGGAGACCGGGCTCGGCGAGCGCTTCCGCATCCTCCACGACACGTTCCACCATTACCTCTCGGGCGAGCCGCGCGTCTTTCCGGAATGGACCGGGCTCGTGCACATCTCGGGCGTCGACGACCCCGATCTGCCGCTCGACCGGATGCGCGACGCGCACCGGGGGCTGATCGAAGGCAATGACATTCTCGACAACGTCGGTCAGATCATGGCGCTGATGGAGGGCTACCGCGGTCCCTACTCATTCGAGCCGTTCGCCGCGAGCGTGCATGGCCTGCAGGACATCGCCAGCGCGCTCGAGGCCAGCATGCACTGGATCGATCGCGAGATCGCCAGGGTGCCGGCCTGACCTGCCCGCGAGGAGGCGATGGCTGCCAAGACCCTGGACGTGGTGTGCATCGGCCGGTCCTCGGTCGATCTCTACGGCGAGCAGGTCGGCGGCCGGCTCGAGGACATGGCGAGCTTCGCCAAATACGTCGGCGGCTGCCCGACCAACATCTCGATCGGCGCGGCGCGGCTCGGGCTCAAGCCGGGCCTGATCACCGCGGTCGGCGACGAGCACATGGGCCGCTTCATCAAGGAGCAGGTGAGCGCCGAGGGGGTCGACATCCGCGGCGTCAAGACCGACCCGGCGCGGCTGACCTCGCTGGTCATCCTCGGCATCCGCGACGAGCACACGTTTCCGCTGATCTTCTATCGCGACAATTGCGCGGATTCCGCGCTGACCGAAGACGACGTCGACGAAGCCTACATCGCCTCGGCGGGCGCGGTCGTGGTCTCGGGCACCCACTTCTCCAGGCCCAACCTGGACGCGATGAGCAAAAAGGCGATGCGGCTCGCCAGAAGGCACCGCGGCCGCGTGATCCTCGACATCGACTACCGGCCGGTGCTCTGGGGTCTGGCCGGCCATGGCCTCGGCGAGGAGCGTTTCGTCGCCGACCAGGGCGTCTCGGCCCACCTGCAGACCATCCTGCCAGGCTGTGATGTGATCGTCGGCACGGAGGAGGAAATCCACATCGCGGGCGGCACCACCGACACGCTCGGCGCGTGCCGCAGGATCCGGGAGCTCGCGCCGGAAGCGCTCATCGTGGTCAAGCGCGGCCCGATGGGCTGCGTGGTGTTCGATCGCGCCATTCCGAACGACATCGAGCAGGGCATCAAGGGCCCCGGGTTCCCGATCGAGGTGTTCAACATTCTGGGCGCGGGCGACGCGTTCATGAGCGGCTTTCTGCGCGGCTATCTTAGGGACGAGCCGATCGAGGACTGCTGCAAGTACGCGAATGCCTGCGGCGCGTTCGCGGTGTCGCGCCACGGCTGCGCGCCGGCCGTGCCGAGCTGGACCGAGCTGCAGTACTTCTTCGCGAACGGCTCGACCAGCAAAGCCCTGCGCAAGGACACCAAGCTCGAGCAGATCCATTGGTCGACCACGCGCACGCGCGCCTGGCCGCAGCTCCTCGCGATGGCGTTCGACCACCGCGCCCAGCTCGAGGAAATGGCGGACGCCGCCGGCATCGCGCGCGAGCACATTCCCTACTTCAAGCAGCTGTGCCTGAGCGCGGCACGCCAAGCCGCCGCGGGGCGCGCCGATTTCGGCATTCTGCTCGACGGCCGCTTCGGCCAGCAGGCGCTCGACGACGCCACAGGCGATGGCCTGTGGATCGGCCGCCCGATCGAGCTGCCCGGCTCGATCCCGCTGCGCTTCGAGGGCGGGACCGATGTCGGCTGCACCCTGCGGGAATGGCCGACCGCGCACTGCGTCAAGTGCCTGGTGTTCTACCACCCGGACGATCCTGCGGCGCTGCGGCAGGAACAGGAGGCGCAGGTGCTCCGCCTGTTCGACGCGGCCCGTCGGACCGGCCACGAGCTGTTGCTCGAGATCATCCCGAGCCGCTCCGCGGGACCGGTCGACGAGACGACGCTCGCGCGGGCGCTGGACCAGCTATATGCGCTCGGCGTGTTCCCGGACTGGTGGAAGCTGCCCGATCCCGCGAGCCAGAGGGTCTGGGACAGCGTCGCGGCGACCATCCAGCGCCACGATCCATACTGCCGCGGCGTGCTGCTCCTCGGTCTGGATGCCGCGCCGACCGAGCTCGAGGCGAGCTTCGTGCTCGCGGCGCGCCAGCCGGTGTGCAAGGGCTTTGCGATCGGCCGCACGATCTTCGGCGCGCCGGCGCGCGCCTGGATGCGGGGCGAGATCGACGACGCGACCGCGACGTTGCGCATGGCCGAGACTTACGCCAGCCTGATCGCGGCCTGGGAGCGCGCGCGCGCCAGCTCCGGCATCGCCGCCGACCCTCAACCGACCGCGCCCGCGGTCCCGCGCGAGTAAGTCAGCATGGTCAAGTTCGCGGTTCTCGGCTGCGGCCGCATCGGTCGCATGCACGCGCTCAATCTGGCCCGCCACCCGCGGGCGGAGCTGGCCTACGTCTACGACGTCGCGGTCGCGACGGGGGCAGCCGTGGCCGAGGCGACCGGGGCCCGCCAGGCCGCGACCGTCGACGAGATCCTCGGCGCTGCGGACGTCGTGGCCGTGCTGATCGCCTCGCCCACCGACACCCATCTCGATCTGCTGGTGCGCGCGGTCGAGGCCGGCAAGGCGGTGCTGTGCGAGAAGCCGATCGACCTCGATCTTGCCAAAGTCGATGCCTCCTGGGCGCGGATCGAGGCGCGCGAGCCGACCATCATGGTCGGCTTCAATCGCCGCTTCGATGCGTCGTTCAAGGCGGTGCGCGAGCGCATCCGGGCAGGCGAGATCGGGAAGGTCGAGCAGCTGATCATCACCAGCCGGGACCCCAGCCCGCCCCCGGTCGCCTACATAAAGACCTCAGGCGGCCTGTTCCGCGATATGACCATCCACGATTTCGACCTGGCCCGCTATTTCATGGGCGACATTCGGGCGGTGCACGCGATCGGCGCGAATCTGGTCGATCCGGCGATCGAGCAGGCCGGCGACATCGACGCCGCGATGATCACGCTGGTCGCGCAAAGCGGCGCGCTCTGCCAGATCAACAACAGCCGGCGCAGCGTCTACGGCTACGACCAGCGGATCGAGGCGTTCGGCGAGAACGGCATGCTGCAGGCCGGCAACCAGCGCCCGACCACGGTGTCGTTCTGGGGCGGGGCCGCGACCGAAGCCAAGGACCCCGTGCTCAACTTCTTCATCGAACGCTACACCCCGGCGTACCTGGCCGAGATCGATCACTTCGTCGACTGCGTCGAGAACGGCGCCGCGCCGCTGGTCGGCTATCGCGACGGCCGCGAGGCGCTGCGCCTCGCCGATGCCGCGCTCGAGAGCATGCGCACCGGCCAGATCGTGCGGCTCGCCTGACGCCGGCAGAGAAGGTGCCGTCATGCATGTTTCGTCATCGCGAGCGGCCAGGGCGGCGAAGCGATCGAGGGAAGTCGCCTCCTCTGGATCGCCACGACCGCTTGGCGGTCTCGCGATGACGGCGCGCCGATGCGACACGACCGTGCGGTTCTCAGGGCTCGGCCGTGAGTGCGGTGGAGAGAAGGCCCATGACTGATCTGCTGCTCAAAAATCATGCGCCCGACCGGGACGGACTGGTCCATCGGGTGACGCCGGAGAGCGCCGGCTGGGGGCACGTCGGGTTCGCGCTGTACCGGCTCCAGCCCGGCCAGAGCTGCGAGGCGTCCACCGGCGAGTGCGAAGCATGCCTGGTCCTGGTCGGCGGCAGGGCCCGGGTGCGCGCCGGCGAGCTCGACTTCGGTGAGATCGGCAAGCGCATGGGCCCGTTCGAGGGCAAGAAGCCGGTCGCGGTCTACGTGCCCTGGCGCAGCGGCTATCGGGTCGAGGCGACCACCGAGCTCGAGCTCGGCGTCTGCTCGGCGCCGGGCGGGGGCGACCACGTTCCCCGCCTGATCGGCCAGGATCAGGTCGCCTACTCGGTGCGCGGTGACGGCAGCAACACGCGCCACGTCTACGACATCCTCCCCGAGACCGCGCCGGCCCATTCGCTGCTCGTGGTCGAGGTGATCACGCCCGCGGGCGGCTGGTCGTCCTACCCGAGCCACAAGCACGACACCGACAATCTGCCGCACGAATCCGAGCTGCAGGAGACCTATTACCACCGGCTCAATCCGCCCCAGGGCTTCGCCTTCCAGCGCGTCTACACCGACGACCGCTCGCTTGATGAGAGCATGGCGGTGGAGGACGGCGACGTCGTGCTCGTGCCCAGAGGCTACCACCCGTGCGGCACGGCGCACGGCTACGAGCTGTATTACCTGAACGTCATGGCCGGGCCGAAGCGCATCTGGCGCTTCAATACCGAGGCCTGTCATCGCTGGCTGCTCGCCGGCTAGTCGGGCATTCCAGCGAGGTTCTCAACCCAAGCCGTGAGGCGGGGGAGGAGGCCGACGGCCGCCCCGTCTCAGGCGGCGTCGACTTTGGCCTCGCGCACCGGCGCGGCGGCGACCTCAGCGGTCGCGGCCTGCGCCTCCGGTGCGGGCTCGCGCCGCGGGGGGATGAGCTCCGCGATCTCGTCGCCGAGAAGCGGCACGATCTTCGGCGGCGCGCCCCAGCGCAGGCTGTCGAACCGGCCGTCGGGGCCGAACGCCGACCACTGGGCGCGCACCTGCCCGGTGGTCTCGCACAGCCAGGCGTGGTCCGGCGGGGCGTCGACCGCCTGCGCCAGCCACGTGCGCGCCTGATCGCCGTCGCCCTCCGCCTGCGCCACCTCGGCGAGCAGACGGTAAACCTTGGCGGTGGGCCCCAGCTTGCGCGCTCGTTCCAGAGCTGCGCGCGCCGCTGGCCACGACCTCGCGGCGATCGCCTGCTCGGCGAGCGCCAGCTCGCTCTCGAGGTCGTCCGCTTTCAGCTGGTGCAGGCGCTCGATCGTCTTCAGCCGCTCGCTCGCCGGCACCTGACCGTTGAGGCCCAGATAGGCCTTCGCGAGAGCCGGGTGCGGCTTGGCTTTCCACGTCCGCTGCAGCACCTTACGGGCCAGGCTTTGCTGATTCGCCTGCTCGGCGAGCGCGCTCGTCTGGACCGCAATCGGCGCGAAATCGGGTTGCAGCTTGTGCGCCTTGCGCGCCAGCGCCAGCGCCTCGTACGGCCGGCCGGCCGCGCGTTGCGCGGCGGCCTGCTGATGGTACAGGAGCGCCCGCCAGCGGGTTGCGGTCTGGCGGTCGATCAGCTTGTGCCTGGCCATGTCGCCGACCGTGCTCAGCGCCTCGGTCCATAAGCCCGAGCGGGTCTGCAGATCAAACAGCGTGGTCAGCACCCATGGCGTGTGCGGGCGCCGCAGGTAGGCGCGCCGCGCCAGTTTGAGCGCGGTCTGCCAGTCACCCTCCTTCATCGCCTGGGCGAGCAGGCCGCGCAGGCCGAGAAACTCGGTCTCGGGATGCTTGAGCATCTGCTCGAACTTGACCCGCGCCGCGGCTTCGTCGTTCTCGAGCTGGGCGGTCTGCGCGCTGAGCAGGAGGGTGGATGGCGCATGCCCGAGCAGCTTGTCGGCGCGCCGATTCAGCAGCTTGGCAGACGCGGTATCGCCCGCCGCGGCAGCGACCAGACCCTGCGCCAGGGCCTGATAACCCCGATCGGTGCGCGAGCGACGCATGCGCCGACCGACCCGGCGGGGCGCGCCGCCGAGCAGCCGCAGGATCTCGAACACGATGATCACCGCCACGGCGAACAGCAGCACGCCAACGAGAAGCACCGCGATCGAGGTCTCGATCTGCATGCCCTGCCAGGTCAGCGCGACCCGGCCCGGGTGATCCGCCAGCCACGCCGCGGCCAGCGACAGCGCGACTGCGACGACGAGGAACAGGACGAGCCGGATCATCGGCCTCTCGCGGCAGTCGACCGCGTGCGCGCCGGGCTGGGCACGATGGGCGGGGCGGTCACTGGGCCTCGCTCAAAAGGCGCGTCGCCCGGTCCTGGAGAGCCGCCATGGCCGCCTGCGCGGCCAGGCGCTCACGGGCCTCGGCGAGCCAGGACGCCGCCGCTGCATCCGCGGCGCCCTCGAGAGGTTCGAGCTCGGCGACCGCCGCGGCGAGATCGCCTGCGTCGAGCGCGGCTTCGGCGCGCGCCACCCGGGCCGCCGCGCTGTCGCCCTCGACGTCGGCGCCGACCGGACGCACCGTCACGAGACGCATCAGGTTGCCGGCCGCTTGGTCGAGCAGCCCCTCGCCGTCCGGCGCCTGCGCGGCGTGAACGATGTCGGCGGCGACCCGGTCGAACGAATCGCGCAGCTCGGGCAGGGTGGGCACGCCGGAAGCGGCCGCCGCCTGCAGCGTGTCGAACGCCTTGACCACCGCGGGATCGCCGTCGCCGAGGCTGCGCACGCTGTCGAGCGCCTGCGCAAACGGCTCACCGCCATCGATCGCCGCGTCCAGCTGCGCCACCGTCAGGGCCAGGCTCGCTGCCTGCGCCCGCCCGTCTTCCCGGTCTGCCGCCTGCTGCTGGAGCTGTTGGAGCGTGTCGCCCAGCACGTCGATGCGCGTGCTGAGCGCGCCTATCTGGCCGTCGAGCGCCGCGACCTTCTCGGTCAAACCAGCAGTCTGCTCCTGGCCGGCGGTGACCTGCTGCGTGACCACGCCGACGCGGCCGGCCAAACCGGCGACCTCCTGGCTCGCTCCTTCGGCCTGCCCGAGGCGCGCCTCGAGCGCGCCGATGCGGGAGGTCAGCTCGGCCACCTCCGGCCGATCGCCGGCAGCCGCCCGCTCAAGGCGCGCGACCGTGGCGGACAGATCGCCGAGCTTGCCCTCCAGCTCGGCGAGCGACCGCGTCACCGCCTCGCTCGAGCCCCCGGCGCCGCCAGCGGCGGGCGCAGCTTCCAGCTGATCGACCCGGGCCGCCAAGTCCTGCACCTGCGTCCCCGGCGTATTCCGTTCGAGGGCGTCCAGGCGCTTCTGCAGGTCCGCGTTCGCAGTCTTGAGCCCGTCGATCTGGCGCTTGACGTCGTCGCCCGCTGCGCCGCCCGAGCTACTCTCGAGCGCATCGACTCGCGAGGTCAATCGCGCGACGTCGCCACCTTGCCCCCGGGCATCAGCTAGCGTCTGCTCCACACCGTGAACCTGGGCGCGCAAGCTGGCCAGCTGCGTGCTATCCTGAGACAGTATCCAGTAGCTCAGGGCAAGCGCCGCCACCGCCCCGCCGACGAGCCCGGCTGCGAGCGCCGCCAGCCAGGCGCGTGACGTCTTCGGCGCCGCCGCCCTGTTCGGTGGTGCGGCTCTGGGCGGCGCGTCGGAAGATCCTGCACCGGCCCCGCCTGGATGCTGACCAGCCCCGCCGATCGGCTGCGGAGCAGGCCCCGGCTGTCCAGGTGCCGGCGAGCTCGCGGCGTTCGCCTCGGGGCCGGTCGAATTCGCGCCCTGGCGCGCGGAAGTTGACTCCTCCACGAGCAGCCGCCCGGCTGACCCGGCGCCCTGCGGGCGCAGACCCTTGTCGGCCTCAGTCTCGCCTGGAACCGCCTCGGTCCTGCGTTCCTCTGGCGATGCGGGACGATCGGGCCGCGGTTCGCTGCCTGAGGGCGACCCGGGCGGGCCGCCTGGCCTTCCCGCCTTGTTGCGCGCCATGGACGTGTCTCGCGGATGAAGGGTGACGATGCGACCGCTGCGGAAGTGCGGCTTCGAGTCGGCCTAGCATCTTCGCCGGGCCGCTTCAAGCGCCTCCAGGACCGCGTCCGGCGTCGGGTGCGCCGCCGCGTGGATGGCGCGCCACACCAGCTTGCGGCACGGCTGCGCCACGGCCCCGCTGAGGCAGATCGCCGCGGCGGCGGCGAGCCGGTCCTGCAGCTCATGCCGGGCGATCAGCTCGACGAAGATGCGCGCGGTGCGCGGCGAGAAGAGCAGCACCGCCGCGATCTCGCCGCGGCCGATCGCCGCGACGGCGGCGGGCGAAAGCGCGGATGCCGGGCGCGCCTCGTAGACCACCTGTCGGCGCAGCGCGAATCCGGCGGCGGCCAGCTCCTCGGCCAATTCGGGGCGGACGTCCCCGCCGCTCAGGTGCAACAGGGCGCCGTCCTCCGGTCGGCAGCGCTGTCCGATCAGGCGGGCGAGATCAGGGCCAGCGCCCGCCGCCGCGATCACCGTGACGCAACCAGCCCGCCTGGCCGCCCCGGCCGTGGCGGTGCCGACCGCGAACAGGGGCAGCTGTGCGGCCCATGCGCCCAGGGCAACTGCCGCGTTCGCGCTGGTCAGTACCAGCGCCTGCACGCCATCCAGCTGCGGTTCGACGCCGGCTACCGGCTCGATCATCAAGAGCGGCTCGATCAGGGCCGTGTCGCCGCGCACGGCCAGCCGAGCCGCGAGCTCGGCGGCCTGCTCGCGCGGCCGGGTGATCAGGACATGCATCAGTCGAAGAAGCCTCGACCGGCGCGCGCCCTGAGCTCCGCGCCGGCGTCCTCACCGAGTCGCTCGGCGTCGCGCGCCAGGCCGGTCCGCTCCGCGCGCAGGCATGCGCTGCCGTCCGACCGGGCGATCAGCGCACGCAGATGTAGCCGCCCGGAGGCGATCTCGGCATGGCCCGCGATCGGCGTGTGGCACGAGCCGTCGAGCGCAGCGAGCAGCGCGCGTTCGGCGCGCACGCAGGCGGCACTCGCCGGATGATCGATCGCGGCGAGCAGGGCGAGGCCCGCCGCGTCGTCGGCGCGGCATTCGACGCCGATCGCGCCTTGCCCGACCGCGGGCAGCATCTCGTCGGGCGCCAGCACCACCATGCCTGCATCCTCGATGCCGAGACGACGCAGCCCGGCGAGCGCCAGCAGGGTGGCGTCGGCCTCGCCGGCTGCAAGCTTGCGCAGCCTGCTATCGACGTTGCCGCGGAAATCCACCACCCGCAGGTCGGGGCGCCGCGCCAGCAGCTGCGCCTTGCGCCGCACCGATGAGGTGCCGACCACGGCTGCGTTCGGCAGGTTTGCGATCGTGGCGGGCGGGCGCGCGATCAGCACGTCGCGCGGGTCCTCGCGCTCGAGCACCGCGCCGATGATCAGGCCGTCGGGCAGCCACGTCGGCAGATCCTTGGTCGAGTGCACCGCCAGGTCGATCCGGCGCGCCAGCAGCGCCGCCTCGATCTCCTTGCAGAACAGGCCCTTGCCGCCGAGCTCTGCGAGCGGCCGGTCGGTGACCCGATCCCCGGTCGTGCGGATCGTCACGACCTCGAGCGCGTCCGGCGCGGCGAGCTCGGGATGCGTGCCCGCAAGCGCCCGGCGGACCAGTTCGGTCTGCGCCAGCGCCAGGCGCGAGCCGCGCGTGCCGATGCGCAGCCGCGGCGCGGTCATCGGCCGCTCCTGTTCAGCACGCCCCGCAACGCTTATCTCCAGCGGTCATGGCACCGGAATCTAGCACGCCTCGCCCGCCTGTCGTGCTCGGCATCGAGACCAGCTGCGATGAGACCGGCGTCGCGCTGGTCGACGCCGCGCGTCGGGTGCGCGCCGAGCTGCTGCGCAGCCAGCTCGGACAGCACGCGCCGTACGGCGGCGTGGTGCCGGAGATCGCGGCGCGGGCGCACGTCGAGATCCTGGACCGGCTGATCGAGCGGGCGATGGGCGATGCTGGCCTGGGATTCGTTGATCTCGCCGGGATCGCGGCGACCGCCGGCCCCGGCCTGATCGGCGGTCTGCTGGTCGGCCTGACCACGGCGAAGGCGATCGCTGCGGCGCACCGCCTGCCGCTGCTCGCGATCAATCATCTCGAGGCGCACGCGCTCACGGCGCGGTTCATGGGCCGGCTCGATTTCCCCTACCTGCTCCTCCTGGTTTCGGGCGGTCACTGCCAGCTGCTGATCGTCCTGGGCGTGGATCGCTATCGCCGCCTCGGCACGACCCTCGACGATGCGCTTGGCGAAGCTTACGACAAGGCGGCCAAGATGCTGGACCTGGGCTTCCCCGGCGGGCCCGCGGTGGAGCGGGCCGCGCGCACCGGCGATCCGACCCGCTTCGCGCTGCCGCGCCCGCTGCTCGGCCAGCCGGGCTGCAACTTCTCGTTCTCGGGGCTCAAGACCGCGCTGCGCCAGATCATCGAGCGGCTCGGGTTGAATGCTCTCGAGCCGCCGCTGCTGGATGATCTGTGCGCGAGCTTTCAGGCCGCCGCGGCCGACGTGCTGCTCGACCGCACCCGCCGCGCCGCCCTGCTGTTCCGTGCGGACTACCCGGCCGGCAGCGCGCTGGTGGTTGCGGGCGGGGTCGCCGCCAATGCGTATCTGCGCGCCAGCCTCGCCCGGCTCGTCGAGGAGCTGGAGCTGCGCCTGATCGTGCCGCCGCCCGCCTTGTGCACCGACAACGGCGTAATGGTCGCCTGGGCGGGCCTGGAGCGCCTCGCGCTCGGCCTGACCGACAGCCTCGCGGCGCCGGCCCGCGCCCGTTGGCCGCTCGACCCGGCCGCCGAGCCCGCGCCCGGCGCCGGTGTCAAGGCTTAGAGCAAGGGTGGTCGACCGTGCGCTGGAACGCGTACTATGACCAGAATGACCATATCCGTCTCAAGGTGGCGTGATGGCGAGTTGGAAGATCGCCGAGGCCAAGGCCCGCTTCAGCGAGCTAATCGACAGGGTGCTCCATGGCACGCGCGGCGACTCCGCCGATCCTCGATGCCTTATGGCGGCAACCGCGCTCGTGCACCAGCTGACGCTGGTGACCCGCAATGGGCGTGACCTGGCCAGTCTGGACGTGCCGATCCCTCAATTCCGGGCGGGCATAGAACACGGCCCGCGAGCATCCCACGTGTGAAGACAAGCATCCCAATCCATTCTGGTCGCATCCTCAGGCGCGAGTTGGCGGCGGGGGGGTCGGCCAACCGGCTGGCGCTCGCGTTGCGGGTGCCGTCGGGCCGAATCACTTCGATTCTGAATGGCAAGCGCGCGATCAGCGCAGACGCGGCGCGCCGCTTCGCGCGCCATTTCGGCACGAGTGCTCAGTTCTGGTTGCATCTGCAGACCCGTTATGATCTGGCCGTCGCGGGCGCGACCACGGCGGCCGCATCGCCACGGAGGTCGAACGCGCGGCGTGAGCGCGTGCCCGACGGTGCGGCTCCCGGGCGACAAGGTCATTCCAGCGAATCGTCGTTTGCGCTAACAGCTGCGCTTTGAACTCACTCAACGGGTGAGGCCAGCCGATTGCGGCTCACATGAACGAGAAAACCGACGCCGCTCCATCGACCGGACCCGAGGAGCGCTCTGACGCGTTCCGTTCGGCCGCCGAGCGGCCCGCGCGCCGACGCTGGCGGGCGGAGGAGCTGCGCGGCGCGGATCTGCGCGGCCAGGATCTCAGGGACGTGGAAGGGCTCCTGCCGGAGCATCTCGCCGGGGCCGTCCTCACCGGCGCCATGCTGCCCGACCACCTTGCGAGATTCGAAGCGCTCGGCCAGGTCGCCGCGATCTCCTCCGAAGCCCGTAAGATCTTCATCGGCCTGCTTGCCGCCTGCGTCTACTCCTGGCTGGTCATCGGCACGACCAAGGACGTCGCCCTGATCCTGAATACCTCCAGCTCGCCCTTGCCGATCATCAATGCGCCGATCCCGATCACCGGCTTTTACGTGGTCGGCGCAACGCTGCTCGCCGCGATCTACTGGTATTTCCATTTTTACCTGCAGCCGTTGTGGCGGGCGCTCGCCACCCTGCCCGCGGTTTTCCGGGACGGCGTCCCTCAGGACGACAAGACCGATCCCTGGCAGCTCACCAATTTGGTCCGCACCGAGTTCGCCCAGCTGCGCGCGACCGCCCCGCCGCTCACCCGCCTGGAGAACCAGCTCTCGATCATCATGGCCTGGTGGCTGGTGCCGGTCACCCTGCTCGCGCTCTGGGCGCGCTACCTCCCCGCCCACGATATCAGCGGCCTGACCTGGCTCGCGTTCCTTATCGGCGCTACTATTTTCTTCGGTCGCCACACCTTCCGCCTCGCCCGCGCGACTTTGCGCGGCGATGTACCGTCCGTCGGCAGGACGCCGCCGGGCGGTCGGTCCCGGACGTTGTTGAGCCGGTTCCTGCGCGAGCTGTCCCGGCTCCGCTCCGGCCAGATCATCATCTGGTTCCTCCTGCCGTTCCTCATGATCGTCGCCTTGTCGATCAGCGCGTCGACCCAGTCCCCGCGCGACGACCAAGGCAACGTCGCCGTCTTCTCGCTCAGCGCGTCCGAGCAGGCGCTGCGCGGGCTCGATCCGACGCCCGCGAAGCTCTT
The DNA here is from genome assembly GCA_046732855.1 of Pseudomonadota bacterium. GTDB lineage: Bacteria > Pseudomonadota > Alphaproteobacteria > Geminicoccales > Geminicoccaceae > JBKPNX01. The sequence goes on from JBKPNX010000145.1 coordinate 22,478, forward strand.
GAACTTCGTCCGGATCCGGACCTATGCCGACCTGCGCGAGGTCGAGTTGGCGCCGCGGCCGCCAGACTGGGACGGCAAGAATTGGGGCGAGATCAAGCGGCTCGAGCTGCGCGACCGGAATCTGGCCTTCGCAGACGCCACGAGCGCGTTCCTCGCCAATGCCGACCTGCGCGGCGCGACGCTTACCGGCGCCCAGCTCGGGTTCGCGCAGCTGCAGGGCGCCGACCTCAGGGCGGCCGAGCTGCAGGGCGCCGTGGTATGGCAGGCGCAGCTTCAAGGCGCCCTGCTCGCCGAGGCCCGCCTCCAGGGCGCCCGCCTCCAGGGCGCCAATCTGCAGGGCGCCAACCTCGGCTCGGCCGAGCTCTGGGGCGCCATTCTCAGCAGAGCCAATCTCCAGGGCGCCAACCTGAGCGGAGCCCAGCTGCAGGGCGCCGACCTCAGCTTCGCGCAGCTGCAGGGCGCCGATCTGAACCACGCCCAACTGCAGGGCGCCCAGCTCGGCAGCGCCAACCTTCAGGGCGCCTCGCTTCAGGGCGCCTCTCTTCAGGGCGCCGACCTCCGTGACGCTCAATTTCAGGGCGCGGACCTGTCTCAGGCCCGGCTCCAGGGCGCCGACCTGAGGCAAGCCCGGCTTCAGGGCGCCGATCTGCGGGAAACGAGCATCTGGCGCGCCCGGGGCAACGATGCGCTATGGGGCCTCGCCGATCTGCGCGCCAGCAGCGTCCAGGAAATGACCGCGTCCGAAATAGACGCCCTGATCGGCGAGGCGACGAAGGGCATTGCCGACGAGGATACGCGCAAGGCAAGAATCGACGCGCTGACCGCAATGCTTCAGGTCGAGGCCTCGCCGAGGTCCGGATTTCCCGAGCAATGGCGGTCCGAGCCGAACGTGATGTTCGAGCCCGGCGATCCTCAGCCGGGGACCTTCGACTGGGGTAAGCGCAAATGGACCACGGCGCAGGCCTACGACGAGGATCTCGCGGCCTTCCTTGGTGATCTCGCCTGCGGCCCCGAGGTGGCAGATGCGCAGATCCGGGGCCTCGCCCGGCGTGCGCTTGAGCCAGCGCGGCCACAGGCGGCAGCGCCCGACCGTCTCTGGCCCAGCCTCTTCGCCGCGCGCGTCATCGGCGCCGACTGCCCGTCGGCCGAGGGGCTGCCCGGCGACCTGCGCCGTCGGCTGGTAGAACTCGCAACGCAAGGCGACGCGGCGGCCGCTCCACCACCGCCCGATCTCGACGAGTAGGCTGGGTGCCTCGACCTCGCTCAGGGACCACGTAAATTTGACCTACAGGTCGCCTAATGCGACCATCGTGCCGGAGGCGGTCACCGCTTCTGGTACGGGTGGAAGATGTAGTCTTTCGCCGCCACGATCGTGTGGCACGCGTGCCCGCAGTCTGAGGGGCTGGGATCGGCCGTGAACGTGTCGGACGCGGCGTCATAGTTGAACAGGGCGTAGCCCCATTCGGCGCTGTTCGGAAATCTCTTGCTGTCCTTTTCGATGAAAAAAGCTTGCGCGAAGGTGTCCGGCACCTCCACGACAAAGGGGGCTTCGGTGCTCTTTTTCGGGTTCCACTGGAGCTTCGCAATCTTGGAGCCGTCGGGGAAGGGCTTGCCGTTGCCGGGGACGCCGGCCCGGTAGGCGTCGATCATCGTCGGATTGGCGACGATCACCTTGAGCACTTCGTCGGTCCGCGCGACGGAGACGAGCTGCCAGCCTTCGTATCCCCTGAAATCGGAGAACGCGACCCCGCTCGGCGTCGTCAGTGCGTACTTGTCCTGCGCGGCGAGGGTGATGCCGCCCAAGCCGGCGAGCAATCCCGCAAGGGCAATCACCGGGATCTTTCTACTCTTCATCTTCAGTTCCTCCTTTTTGCCTCGCCCGATGTCCGTGCTGCGGGGGAGACCTCGGACGCGCGACGAGTCGGCACCTGAGGCGCAGGAAGCATCGTCGGGGCGGCGGCCGGGAGTGGTGACAATCCTGTTCCCCGCTCACCTCTTCCCGTATGCCGTGAAAACGTAATCCGTGGCCTTGGCAGCCTCATGGCACGCAGCCCCGCACTTGGCGTCGTTGTCCTGCAAAGATGCATTGGGGGTAAAACGTGTCGGAGGCGAGATCATAATCAAACTGGGCGTAGCCCCATCCGCCGGTGTCCCTGAATCTGCTGCTGTCCTTCACCATGCAACCAACCCCTGCCAGGGTGTCCGGCACCTGCACGGCAAATGGGGCCACTGGATTCCTGCTTCGTTTTCCACGCGATCTTCGCAATCTTGGAGCCGTCGGGGAAATGCATGCCGTTGCCAGGAACGCCAGCCCAATAAGCGTCGATCATCACGGGATTGGCGACGATCACGTTGAGCCTGTCTTCGGGCTGACTGACGGCGACACCCGGCCAGTCATCGTATCCCCTGCACTCGGACAGCGCGAGCCCGTTCGGCACTTGCACAGCGTACTTGTCCTGCGCCCCTCTGGCCATGCCGCCCAAAGCAGCGAGCGATGCCGCAATGGTAATCACCGGGATGTTTCTGCTCTTCATCTTCAGATCCTCCCTTCTTTACGGGTCGCCGACTCGCTCTTTTCAGAGCCGCGGGCTGGCTTCGATGCACGGACACCCTGATCGAGGCACTCATCCGCGATGGTTCGGATAGCCGCCGTCTTTGGGCTCGACCGTGCCCTTCGCAGGGATGTTCGTCAAGGCGGCAGGCGGGACGCGCACGGGCACGGCGGGAGCATCCCTGGGCGCTCGCCGCTCGACCCGGGCCACCGAGCACGCGCCAAGCGCCGAAAGGCTCAGCCTTGCCTTCTGACATTCCCTTCGGTTGCGGATCGCGCTAAGGTTTTGCCCATCGATCGTAGGCGCCGCATGTGAACGAGAAGACCGAGACCAATCTGCCCACGGGACTCGAAGAAGCCCCTAGTTTCGGTGCGCCTGTCGAATCGTCCGGGCGTCCGACCCGGCGGCCGGAGGAGCTGCGCGGCGCCGATCTGAAGGGCCAGGATCTGATGAAGGTGGAAGGGCTTCTGCCCGAGCATCTCGCCGGCGCAGATCTGACCGGGGCCAAGCTGCCGGAAAGGATCGATAATTTTCCGGCGCTCGACCAAGTCGCCGCGATCTCTTCCGAAGCGCGCAAGATCTTCATCGGCCTGCTCGCCGCCTGCGTCTACTCCTGGCTGGTGATCGGCACCACGACGGACGTTGCGCTGATCCTGAACACCGCGAGCTCACCGCTGCCGATCATCAACACGCCGATCCCGATCGCCGGCTTCTATGTAGTCGGCGCCGTATTGCTTGCGGCGGTCTACTGCTACTTTCACTTCTACCTGCAGCGCTTATGGCGGACGCTCGCCATCCTACCCGCGGTCTTTCCCGACGGCACTGCGCTGGACGACAAGACGGATCCCTGGCTCCTAACCAATCTGGTCCGCACCCAATTCGCGCGCTTAAGTGCCAGCCCACCGCCGCTCGCGCGCCTCGAGAACCTGCTTTCGGTCGTTCTCGCCTGGTGGCTCGTTCCGGTCACGCTGATCGCCCTCTGGGCACGCTACCTGCCCGCCCACGACATCGGCGGCCTCGCTTGGCTTGCGCTCCTCCTCGCCTCAACCACCTTCTTCGGCCGCCACACCTTCCGGCTGGCGCGCGCGACCCTGCGAGGGGTCCCGAAGGCGGCGGCCCAGGACCTACCGCGACGCCCGCTGCTTCTCATGTTCCGCGTCGCTCGTCACCTCCGGCCGGGGGAAGTGATTCTCACCTTCCTGATGCCTTTCATCGTCATCATCAGTCTGTCGCTGAGCGCGCTATGGCAGCCCCCACGCAACGCCGGGGGCCAAGGCACCGCCGAGGGCAAAGTCGTCGTGTTTTCGTTGACCGAGCCTGGGCGATCACTACAGGAGGTCGAACCAACCCCAGCGAAGCTCCTGAATTTTATTGGCATCCGGACCTATGCCGACCTGCGCGAGGTGAATGTGGCTGAACGGCCGAACGGCTGGGACGGCAAGGACTGGAGCAAGGTCAAGCGGGTCGACCTGCGCGGTCGCAATCTCACGTTCGCCGACGCGGAATCAACATTCCTTGCCAACGCTGACCTACGTGGCGCAACCCTGTCCGGCGCCAACCTCAATGAAGCCCAGCTCCAAGGCGCCAATCTGGAGGAGGCCCGGCTTCAGGGCGCCAATCTCCAGGAAGCCCAGCTCCAGGGCGCCGGCCTCATCGAGGCCCAGCTCCAGGGTGCCGATCTCAGCTTTGCCCAGCTCCAGGGCGCCACCCTTTTGCGCGCCCAGCTCCAGGGCGCCATCCTCCTCGTGGCTCAGCTCCAGGGCGCCACCCTCCAGTCGGCCGAGTTCCAGGGCGCCGACCTAAGGGGGGCCCTGCTGCAGGGCGCTAACCTCTCAATGGCCGATCTCCGGGGCGCCGACCTAAGCCGGTTCATGGTCCTGGCGGGGTTCAAAACCCGGCTCCAGGGCGCCGACCTCCGCGACGCTCAGCTCCAGGGCGCCGACCTTCGCGATGCCCAGCTTCAGGGCGCCAACCTGAGAAAAGCGATGATCTGGCGTACCCGGGTCAATAACGCGCTATGGGACTTGGCCGACCTGCGCGGTAGCACTGCCGAGCCGATGACCGATTCCGAAATCGACGCGCTGATCGAGGCAGCCTCGAAAGGTATTCGCGACGAGGCGCGTCTTATAGCAAGGCTAAATGATGCCTTGCGGACCGAGAAGCGCCCCGGGAGGCCACATTTCCCCAAAGAATGGCGATCGAAGCCGAACGTGATGTTCGCGCCCGGTGATCCCAAGCCGCAGCCGTTCGACTGGGGTCCTGGCAAGTGGTCCACAGAACAGGCATATGATGAAGACCTAGCGACGCTCTTCGGTAATCTCGCCTGTGGCGGGCACTCGGTTTTCTGGTACGATGTGGCCGGGCTGAATGTCGCGCACATGCCCGAGGCACAGGCGCAAGGGCTTGCGCATCGCGCACTCGTAACTTCGCACTCAATTGACGGGGCTGGTCGCGTGTGGCCGGGGCTCTTCGCAAAATACGTCACTGGCGATGGCTGTCCGCCAGGCAAGGGCTTGCCTGAGGAGATGCGGCGCCAGTTGGAAGAGCTTGCAACACGGGACGAGACGACAGCCGCAAAAGCCCCCGGCCCGTCCTAGGGCGCCCGGCTCCGACCTCTTACGACGCCTCACCCGAGCGTCGCGTCGAGGACCCTCACAACCACGAAGCCGATCCTTTCGGTGGCCTCGGCTCTCGCACCCTCGCCTCTGGTCCGGCGGCGGAGGTCGGTGGCCCGCGACAAGCTTGACACTATTTGAGGAATTGACCGCCAGGAGGTCATGAAGGGCAGCGGCCGGGGTAGATCCTATAGCGTCCGTGCCTGTACGTACGGACGATGGACTCGGATCGACGGTGACCGCTGGCAGACCTGGCGGCCCCGACCCCGGGGCGGAAAAGCGTGGCGTTGAAACCAAACGAACCCAAGAGACCAGCCGATTTCAATAGGTTAGCCTTCTCCACTCCTCGGATGAAGGCGCCCTGTGCCGCTCCCATGCCGGCTCAGATCGGGTTGCGCTCGAGCCAGTCGATCACCTGAGATGCGCTCTCGTTCGGCGGGAAGACGGGGTAGAGGACGTGCTCGATGCGCCCGTCCCGGACCACCAGGGTGAGGCGCTTGATCAGCCGCATGCCGTCGACGTCGAAGGTCGGCAGCCGCAGCGCGTCGGTGAGTGCGAAGCCGGCATCGCTCAGCGCCTCGAACGGCAGGTGCAGCCGCTCCGCCATGTCGCGCTGGTAGTCCGTGGTCTGGGTGCTGAGCCCGTACACCTCGGCACCGAGCTCGGCTAGCTCGCGGTGGTGGTCGCGAAACGCGCACGACTGGGGCGTGCAGCCCCGGGCGCCGGGGATCGCGTCCCAGCCGTCCGGCAGCGGCTCGCCCGGCCGGCCAGTCCGTGGATAGCAGTAGATCACGGTTCGTCCGGGACCGAGCGCGCCGAGGTCGACCAGGCGACCCGCGGTCGACGGCAGCCGGATTGATGGCATGGCAAGCCCGGTGAGATGGTCGCAGGCACCGTCATCGACCGGCGACGGCAGGTCGGACGGCAGCACGGTAAAATCGGTCATGGCCGCTCCTCGGCTACGGTCGGGCGAGCCTACACGCGTCCTTGGCCAGGAACGAGGCAGCTGCGCAAGGCTCAGTGGCAGCCCTTCGCGCTCATCTGGCAAGATCGCCTCTTTGGCGGTGCCCTGCTTTCTGTCATGCCCCGGCTCGACCAGTCTAGTCACCCCCAGCTCGTCTAGTCACCCCAGCTCGTCTAGTCACCCCCCGGCTCGACCGGTCTTGCCACCCGCCGGCTCGACCGGGGGCCAATCCCGATGCCCGGTCAGCGCCGGGGAATGACACAGAACACGCATGGCTGAAAACCCCGCGACCGGCCGCCCTTGGCGTTGCCGCCGATCGCGGCTTGACCGATCATGCCGGCAATGGATGACGCACGCCGCAGGCGCAGCGAGCGGGTTCGAGGGAGGACGATGTGAAATACAGCGTGTTCAGCGGCGTGTTGCCGGAGCTCTCGGCCGAGGAGGTGTGCCGGCGCCTCGCGCGGCACGGCTACGACGGCGTCGAGTGGCGCGTCGATGGCGAGTATCATTGGCGGGCCGCAACCATCGATCGGGACGCCCGGCGGATCCAGCAGCTTTGCGCCGACCACGGCCTCGAGGTGGCCGGGCTCACCAGCTACGTCCGCCCGGACGAGGACGATGCGGCCCTTCGCCTGATCGATGCCTGCCGCACGCTCGGCTGTCCGCGCTTTCGCATCTTCAGCGCCAGATACGAGCCGGCGCTCGGCTATTTCGCGCTGCGCGACCGGACGCGCGGCCAGCTGGAGCGCCTCGCCCGGCGGCTCGAGGGCACCGGGGTGAAGGCGCTGCTCGAGATCCATTTCGGCACGATCGTCGCGAGCCCCGCGCTCGCCTTCGAGCTGCTGCGCGATCTCGACCCAACGACCATCGGCGTGATCCTCGATCCCGCCAACCTGGTGATCGAGGGCGGCATGGACCTGCGCATCGGCCTCGACATGCTCGGCGCGCGGGTCGATTTCGTGCACGTCAAGAACGTCCGCTGGGAGCAGACGCCCGCGGGGCGCTGGCGCTGGCGCTTTGACGAGCTCGCGGACGGCCAATGCGACTGGGCCGAGACGATCGCCGCATTGCGGGCGGCCGGCTATGACGGCTGGCTGTCGCTCGAGAATCTCTGGCGCGTGCCGGTCCGTCACACCGGCTACGTCGACGAGGACTTCGCCAACGCGTCGCTGCCGCCGCGCGACATCGATCAGCGGCTGGAGGACGAGCTCGCGTTGCTACGCCGTCTGTGCGGCCAGACCTCCTAGCGCCGCGCCGCGACTGTTCGCTCGTTACCTTCCGCAGGCCAGTATCCCGTCAACGATCTGTACCGACCCGGGCCCGACCCATCAGTATCCGGTCACCGATCGCCCAATTGCCCTGTCGAGACCGGGCATTCCGTATCCAGTCGACCATCTGCGAACTACCGGGCCCGGCCCGCCAGTATCCAGTCAACTATCTGCCAACTACCTATTGGGTCTGTCCATGAATTCCGGCCACTAATCTACCAGCTACATGCCCCGCCGGGCGATGCGTATCCTGGTTCACAGCTCTACCAGCTACCTACCCGGGCCTGGTGATCCGGAGCCCGTTGCCGATCTGCCAGCTGCCTGCCCGGCCTGGCGATCCCCATCCGGTCACTGATCTGCTGACGATCGGCGCTCACCCTGCAATGTTCGATGTCGCCGCGGCCGCGGCGATGCGGGTGCCGCCCGGTTTCGCGGGCGGACGGATTCCCACCATGGCCCGCGGCATGATCCGAGCCTGGCGGCAAGGCACAAAGAAATGGTTAACGGAAGCCGTGTTGCGATTGGAGCCGACCTTCTGAGGGCTGTGGACCATCAGCCCTACGGCGGTTCGAGCTCGGCGGACGGCTCGAGGCACGACCACGCATGGTCCTCTTACGTCCGTGCCGCTGGACCCCTTTTGTTCGACGCCCACGAGCCGCGTCGGAGCATCACCGCGTAGGCGGCCGGCGTGAGGCGGCTTGGCGCGTGGCGTCGGATCCAACTAAGCTGCTGCCGGGGTAGGATCGCGCGCCATGACGAACCTGTACGAGCTGATCCATCGCCGGGTGCAGGCCGCGCCGCGGCGGGTCGCAATCGAGACCCCGGATGGCGAGCGCCTCACGTACGCCGACCTGGATGAGCGCTGCGCGCGCCTCGCGGCACGCCTGGTGCGCCTCGGCGTCCGCCGTGGCGACCGCGTCGCGGTCCAGGTCGAGAAGTCCCTGGCGAACCTACTGCTTTACCTTGCCTGCCTGCGCCTGGGCGCGGTCTACCTGCCGCTGAACACCGCGTATACGCTATCCGAGCTCGACTATTTCTTCGGCGACGCCGAGCCGGCGCTCATCGTGTGCGATCCGGCCAGGCGCGCCGAGGTCGCGGCGCTCGGCGGCGCCGCTGCGGCGCAGGTCGCGACGCTGGATGCCCAAGGCCAGGGCGATCTGGTCGAGGCGCTCGACGAGGAGGAGTCGCAGGCGACGATCGCGTCGCTCGCGGACGACGACCTCGCGGCGCTGCTCTACACCTCCGGCACCACGGGGCGCGCCAAGGGCGCCATGCTGACCCACCGCAATCTCGCCTCGAACGCGCTGACCTTGGTCGACGCCTGGGGCTTCGCCGCCGCGGACGTGCTGCTGCACGTCCTGCCGCTGTACCACGTGCACGGCCTGTTCGTCGCCTGCAACACCGCGCTCTTCGCCGGCGCGGGCCTGCTGTTCCTGCCGCGCTTCGATGCCGCACAGGTGGTCGAGGCGCTGCCGCGCGCAACCATCATGATGGGTGTGCCGACCTACTATACGCGGCTGCTCGCGCAGGACGGGCTGTCGGCCGCGCGCTGCGCCGGCGTCCGCCTGTTCGTCGCGGGCTCGGCGCCGCTGCTCGAACAGACGTTCCACGAATTCGAGCGGCGCACGGGCCACCGCATCCTCGAGCGCTACGGCATGACCGAGACCGGCATGAACACGTCCAACCCCCTGCACGGCGAGCGCCGGCCCGGCACTGTCGGCCTGCCTCTGCCGGGCGTCGAGATCAGGGTCGCGGACGAGGCCGGCCGCGCGCTCGGGCCCGGCGAGATCGGCGTGCTCGAGGTGCGGGGGCCGAACGTGTTCAAGGGTTACTGGCGCATGCCCGAGAAGACCGCCCTGGAATTCCGTCCGGACGGCTTCTTCATCACCGGCGACCTCGCCCGGATCGGGCCCGACGGCTACGTCGCGATCGTCGGCCGCGCGAAGGACCTGATCATCTCGGGCGGCCTGAACGTCTACCCCAAGGAGATCGAGAGCGTGATCGACGATCTGCCGGGCGTGGTCGAGAGCGCCGTGATCGGCGTGCCGCACGCCGACTTCGGCGAGGCGGTGGCCGCCGTGGTGGTGCCGGCCCCAGATGCTACCCTGGACGAGGCGGTGGTGATCGCCGCGCTGCGCAAGCGGCTCGCGGGCTTCAAGGTGCCCAAGCGGGTTTGGTTCGCCGACAGCCTGCCCCGCAACGCCATGGGCAAGGTGCAAAAAAGCGCCCTGCGCGCGCGCCACGAGGCTGCCTTCGCCGCCCGGCGCTGAGCCGCCAGCCCGCTCAGCTCCCCGACTCCGGGATTGGGCGCCGGCTTCCCCGGCTCGACGCGAGGTCGAGACCAGGGTTGAAGGCAATTCTCGACCGGCAGGAATGCTGGATTCCTGGGCCTGGACATAGCATCGCCGCGCGAGCGCGTGGCTCTCGGGCTCCGTCACCGCACTCCACTCGTCGCTCGCTGTGGCCAGGTGCGGTCGCGCTCATCCGCCGATTGCCCTTCAGTGCCAGCCTTCCACGAAAATCTCCGTCAGGTCGCTCTGCCGGCGCAGCCCCGAGCGTCGTGCCGATGACCGCACGCTGCGAGATCGGATTTCTGAGCATTTTTCGCGGTCTCGCCGGCGGTCGGCGGGAAAGCCAACCCGGTCTTTGGGGAAGTGGATGCGCCTCGGTGTAGACGAGCGGCCGGAGATGGGCTTGAGATCTTAACCCACCCTTAAGAAGTACTGGTTAACGGTCGATTAGCGCGGCGGCAGCTTTGCGAGGCTTGCGAGCCTACGCACCGCGTGAGGGCCTGCCGGGGGTTCGAGCCCAAGCCGCTGGAACCGGGAACCAGCGCACGCAGGCGGCGTCCGACGCGGACCGGAGTCGGCGAATGATCCGAGATGGCAGTGCACACCGGCACCGCTACCCCGCCCGATCCCTGGTCCAGGTCGGTCGCGACGACGTCGACCGGGCGGCGGCAGCCGGCGTGATCCGGGCCGAGCAGGCGGACCCGCTCTGGGCCTTCCTCAGCGCCGGGCTCGGTGCTCCGCAAGGGGCAGTCCGGCCGCGCTTCGATCTCGTACACCTGCTCTGGTACGCGGGCGCCCTGATCGTGATCGGCGCCATGGGTCTGTTCGCGTCTCTAGCGTTCGCCCGCCTGGGGGGCGCGGCGCTTGCCGCAATCACCCTGGTCTATGCCGGGATCCTCGCGGCAGCGGGAGACGGCCTTTGGCGGCGCGGGCTCCTGATCCCGGGCGGCCTTCTGATCACCATTGCGGTCACCATGGCACCCCTGTTCGTTTATGGCGTGCAGCACGCGCTCGGCTGGCTGAACGTTCCCGGGCGCGATTTTCGCGACCTTTACGAGTTCTGCCGGATGGCTAGGGGCAGCTGGGTCCCGGTCGAGCTCGCGACGATCGCGGCCGGGCTCGTCGCCCTGCGCTTCTACCGCTTTCCCTTTCTGGTCGCCCCAGTTGCCGTCGCGCTATGGGCGCTTCCCTGGACGTGGCGCCTTGGATCCTCGGCGACCCGTCGCCCAGCTGGCGGCTGCGCAAGCTGGTGTCGGTCTGGTTCGGGCTCGGCACGGTGATCGTCGGCTGGGCGGTCGATTTCCGTTCGCGCCGCGACCTCGCATTCTGGCTGCACCTGTTCGGCGTCCTGGCATTCTGGGGAGCACTGACTGCGCTGGAAAGCAACGGCGAGATCGCGAAAATCGTCTATTGCCTGATCAACATCGGCCTCCTCGGGCTCGGACTGTTCCTGCAGCGGCGCGTCTATGCCCTGTTCGGCGGCCTCGGCATCGCGCTGTACCTGCATTACCTTGCCGAGTGGGTGTTCGCGGACTCGCTTCTCTACCCCCTCGTTCTGTCCCTGATCGGGCTCGCGGTGATCGGCGCCGGGCTCCTGCTGCACCGTCACGCCGCGGCGCTGGAGCGAGCCCTTCAGGACGGCCTGCCCAAGTGGCTCGTCGCGCTGCGCCCGCGCCATGCGCGTCAGCAGCTCGGCGGCGATGCGGCTCAGCGCCAGTGATCGTGTCACCGATGAGCTGGGGTGAGCCGCCGCCGCGAGGGAGCGACGGGCCGTGCACGAACCCAGCGAAGTTGGGAGGCTGAACGTGGTGAGGTGGCCTGCAGGCCTGAGGACGACCGTGGTCGCGACTCAGGCCGCCGGCGCCGCGCCCCGCTCGGCCATGCCCTGCCACGTGCTCAGACCTTCCTCCCGGCGCGGGCCGATCCGGGCGAGCGCCGCGGTGAGCTGGGCCAGGCTCTCGAGATTATGCACCGGGCGGAAGTCGTCGACGTGCCGGATGATCGCGCGCGAGCCGGCGGCGAGCGGCGCGTAGCCCTCCCAGCGCAAGAGCGGGTTCAGCCAGATCAGGCGCCGGCAGCTCTTGTGCAAACGCTCCATCTCGCGCTCGAGCCCCTCGCCGGCATCCCGGTCGAGGCCGTCGGTGATCAACAGAACGACCGCACCCTGCGCGAGCACGCGGCGCGACCAGCTGCGGTTGAACTGGTGCAGGCAGCGGCCGATCCGGGTGCCGCCCGACCAGTCCTCGACCGCGTCGCCGACACGCTCGAGCGCCAGATCGACATCGCGCTGGCGCAGCTGGCGCGTCACGTTGGTGATGCGCGTGCCGAACACGAAGCCGTGCACGCGGTCGCGATCGTTGGTCACCGCATGCATGAAGTGCAGCAGCATGCGCGAGTAGCGCTCCATCGAGCCGGAGATGTCGCACAGGATAACCAAGGGCGGATGGCGGCGGATGCGGCGCTTCTTGGCCAGATCTATCATGGCGCCCCCGCCGTGCAGCGAGCGGCGCAGCGTCCGGCGCAGGTCGACCCGCCAGCCGCGCGGGTCGGGGTGGAAGCGCCGCGTCGGCACCGCGCGAATCGGCAGCTGCATGGCCCGGATCAGCGCTTTGGCTTGTGCGACCTCTTCGGCCGACATGTCCTCGAAGTCTTTGTGCTGCAGGACCTCCTTGGCCGAGAAGGTGAGCGTGGCGTCGAGCTCGACGCGCTCCTCGGAGTCCTCGGGCGCCTCCCCCGCGCCCTGCTGCCGCTGCGGCGCAAGCGCCTCGGCGAGACGCCGTGCAACCTCCTGCGGCGCCGCCTCGGCCGCCTCGATCTGCGGCAACAGCAGCTGCATCGCTTTCTCGAGCAGCTCCGGCTTGCGCCAGAAGATGTGGAACGCCTGGTCGAACAGCTTGCGCTGGTCGCGCCGGTTCACGAACACGGCGTGCAGGGTCCAGTAGAAGTCGGCGCGCCTGCGCAGGCCGACCGCCTCGACCGCGCGGATCGCATCCAGCACCTTGCCCGGGCCGACCGGCATCCCGGCCGCGCGCAGGGCGCGGGCGAAATGCATGATGTTGGTCGCGAACCGCCCCGGCTCGAAGCGTTTGCGGGAGGGGGCGGCTGATCGGGCGGCTTCGGCCAACGAGTTTCCTTTCGCGGGCACCAGCGGCACCGCCGTCGCAACCCGCCGCTTCAGGCGACCTCGTCCTCCTCGATCACCCAGGGCTCCTCGAGCGCGGCGGCGTGCCACTCGAGATAGTCGGGGCGGGTGAGCACCGCGTCGACGTAGGCCTGGCAGACTTCGTCGAGCTCGACCGCATAGGTGCGAAAGCGAGTCGCCACCGGCGTGTACATGGCATCGGCCGCGCTGAAGCGCCCGAACAGAAAAGGCCCGCCGTTACCGAAGCCGGTGCGGCAATCCCGCCAGATCGCGCAGATGCGCTCGATGTCCTCGGCGACGTCGCGGCGCCGGCCCTTGCCCGGCAGGGTCTTCCTGAGGTTCATCGGCATCTGCGCGCGCAGCGCCTGGAAGCCCGCATGCATCTCCGCCGCGATCGAGCGGGCGTGCCCGCGGGCGGATTGCGCCGCCGGCCACAGCGCCGCGTCGGGGCGGATCTCGGCGAGATACTCGACGATCGCGAGCGAGTCCCAGACCACGCGCTCGCCGTGCTTCAGCGCCGGCACCTTGCCGGCGGGCGAGTGCTTAAGGAGCTCAGGTTTGGACCCCGGCTCGGACAGCCGCACCAGCACCTCATCGAAGGGCACGCCGGCGGCGCGCGTCGCGAGAAACCCGCGTAGCGACCAGGACGAGTAGTTTTTGTTGCCGACGACCAGCGTGAACTCGTTCGTCACCGCTCGCCGCCTTCGGTCTTCGGCTCCAGTTTCAGCGCCGCCGAGTTCATGCAGTAACGCTGTCCGGTCGGCTCGGGGCCGTCGGGAAACACGTGGCCGAGATGAGCGTCGCATCGGCTGCACAGCACCTCGGTGCGCACCATGAAGTGGCTGCGGTCGGTCTCGCAGGTGACGGCGCTCTCGTCGACCGGCGCATAGAAGCTCGGCCACCCGGTGCCCGAGTCGAACTTGGTCTCGCCGTCGAACAGCGGCTGGCCGCAGCAGACGCAGTGGTAGACGCCCGGCGCCTTGGTGGCGTGGTAGGCGCCGGTGAACGCCCGCTCGGTCCCCTTCTGCCGCGTCACCCGATACTGCTCGGGGGTCAGCTGCCGCTGCCACTCGCTTTCGGATCTTTCGACTTTGTCAGCCATGTCCAGTTCTCCCTTCGACGGCCCCCGCCGCTCCTTGGAGGGGCGACCTGCCGGCGCGTGGTTGCAGGTGAGATAGAATGCCGGCCCGTTACGGTAAAGGACGCCGTCGGTCTGGGCCCGAAGCGGCAGCGGCAGCTCCTGCGCATCGATCACGCCAGCCGACCCGTCGCCTCGCTTCCTGGCCGATCGCGCGCCATGACCGGGCGGCCGCTTGCCAGCGTTTCGGGCGCGGCGCATAGTCGCGCCGTGATGGCGATCAGCGAACTCCCGAGAACCTTCGCCCATCGGCACCTGCTCGGCATCGAGGGGCTGCAGCCCGCCGAAATCCAGCATCTTTTGGATCGCGCCGACAGTTATGTCGAACTCGGGCGCAAGGCCGACAAGAAGCTGTCGATCCTGCGCGGCCGCACCCAGATCAACCTGTTTTTCGAGAGCTCGACCCGTACGCGCACCTCGTTCGAGCTGGCCGGCAAACGGCTCGGCGCCGATGTGGTCAACATGTCGGTCGGCTCGTCCTCGATCAAGAAGGGCGAGACCCTGATCGACACCGCGATGACCCTGAACGCGATGCATCCGGACGTGCTGGTGGTGCGCCACCAGGACAGCGGGGCGGTCGCGCTGCTCGCCCGCCACGTCAACTGCGCGGTGATCAACGCCGGCGACGGCAGCCACGAGCATCCGACCCAGGCGCTGCTCGATGCGCTCACCATCCGCCGGCGCAAGGGCCGCCTCGAGGGCCTGATCGTCGCGATCTGCGGCGACGTCATGCACTCGAGGGTCGCTCGCTCGAACATCCTGCTGCTGACCGCGATGGGCGCGCGCGTCCGCCTGGTGGCGCCGCGGACGCTGCTGCCGGCGGCGATCGCGCGCTATGGCGTCGCGGTGCACCACGACATGGCGACCGGCCTCGCCGGCGCCGACATCGTGATGATGCTGCGCCTGCAGACCGAGCGCATGCAGGGCAGCTTCGTGCCGT
>JBKPNX010000146.1:0-6084 GCA_046732855.1 Pseudomonadota bacterium
CATCACTTTTGAGCAACCTCTAAGGGCGTGAAAGTTCCGATTTTCGAGCCCGTGCTGACGTCGCCTTTCGAGACCTACGACCGTCGCATGCATCTGCGGCAACGATGAAGGGCAAAATCGCACCCCGGCGCCAAGCTGCTGCAGATAATGGACCACCCGATCCTGGTTGCTCCTCAGGAAATCGCCAAGCGGCCCAGGTTTGCGGCCATAGAAGGCGATAAGGCTTGCCTGCCTCACTTTAGAACGCCCTTGAAACACTATTTCTCATATGCCGCCAGCTGAAGCGCCAGTTTGGCCCCTCCAGCAAGGAAAGCAAGCAAGCTCTTGGCATCAGTAGTTCGGATCGGCTGTTTGGGGGCGCCTTGGCGGGTCCGGATTTGGCTACGGGGCGCCTGTTGACGTCGACGAGGGAAGGTCCGCGATGCGATCGCGAACCAGACGTTCGACGCTGGGGCTGGAACGTTTGGGCGCATGAGCGTGGTACGGTATCTTGTGGCTATTGACACTGTCCATCACGACTCGTAGAGTCAGACCAAGCTCGCAGAGTGTGATCGACAGCCCGCCCAGTCCTCAGGCGGGCTGTTTTGATTCGGAGGCGGCGCTTTGATCGGTGGAAGTAGGTTTCTTGTTACGAAGCGGTCATGCTCCGTAAATATTAGTAACGCGCAGATGAAGTGCTCAGAGGACTGAAGTGAAGTCTGGAAAAAGAGTCGACTCTGCGTTCAACACATCTGGGTCCTTCCTTGGCGAATACTGGTACGGTGCGGGGCCCCGCGCGATATTTCGCTAGCGACAGCCCCTGATTCCGGGTTCGCAGTCCGCACCACCGGTCGCACCTGATCGCCTAAAAGCCGCAGTATTCCTACCCTTCCGACCCACGCCAGCGTGCGAACCTACCTGCGAACCGTCGCAGGCGTCGCACCTAGGTTCGCACACCGTCGCACAATGAGGTTGCAGTTCACCGACGCACCGCAGAGCGCCGGGCTGATCGCGCACGATGGCCTGCTCAGGCGATCGGAGTTTCTGACCGACGTCCGCATGGGCGACCAGCCGCCCGACGCGATCCTGGTCGACCCTGTGGCGGTGATTGGTTCCTTGACCGCTGGCTCAGTCTGGATCGGGCGGGTCCAGGGTCCTGAGCTCGCGGCGCATGATCTTGCCGGTGCTGGTCTTCGGCAGGTCGGCGACGAACTGGACGCTGCGCGGGATCTTGTAAGCCGCGAGGTGGGCGCGGCAGTGGCCGAGCAGGGCGTCAGCATCGCCCGCGGCCCCCTGCTTCAGCACCACATAGGCCTTGGGCACCTCGCCCTTGAGCGGATCGGCCTGGCCGCCGACCGCGACCATGGCGACGCTCGAGTGCGCTGCCAGCACGCGCTCTACTTCGGCCGGGTAGACCTTGAAGCCGGCGGTGTTGATCATGTCCTTGCTGCGGTCGACGACGTAGACGTAGCCGTCGGCGTCGGCACGGGCCAGATCACCGGTGTGCAGCCAGCCGTCGGGCTCGATTGCCGCGCGGGTCGCCTGCTCGTTGCCGTAGTAGCCCAGCATCACGATCGGGCCTTTGATCATGAGCTCGCCGACCTCGTCCGCCGGCAGCGAGCGCGCCGGGTCCTCGATTGCGGCGATCCGCGCCTCGACGGTCGGCAGCGCCACGCCGATCGAGCCGTGGCGGATCTCGCTATAGGCTGGGAAGGTGGTGCCTAGGCTAGCGAGCTCGGTCATGCCCCAGAGTTCGATCAGAGGGCAGCCGAGGCGCGCCTCGACCTCCTCCATCTTAGCGACCGGCATGGTCTGGCCGCCGACGGTGCAGCGAGTCAGGCTCGAGAGATCGTGGCGTTCGAGCTCGGGCGAGTTGAGGAGGTACTGGTACATCGTCGGCACGCCCTCGAGCATGGTCGCGCGATGGCGCTCGACCGCCTCGAGCACGGCGCGCTCCTCGAAGCGCGCCAGCAGGACGACGGTCATGCCGGTCATCAGCCCGCCGTTGACTACGACGTTGCCGTAGACGTGCGGCAGCGGCAGAGCGGTCACGACCGTATCGAGCGCGGTCTTGACGTGCATGGTCGCGGTCAGCGCGATGTTGGCCGCGACCGCGCGCTGGCTCTGCATGGCACCCTTTGGGTGGCCGGTAGTTCCCGAGGTGTAGCCGATGGTCGCGACCCCGTCGGGCGCCGCGTCGTGGACGTCGAAGGCGTCCGAGGCTTTACCGAGCAGCGCCTCGAATACGTGGACACCGCCCCGCTTCGCGCCCCCGAGCGCCACCACGTGGCGGACCGGCGTGTCGCGAGCGACGTCAAGGAATGCCTCGAGCTTCTCGGGACCGATCAGGATCGCGCTCGCCTCGCAGTCGCCCGTGACGAACACGACCTCCTCGGGGGTAAGCATGACGTTGATCGGGTTGATGACCGCGCCGAGTTTGGCGATCGCATGGTAGCCGACAAGCCATTCGGCGGAGTTCAGGCCATAGAGGGTGACCCGGTCGCCGGGCGCCACCCCGAGCCCGATCAAGGCATTGGCGAGCCGGTTGGAATCCCGCTCGAGCTCGGCATAGGTGAGCGCGCGCTCGCCGACCACCAGCGCGGTCTTGTCAACGTGGCGCGCCGCCGTGCGCGGCAGAATCTGCCCGATCCCCCTGAACATCCCTCGCCCCTGGCTATTTTGCTCCCTAGCACCACCCCATCCGCTGCGCTTCCCGCTACTGCGGCTCTAGCTCCTCTGCTGCTGATCACCCATTCGCCCACCTAACAGAACAGCCCGACCTTGGGCTTGCGCGTGAGGTTGTAGATCTTGATCGCCTTCGGGATCCGCTTGGCGGTGACCTTGCACCCCTTCGTCTTCAGAAAGGCGGCGGCCTCCGGCGATAACGCCGCGTTACCGTACTGGCCGGTGCCGAGGATCAGTTCCTTGCAGCCCTTCTCGAACACGAACCGGGCCTCATCCTCGGAGATCGTGTGCGAGGTTCCGTAAAGCCGTTTGGACAGCTTCTTCTTGCGCTTGACCACCTTGTCCGAGAGTCGAATGACCACGTCGTGCTCGTAGGTCTTCCCCGCGACGGTGATCGAGCCGAACTCGGTCTTGTCGATCTTCATCCCACCCTCCTTCGGATCGCTGAAGGGCCCGCTTGGCCAAAGTATGCGCCCGAGCGCGCCTTCTCGGAAGAGGCGAGGAGGTGTCGTTCCCGAGGATCCGCTCATGAGCCGAGATCGACTGACCCGCCGCTGCCGGCAGACTGCTCGAGCGGCTGAGCCAGCCGAGCTCGGCCGCGGGTCCGGTGGCACTGCTGGCGCTGCTGGTGCCCCAGCTCGCCGAGCATGCGCCGGCGATCGTCGACTGGCCCTCACGGTGATCGCGATCGGTGCGGCCGTCGTGGCGATGGTCAAGTGCCAGTGCCGGGACTGCAACGGCCGATGAGCAGTGCGCCTCAAGCAACAGGACTGGTCGCGCTCGCTGAACGGATCGAGCTCTGGCCGATCAACCGCATGCGTCCATACGAGCGCAACCCGCGCACCCACTCGGACGCGCAGGTCGACCAGATCGCTGCCTCGATGGTGGAGTTCGGCTGGACCAATCCGATCCTGGTCGATGAGGACGCTGGCATCCTCGCCGGCCACGGCCGGCTGCTCGCGGCGCGAAAGCTGGGCCTCGCCGAAGTTCCGGTGATCCGCTTCGAGCACCTCAGCGAGGCGCAGAAGCGGGCCTACGTCCTGGCCGACAACCAGATCGCCCTGCAGGCGGGCTGGGACGACACGCTGCTGGCCGAGGAGCTGGCTTGGTTGAGGGACGAGCGCTTCGACCTCGACCTGGTTGGGTTCGACGCCTCGGAGCTGGAGCGGCTGCTGGCGATCGCAGACGATGATGCGGCCGGCGATGAGACCGAGGACGAGGTTCCGGAGCTGCCGGAGGAGCCGGTCAGCCGGCCGGGCGACCTCTGGATCCTGGGCAACCACCGGCTGCTGTGCGGCGACGCGACCGTGCTGGCCGAGGTCGAGCGGGTGCTCGGTGGTCAGCTCGCCGACATGACCTGGACCGATCCTCCCTACAACGTGGATTACGCCAATTCGCCGAAAGACAAGCTCCGGGGCAAGCACCGCCCGATCCTGAACGACGATCTCGGTGGCGGCTTCGAGGCGTTCCTGCATAACGCATGCGTCAACATCGTCAGCGTGACCAAGGGCGCCTGCTACATTTGCATGAGCAGCTCGGAGCTGCACACGCTGCAGCGGGCATTCACCGCGGCCGGCGGCAAGTGGTCGACTTTCGTGATTTGGGCCAAGAACACGTTCACCCTCGGCCGGGCCGACTACCAGCGGCAATACGAGCCGATGCTCTACGGCTGGAAGGAGGGCGCCGACCACGACTGGTGCGGCGCGCGGGACCAAGGCGACGTCTAGTTCTTCGACAAGCCGATGACGAACGACCTGCACCCGACGATGAAGCCGGTGGCGCTGGTCGAGCGGGCGATCCGCAACTCGAGCAAGGGCCGGGATATTGTGCTGGACCCTTTCGGCGGGTCTGGGACCGCCCTGATCGCCTGCGAGAAGGCGGGGCGGCAGGCGCGCCTGGTCGAGCTCGACCCGAAGAACTGTGACGTGTTCGTGATGCGATGGCAGGAGTTCAGCGGCGGGGCCGCGGTGCTGCAGGACGACGGCAAGACGTTTGACGATGCCGTGCGCTCGGAGCAGTTAGCCCTTTCAGCCGCCTCCTCGATGAGTCGCACGCTGCCGGCCGGACCGCTCGCCTCTTCCCGGTAGAATGGTTTCCTTGGATGCGCGGTCAGGATTTCACCGCCACCGCTTTGGCGCGTTCGGCTTGACACTCGGGACGTGGCTTCAGAGCCGGAAACTTCGGGATCTCTTCTTTCGTCATGCACACGGGCAGGCCCGCCACCCGAAAGCCTTCGACGAACAAGTCCTCGTCCTCTTTGCGGGCGTAGACATAGTCCTCGTTGATCATCCGCTCCGCGGACACGTTGGGAAATGCTTTCAGCAACTTGGCCTTAGCTTCCGCGGCCTCTCCCGTTCTGCCGAGCTGGGCGTAGCTGCCGACGAGCATCACCCACGAATCGCGGCCCCTCTGCTCCTCGGGCATCCGCATCACGGCGTTCACGGTGTCCTGGTAACGCTTCGCGATGTAGTACGCGTCCTTAGCACCGCTCAAGTTGGCGGCCGTCATGCGCGGATCAAGCTGGAGTGCACGGTCGGCGAAGCTTGCTCCTTCCTCCGCCTTGCCAATCAACGCTAAGCCGGTCGCCGCCAAGATGAGCGTGTCGGAGTTGGCCGGGCACATCTCAACGGCCGAACGGAATTGCGTCTCCGCCTCAGCCCAGCGACTTTGGACCAGCCCTCGCGCATAGGCGAGGGTTGCAAGCGACTCGCAATCCTGCGGGTCGAGGACGACGGCCTTCTCGGCGTCCGCAACCATTCGCTTCAGTGCGGTGCCCGCATCCGTGCCGTACGCGATCGAGAAATTGTGGAGCCAGGCTCGGACCGAGTAGGCTCGCGCGAGCTGTGGGTCGAGGGCGACGGCCCGGGTGAGATAGTCGATACCCTGGTCGATGTTCGAGAAAGTGGCCTTGGATTCTTTGCCTAGTTGGAAATAATCGTAGGCCGTCAGGTCATTCGGCCGCAGGCGCTTGGCTCGCTGGAGCTCCGCCCGGCTGATCTGGCCCATGGTCAATTCCCCGCCCAAGGCCGCGGCGACTTTCTCGGCCACCTCGGTCTGAACCGCGAATACATCCTTGGCGGGCCGGTCCCAGCGCTCCGACCAGACGTGCGCTCCGGTCCTGGCATCGATCATCTGACCTGTCACCCGCACATGGTCGTCCTGGCGCTGGATCGAACCTTCGAGCACGTAGCCGACGTTCAAATCCTTGCCGATCTGGCGGACGTCGACGGGCTTGCCCTTGTAAACCTCGGTCGAGTTGCGCGCGATCACATTGAGGTTAGGAAAATGGGCGAGGTCGGTGATGATATCCTCGGTAATGCCGTCCGCGAGCCGCCCGGTGGCCTCATCCCCGCCCAGATTGTCGAACGGCAGCACAGCTATGCCGGGTCTGCCCACAGGCGGAGGCGCGTAGGGCCAGAT
>JBKPNX010000147.1:0-11374 GCA_046732855.1 Pseudomonadota bacterium
GTCGACGTGGCGCTCCTGGACGACCCCGCCTGCATCGACCTCATGGCGCGTTTCATCCGCGAGCGGCCCGACCTCTGGCACGAGGACATCGCAGAGGAAGACTGAGGGCCAGTCCCCCGCCCACTGGCGGAGCTCGACCGGCCCCGTATACTGCCTGAGAATCGCACCGCGCCATGGCAGGGCATGCGCGGATAGGTCAATGGCATTCTGGGGAGGAAAACGGAATGACGGTCGGCAGCGGCAGGACATGGCGGGCGCGCGTTGTGGCGACGGCGCTGTTCGCGAGCGCCCTTGCGCTCGGCAGCGGCGAGGCAGCCGCGCAGGACCAGCTCAAGGTCGCGGCGGTGTTCGAGACCCCGATCGAGGAACCCTGGGTCAACCAGATCCACGTGGCGCTGCTGCGGGCGAAGCAGGATCTCGGGATCGAGTACACTTGGTCAGAAAGCGTGTCGGCGAGCGACTTCGCCCGGGTCGTGCGCGAGTATGCCGAGCAGGGTCACCGCCTGATCATGGGCGATGCCTTCGGCACCGAGCGGATCACCCGCCGCGTCGCCCGCAACTACCCCGAGGTCGCCTTCGCGTTCGGCTCGGGCATCGGGCCGGCGGAGCCCAACTTCGCCGTATTCGACAACTGGATCCACGAGCCGGCCTATCTCGCGGGCATGATTGCGGGCAAGCTGACCAAGTCCAATACCATCGGTACGGTCGCGGCGATGCCGATCCCCGAGGTCAATCGCCTGTCCAACGCGTTCTGCGCCGGCGCCAAGGAGGTCAATGGGGCGGTCAAGTGCAAGTTCTCGTTCATCGGCTCGTTCTTCGACCCGCCCAAGGCCAAGGAAGCGGCGATCGCCCAGATCGAGGCGGGCGTCGACGTGATCTATGCCGAGCGCTTTGGCGTGATCGAGGCAGCCGCGGAGCGCGGCATCCCGGCCATCGGCAACATGTCCGACCAGTCGGAGCTGGCGCCTGATACCGTGGTCACGAGCGTGGTCTGGGACATGTGGCCGACCGTGAAGCAGGTCGTCAGCCTGGTTCAGGCCGACGTGTTCACGTCCCAGGATTTCGGCCAGTTCTCCTTCATGGGCAAAGGCGGCTCGTACCTCGCGCCCTACCATGCGTGGGAGGACAAGCTGCCGGACGAGGTCAACACCATGGTCGCCGAGCGCACCAAGGAGATCATGGACGGCACCTTCCGCGTGCCGGTTGACGAGGGCACGCCCCAGTCCGAATAGCTTGGTTCCGAGACACCAGACGCCCTGGCACGCACACGCTCCGATATCGACGCCCGGCGGCCCGCTTCCGCTTCGACGCCATGACGGCACCGCTGCTCAAGTTGCAAGGCATCGACAAGCGTTTCGGTCCGGTGCACGCCAATCGCTCGGTCGACCTCGTCGTCCACCGTTGCGAGGTGCTGGGGCTGCTCGGCGAGAACGGCGCCGGCAAGACCACGCTGATGAACATCCTGTTCGGCATCTACCGTGCGGATGCCGGCCAGATCCGGATCGACGGCCGTGCGCTGACGATCCGCAGCCCGGCCGACGCGCTGGCCGCGGGCATCGGCATGGTGCACCAGCATTTCCATCTCGTGGACCGGCACAGCGTGCTCGAGAACCTGATGGTCGGCGAGCCGGGCCGCCGGGGACTGATCGACCGGGCTGGGACACGCGCGCGCCTCGCCGAGATCGCCGCGCGCTATGGGCTTATGCTCGACCCCGAGCGGACGGTCGGCTCGCTCAGCGTCGGGGAGCGGCAGCGGCTGGAAATCGTCAAGGCGCTCTATCGCGGCGCCCGCGTGCTGATCCTCGATGAGCCGACGTCGGTGCTTACGCCGCAGGAGACGGACGGACTGTTCGCCGCGCTTCGGACCATGGCGGCGCAGGGCGTCGGCGTCATCTTCATCAGCCACAAGCTGAACGAGGTCCGCGCCATTGCCGACCGCCTGACGGTCATGCGTCAGGGCGCGGTAGTCGCGGAACTGGCCAACGACGCTACCGTGACCGCCCGCGGATTGGCAGAATTGATGTGCGGCCATGCGCTGGCGGCGCCGGCTCGGGCGGCGGCGAGGCCCGGACCAATCCTCCTGTCCCTGCACGCGGTGACGACCGTGCGGGGGCCGGAGCACCCGGTCGCGCTGGACGGCGTCTCGCTCAGCGTCCGCGGGGGCGAGATCCTCGGCATTGTCGGCGTATCCGGCAACGGCCAACGGGAACTCGCGGAAGTGATCGGCGGCACGCTCAAAGCCGCGAGCGGGCGGATCGAGATGGCGGGACGGACCGTGACCGGCGCGAACGCCCGCACGATGCGAGATCTCGGCGTCGCCCACGTGCCCGAGGATCGCCTCGGCGCCGGGCTGCTCGGCACGCTGCCGCTCGCCGACAGCATGATCCTGGCGCGGGTCGGCGAAGCGCCGTTCAGCCGGCTCGGTTTCCTGAACCAGGGCGCCGCCAGGCGCTTCGTCGCCGCCCAGATCGAGAAGTTCGGGATCCGCGCCCCCGGGCCCGACGCGCGCACCGGCACCCTCTCCGGCGGCAACCTGCAAAAGGCGCTGCTCGCCCGCGAGCTGGCGTTCGAGCCGCTGGTGCTGGTCGCCGCCCAGCCGACCCGCGGCCTGGACGTGGCGGCGAGAGAGTTCGTTCATAACCAGCTTCTCGGGCTGCGGGCGCGCGGCCGCGCGGTCATCCTGATCAGCGAGGATCTCGAGGAGCAGTTCGAGATCGCGGATCGCATCGCGGTGATGTTCGAGGGCCGCATTCTGGAGACGGTGCCCGTGGCGGAAGCCGAAGTCGCCCGGATCGGACTGTTGATGGCCGGGGCGGAGGGAAGGGCGTGATCCAGCTCCGGCTGGAGCCGCGGGTCGACACCCCCGCGTGGCTCGCCATCGCCCTGCCGCTACTCGCGATCGCCGCGACATTGGCGCTGTGCAGCGTGCTCATCGTGCTCGCGGGCGCCAACGTGCTCGACGCCTATCGCGCCTTGTTCGCGGGCGCGCTCGGCAGCCGCTTCAACCTCGTCGAGACCGTGGTCAAGGCGGCGCCGCTGGTCCTTACCGGGCTCGCGGTCGCAGTCGCCTTTCGCGCCAGGTTCTGGAACATCGGCGGCGAAGGACAGCTGCTCGCCGGCGCGATGGCCGCAGCGTTCGTCGGCGCCCGCGAGGGCTTGCCCGGCTGGTCGCTGGTCCCGGCGATGATCCTCGCCGGCGCCCTCGCCGGGGCGATCACCGCCGCGCTGCCGGCGGCGCTCCGCGTGCATCTCAAGGTGGACGACGTGGTCGCCACGCTGATGCTCAACTTCGTCATCTTCTATGGGATGACGGCGCTCGTCGATGGGCCGTGGAAGGACCCGCTCAGCGGCTACCCGGATTCGCCTGACATTCGCATGGAAGCCGAGTTTCCCGTGTTGTGGCAGGCCACTCGGCTGCACCTCGGCGTGCTGCTCGCCGGCCTCGCGGCGATCGTGATCTGGTTCCTGATCACGCGCACCACGCTCGGCTTTCGGATCCGCGCCGTCGGCGCCAATGCGCGCGCCGCCGCGCATGCCGGGATAGCGGTCGGCCGGGTACTGCTGCTGGCTGGCGCCATCTCCGGCGCGCTCGCGGGGCTCGCCGGCGTCGGCGAGGTCGCTGGCCTCCATTACCAGGTGATGGCCAGCATCTCGCCCGGCTACGGCTATGCCGGCATCGTGGTGGCGATGCTCGCCGCGCTCAATCCGCTCGGCGTGGTGCCTTCGGCGCTGTTCTTCGCCGCCGTCGCGACCGGGGCCGAGAGCATGTCACGGCAGACCGGGGTGCCGGTGTTCCTCGGCGACGTGATCCAGGGCACGTCGCTGATCTGCATGCTGACGGCGCTCCTGTTCACCGGCTACCGCCTGCGCGTGCGCCGGCCCGATGCGGTTTGAGCGGAGGCCCGGATCAGCGAAATCCTCGATCAGGTCCTGCAGGTCGGCTTCTTCGCTGCCGTGATCCGGGTGGCGACCCCGCTGCTGCTCGCGACCCTTGGCGAGATGTTCACCGAACGCGCCGGCGTGCTTAATCTCGGGATCGAGGGCATCATGCTGCTCGGCGCCATGGTCGGCTTCACCACGGCCTATTTCAGCGGCGAGCTCTGGCTCGGAATCGCCGCCGCGGCGGCCGTCGGCGTGGTGTTCGGCCTGCTGATGGCGGCGCTCACCGTGAGCCTTGGCCTGAGCCAGCACGTCTCTGGGCTCGGCGTGACCATGCTCTGCACGGGCCTCAGCTTCTATTTCTACCGGCTGATCTTCGGCCAGCCGTCGCAGCCGCCGCATCTAGAGCCGTTCGCGCCGCTGGCGCTGCCGGGCCTCGCCGACCTGCCATGGCTCGGGCCGGTGCTGTTCGACCAGTTCGCCCTCGTCTATCTCGCCTTCCTGCTCGTGCCGCTCGCCGCGTTCGTGCTCTACGAGACGCCCTGGGGGCTCAGCCTCAGGACCGTCGGCGAGAACCCGCACGCGGCGGTCTCGGCCGGGGTCGACGTCGTCCGGACGCGCTATCAGGCGCTGATGATCTCCGGGGCGCTGATGGGCATCGCAGGCGCCTATCTTTCGCTCGCCCAGTTCAATGCCTTCACGTTCGGCGTCATCTCGGGCCGCGGCTGGGTCTGCATCGCGCTGGTGGTGCTCGGGCAATGGGACCCCTGGCGGGTGGCCGGGGCCGCGCTCTTGTTCGGGGCGCTCGATGCGCTCGGCCTGCGCCTGCAGTCGAGCGGTGGGATCGACCTGCCCTACCAAGTGTTCCTGATGCTGCCTTTCGCGGCGACCATCGTCGCCATGGCGGCCCTCGCGCGCAAGGCGCGCGCCCCGGCCGCGCTGCTCACACCCTTCCGCCGCGAGGAACGCTGACGACGCGCTTGACCGGGCGCCGCAGATCGCGTGATTCAATCGGACAAAGCGCGCAGAAGCGCACGCCGCGCTCACAGGAGGGACCGCGATGGCGAAGAGAACCGGCTGGCCGAAGTTGATTCAGGCTGCGAGTGCCTTGGGTGCAGCCGTGCTCGCCCTGCCCGCCTGGGGCACTGCCGTGAAGGCGCAGGACGGTGACATCTCGATCTACTTCGTCGGCTGTGCTGCGCCGACCGGCTTTCATGGGTACCTGGCGCGCGGCGCCGAAGAGGCCGGGCAGAACCTCGGCGTCAAGGTGACCTACATCTACCCGGACCAGCTGACGATTCCCAACCAGATCCAGAAGATCGAGGAAGCTATCGCCGCGCAGGCGAAGGGCATTGCCGTCTGCGCATTCGCCGAGGACGCCGCCTACGAGGAGGTCGCGGCCCGCGCCAAGGAGGCCGGGATCGCGTTCGGCAGCGCCGCGGCGCCGCCCGCGGGCTCGCAGGTGCGCGACCCCAACGACATCTTCCTGTTCCGCACCGGATCCGACGAGCGGGCCGCGGGGGCGCTCACGGCGCAGCGGCTGATCAAGATGGGCGTTAGCGGGCGGGTCGTGGTCGGCGACCAGCAGCCGGGCGACGCCACCTGCCGCGACCGCGCGGAATCCGAGATCGAGACCCTGAAAGCTGCCGGGATCGAGGCCGAGTTTCTGGAGCTGACCATGGACCCGGGCCAGCAGTCGGAGGCGATCTTCAATTACCTCCGCCTCAACCCTGACACCAAGGCGGCCACCTCGGTCTGCGACGTGATCGACGGGTTCCTCTCCGCCAAGGCGGACAGCGGGCGGGACGACCTGATCCTGACCGGATATGACATCGTGGCGCAGTCGCTCGAGGCGATCCGGGACGGCCGGCAGGCCTTCACGATCGACCAGCAGCAGTTCTGGCGGGGCTACATGCCGGTCGTTCTGCTGACCCACTACCTGAAGTACGGCCTGATCCAGGCTAACTATTTCCTGACCGGCCCGACCGTGGTCGACGCCGCGAACGTGGAGCAGGTCGCCGCGCTGGTCGAAAAGGGCTACCGGTAGGCCGTCGGTCTCGGGGCGGCCGGTCTGACAGGAGGCGCGAGATGCGGCCTCCTGCCCAAGCCCTGGGCTGACCTGCGATGGCGAAAGGAACCGGACCGAGCACCGCCGCCGCGCGGCCCGCCCGGAGCGTCGTCTGCGGCGAGGCGGGGCGCCGCTTCCTGCTGCGCCCCGAGGCGACCGCGCTCGCCGCGGTCATCGTTCTGTTCATAGTGTTCACGATCCTCAGCCCGGAGCTGTTCCCGACCAAGCTCACTTACATCAGCTTCATGAGCGTGGCCGCCGAGCTCGGCATCGTCAGCATCGGCGTCACTCTGCTGATGATCGGCGGTCACTTCGACCTGTCGGTCGGGGCCGTGTTGGGCCTTACCTCGTACGTGGCCGTCGTGCTGATGCGCGACTATGGCATGCCGCCGATCGTGGCAGCCCCGGCGGCGGTTCTGGCCGGCGCGGTGCTGGGCGCGATCAACGGCGCGATCGTGGTCCGGTTCAGGATCCACTCGTTCGTGGTGACCCTCGGCACGATGCTGATCTGGCGCGGCGTGCTGATCGCGCTGACCGGCGGCTTCCCGATGACCGTGCCCGTCCCGCCGGAGTTCAAGGACATCATGGCCGGGCCGCTGCTCGCGGGCTTTCGGATGTCGATGCTCTGGTTCTTCGTCATCGGCGCGCTCGGGACGTTTCTCCTGTTGCGGACCAGGTTCGGCAACTGGGTCCAGGCGCGCGGCCAGAACGAGCAGGCGGCGAGGAACCTCGGCGTGCCCGTCGATCGCGTCACCCTCATCCTGTTCATGCTCGCCTCCAGCCTCGCCGCGGTCTCGGGAGTGATCCAGGTGGCCCGGTTCTCCTCGGTCGACGCGCTGCGTGGCGAGGGCATCGAGCTCCAGGCGGTGGCCGTCACCGTGATCGGCGGCACGCTTCTGTCCGGCGGCTACGGTAGCGTGATCGGCACGATGCTCGGCGCCATCACCTTCGGCATGATCCAGGTGGGCCTGGTCCTCGCCGGCGCGCCGGGGCACTTCTTCCGCACGCTCACCGGCCTGATCGTGGTCGCAGCGGTGATCCTGAACACGACGGTCGCGCGCCGACTGGCCAGCTCGAGGCCGCTCGGCGGCTTCCAGCGCAGCAGCGGGACGGCCGACGCGGCCATCGGCGCGCCCGAGGACGCGGACCACGGCGGCTACCCAGTCGAACTGCCGGGTCATGCGACTGCGGGTGACCCGATCTCCGGGGAGCCCACACGATGAGCACGATGTCCGGCACGGCTCCCCGAGGGAAACCGGCAGGCCGCGGGTCCGAGGCCCTGCACATGCGCCCGCGGCAGATCACGCCGGTCGCGCTGGACGCCGTTCCCGTTATCGAGGCGATCAGCGTATCGAAAGCCTTCGGCGCGACGACCGCCCTGGTCGACGTCTCGCTCAAGGCGTACGAGGGCCGCATCCTGGCGCTGCTCGGCGACAACGGCGCGGGCAAGTCCACGCTGATCAAGATCCTGTGCGGCGTGTATCCCCCCGACTCGGGCGAGTTGCGCTTCCGCGGCGCGCGGGTGACCTTCACCGACCCCGCGCAGGCGCGGCAGCTGGGCATCGCGACGGTGTTCCAGGACCTCGCGGTCTGCGAGCTGCTGTCGGTGACGCGCAACGTCGTGCTCGGCCGCGAGCCGCAGAAGGGCATCGGCCCCTTCAAGATGTTCGACCTCAGGCGCGCCGACGGGATGGCGCGCTCCGCCCTCCACCGGCTCGGCGTGCGCTGGGAGCGCGGCCTCGACGAGCGCGGCGTCAACCTCTCGGGCGGTGAGCGCCAGTCACTGGCGATCGCGCGCGCGATGTTCTTCGGCTCCTCCCTGCTGGTGCTCGACGAACCGACCTCGGCGCTCGCGGTGCGCCAGGCCGGGCGCGTCCTCGATCACATCGCCCAGGCCCGCGATCAGGGGCAGGCGGTCATCCTCATCACCCACAACTTCCGGCACGCGCTGTCCGTCGCGGATGATCTGACGGTGCTCGCCCAGGGCCGCGTCGCGGCGCACTTCCGCCGCGACGAGATCGAGCTGGACGAGCTGACCGACCTCATCGCCCGAGTGGCGTGAGCGGCCTCCACCGGGGGAGCGCGAGCTCGGCGCTTTCTGATCTGCTGGCGGGTCAGCTGCCGCGCATTGTGGCGGCATTTAGGCAACCTCGGAGCTGGCCCTACGGTTCTACGGCGTGCTAGCTTCCGGACCGTCGGGGTGGTGGCGCGACCCCGCCCCGGATCGGGGAAATCAAAGTCGGGAGGGCAGGATGTCGCGGCAACAGCTGACGTGTCGACGCACGGCCGGTGCTCGGGTTGCGATGGAGCTCGCGACTAGGCGTGGCAGCAGGAGTTCGCGCCGGGGCGCACTTCTCTCCCTCGCGTGCGTCGCGGCTGTCCTGTCGGTCTTCGCTGCGGCTCCGGCTCCGGCGCAGCAGGGCGATGAGGTCGAGTGGATCGGCACCTGGACGGCCAGCCCGCAACCCGTGTGGGACGCCGATTTCTTCGCCCCGGTCGGCATTCCGCGCGCGTTGCGCAACCAGACGCTGCGGCAGATCGCGCGGGTCAGCCTCGGCGGCGATCAGGTCCGCGTGGTGATCTCCAACGAGTACGGCGACCGCCCGTTGGTGATCGGCGCCGCGCACGTCGCCCTCGCCGGCGAGGGCAACGCGATCGTGGCCGGCTCCGACCGCCCGCTGACCTTCAGCGGCAATCCGTCCCCGACCATCCCGCCCGGCGCTCCAATGATCAGCGACCCCGTCGACCTCACGGTCGAACCGCTCGGCGAGGTCGCGGTCAGCCTGTTCCTGCCCGAGATCACGCCGACCACGACCTGGCACAACGAGGGCGTGCAGACGGCGTACATCTCGGGTGAAGGCAACTTCGCCGGCGAGGCCGAGTTCGCGCCCGCGCAGACGATCAAGTCCCGGATCTTCCTCAGCGAGATCATGGTCGCCGCCGCGCCCGACGCGCGTGCAATCGTGACCTTCGGCGATTCGATCACGGACGGCGCGACCTCGACGCCCGATGCCAACCATCGCTGGCCCGACTTCCTGGCCGAGCGGCTGCACGAGGCGGGCGCGCGCGTCGCGGTGCTGAACCAGGGCATCTCGGGCGCGCGCGTGCTGCGCGACCGGATGGGCGACAACGCGCTCGCGCGCTTCGACCGCGACGTGCTGAGCCAGACCCGCGCCGACACCGTGATCCTGATGATTGGCATCAACGACATCGGCTGGCCGGACACGATCCTGGTGCCGAAGGGCGAGCCGGCGCCGACCGCCGACGACATCATCGCCGGTTACAAGCAGCTGATCGAGCGCGCGCACGAGCACGACATGGTGATCATCGGCGCCACGCTGACGCCGTTCGAGGACACCTTCCACGGCCATCCGCTGTTCGGCTACTACAACGAGCAGAAGGAGGCGAAGCGCCAGGCGGTCAACCAGTGGATCCGCACCGGCGGCGAGTTCGACGGCGTGATCGACTTCGACGCCATGACCCGCGATCCGAACAACCCGAAGCACATCCGCGCGGAGTTCGACTCGGGCGACCATCTCCACCCACAGGACACCGGCTACAAGGCGATGGCCGACGGGATCGACCTGGAGCTGCTGGGGGTCAAGCGGTAGCCGCCGGCGGAGCGCTGCCCCTTAGCGGTCAGCCGGACATCCTCTTGCTGCCCGAGGAGTGGATGACGGCGCCTAAGGCAACTCAGACGCCCGCATGCGCGTGCTTCAAAAACCTAACTCACTCAAAGATCGAGGTTTCTTGGGTTCGTTTGGTATGGCGCAACAGGGATGCGAGCGCGGTTCTCAATGGGCGTGCCTTGCGGAAGCCCTTGCCTGCACTTGAGCCGTCGCAGGGCGGGACACGATCCGCTGATCGGAAGAATGTAGCACGCGGCAGGAATTTTTGCCACGACATCGCTCAAAGCAGGATCTCGAGCACGTGGACCTTACCGGCGCCGTCGCGGGCGAGGTTGCCAGCAGTTTGAGAAGCGAGTATACTCACTGCCTAGATGACAGATGATCAATACGATACGACATCGCGGCCTGAAACGCCTGTTCGAGAAGGACGACCGGAGCCGGATCGATGCCCGGCTTGCCCCTAAGCTGCGGCGCATTCTGTTCCTGCTGCACAGCGCGACCGGGCCGGAGGATATGAACCAGCCGGGCTACGCGCTGCACCCGCTGAGCGGGGACCGCAAGGGCTTCTGGTCCGTGCGGGTGTCGGGCAACTGGCGGTTGATCTTCCGCTTCGAATCGGGCCACGCCTTCGACGTCGATCTCGTCGACTACCACTGAGCAAAGGTGCCATGATGACCGAGAGCGAAGCTGTGACCGGCCCGATGGCCAACCCGCCGCATCCCGGCGAGTTGGTGCGCTACGACTGCCTGGAGCCATTGCACCTGACCGTCACGG
This sequence comes from Pseudomonadota bacterium, assembly GCA_046732855.1. Taxonomy (GTDB): domain Bacteria; phylum Pseudomonadota; class Alphaproteobacteria; order Geminicoccales; family Geminicoccaceae; genus JBKPNX01. The sequence goes on from JBKPNX010000147.1 coordinate 10,351, forward strand.
CTGGGGCGAAGGTGCTGGGCGTGTCGCGCAAGACTCTCGACAACCTCGTGAACGGGCGCGCGGGCGTCTCGCCCGAGATGGCGGTACGCCTCGCCACCGCGTTCGGCGGCACGCCGCAGGCGTGGATCAACATGCAGGCGGCCTATGACTACGCGCAGGTGGCGAAGCGCGCCGCTGCGATCCGGGCGACCGTGCGACCCCTGCGCCCGGCAGCACACGATGAGCGCGCCTGAGGCGATCACGTTCAGTATTGCCTGAGGATCGCGGCGCTAGCGAGATCCTTGGCATACGGCGCGCAACGCTCTCCGATCTGGTCAACGGCAAGGCTGCCCTCTCCCGGAAATGGCGCTCCGGATCGAGAAAGCCTTCGACGTGTCGATGGACACCCTGCTGCGCATGAAGGCTCGGTCCGACAGCTACATGCGCCAGCGCGCCGGCGACATCGACGTCCGGCGCGATCAACCTGTGTGACCACGACAAGCCGGTTTCCGGCAGAGGCTCGTCAGGCCTCAGCCGCCTGATCGCCAGGATCAAGGAACTGAAGGAGCGCCGCGGCCTGACCGTCCTGATGGCCGAGCAGAACTTCAACCAGGCAATCAGGATCGCCGATCGCGCCTGCGTCATGGTCCCCGGCCGAATCGAGTTCGAAGGCAGGAGCGCTTCGGAGTCGCCGACCACCCGATGATCAAGCGCTATTATCTTGGGGCGTAGCTGCCGCCACCGCGCTGCTTGACCGCAGAGATTAGAACCTTTAAGCGAAATCCGGCCATAGAGGGCAGACGATGCGATCGTCTGAAATACCTGCAGATGCCTGAGGCTAGGCCTTTTGATATGGATAAGCTCTTCGAAGGTTCGTTGCGGCGGCTTCGGACCGAGGCGGAATATTTCAGCCGCTTGACAGATCATGACCCAGAATTGGGTCGACTAAACGAGACGCATCTCGTCAGGCTTCTGCGCGACTATCTACCTCCTAAGATTGGTATCGGTACGGGGTTTATAGCCAGCGGAGGCGAGAATCCACGAC
>JBKPNX010000148.1:0-3778 GCA_046732855.1 Pseudomonadota bacterium
CACCGACCACCGCCGGCGGCGCTGCACCGAAGTGATCACCTCGACGCGCTGGATCTCCTCAGACATAGCCGTACGCCTAGGCTCATGCCTAGGCCCTCACGCTATGCCACCTGTCCGCTCGAAACGGGGGCCGCTCCAGACCTGGCGGCGGCCGATCGACGCCCGCGATGCGGTCGGCTGCCCGGCAACTCGGATACCGCACGGCCTTGGGTGAAGTTTACCCCTTTGACCCGCACATCCCATCGGTGACGTGGATTCGCCTTTATTATTGCCGCGGTGGTCCGGCCCGGCTCAATCGTCGTGCTGCATGATCGTGGCGCGCGGGGTTGGCGCACGGCCGAGGCTCTCGGCCATCTCCTGCCGGCGCTTGCTGCAAAGCGTTACCGCGTCGTGACGCTCAGCGCGCTGGTCGCGGAGGGGGACGCCGCTGGAGAATAAGCTGGGCATTCCGGCCGATGACTTTGGACTTTGAAGCCGCATCGTCCGGCTGCCAGGGCGCGTAGCCTACGCAGCACGAAAACCGAGCTCCGGAAATCGCTGGCGCTGCTCCGCCCAACACGCCGGCAGCGGCCGCTCGAGGCGCTCCAGCACCAGCGCCTGATCGGCCGTCCCCGCGAGGATTCCCTCGACGATGTCGGGCGCTAGCAGCGCCAACCGCAGGATTCTGCTGACGTAGCTCTTCGAAATGTTCTCGGTCGCCGATCTCGCTCACGGACGTGTAGACGCCCTCATCAAGCATCCGCTGCCATCGCCACCCCGCGCGAGCGCCTTTACCAAGGTGACGTTGGGCTGCGGTTTCGAGGTCGGCACGATCGCGCTGCGATCGGGGCGACTATGCGCTTGCGGCCGGCGCGGAGCTGAACCGCATGGGTTGCGCACGACGAGGGTGTGCCCGTCGAACCGAATGCCCCCGGAGACCGGTGTGCATCGCCAGATTGAACACGATCGCGCCCGGCTAGTTGGCACAGTGGTGTAGCCCGGGTCCACCACGCGGCAATTCGCAAGGTCTCGGCGAGCAACGGCGTGCGGCGGGGGACCGCAGCGAACTATTCGCCAGGGGCGTGGTGTTAACTCTTGTGTGGGGGCGTCAGGGTTTAGCCCGGCGGGGCCTGCATCGGTGGCTGCTGCCGGAAGAGGAGGGCGGTCATGACGATGAAGACGATCCTCGTCCCCATCCCCGATACGGCCGTCAATACCGCCGCCATTGAGATCGCCTTGATGGTGGCCAAGACGGTGACGGGCCATGTCGAAGGGCTATACATCGAGACGCCGGCGCCGATCACGATGCGTACCGGGCGGCTCGGCGGTTACGAGGCTACGAGGGAGGTCGGCCTCGCCCCGGCGGGGCAGCTCGCACAGCAAGAGCTCGCGCGCGCGGCGGAGGCACGAGAACGTGCCGCCGAGCAGGCCCGGGCCGAGTTCCAGCGCATCTGCGCCGCGCACGGCGTGCCAGTCTGCACGCCAGACGCTTCCGGCCCCGTGCCGTCAGCCTCCTGGCTCCAGACCGAAGGCTCGTATGCGAGCGCGGTTACGATGCGCGCACCGGCTTACGATTTGATGGTGGTGCCGAACCCGAGTACGACGACGCCGGCGCGCGAGATCGCCGAACACACCTTGCTCGAGACCGGCCGGCCCGTACTGCTGTCCCCAGCTCGGCCGGAGCCGGATCCGAGCAACTCGGCGATGATCGCCTGGTCCCCAAGCCTACAGGCCTGGCGCGCGGTAACGGCCGCCGCGCCCCTGTTGGCTACGGCGAGCCGGGTCGAGATCGTGAGCGTCGGCGAGGACGAGGCGACCGTTGCCGAGTCACGCGCCGACGTCATCCGCTATCTCGGCTGGCACGGGATCACGGCCAAGGCGCGCCAGGTCAAGCCACTCTCGCGCAGCGTCGGTGACACGCTGCTTCATGAGGCGAGCGAGGCCGGGATCGGCATGCTGGTGATGGGCGCCTATTCGCACAGCCGCATGCGCGAACTGCTCCTCGGCGGGGTGACCCGCCACGTGCTCTCGTCCGTCGCCGTGACTCCCGTGTTCATGGCGCACTGAGTGCGGCCGGGCTGGCTCGGGTGGCGCGGCCGACGGGCGAATAGCCTTCGAGAGCGCATCGAAGATGTCGATCAGGCACCGAGCCACGCGAGTTCTACCGTAACCACACGTGTTTCAAGCGCGCGTGGAATCTCGATCTCTTCCGTCGCTAGCAGGCAGCATTCCGCGGCGGGGCCGAGAACCATTTGACGCTCCCAGAGGCCGCCGCCGGCCTCAAGGGCGAGCGAGGGGATACCACGATAGAAATCGTCATAGGGCAAACCTCTCGGTTTCGAAAACCAAACCGCGTGCCGTGCCCGCGACAGGTCGGGGTGACCGGCGCGAAGTCGATACACGCCTCCCGCACCACCATCTGCTTTTTGGGCTATTCTGTCATGGGGTGCTCTGCTAACGCCTGTTACCGCGCCTTCGTTAAGCAGACTAAGCGCGTGGAAGTCATCGACGAGATACCAATCCTCGTACACCAGGCCATCATTCGAGAGCCAAGGTGTATCCTTTAGACGGAAGACATAGGACTCGTGGAAACCGTCCGGCTTTCGCTCAATGAGCGATCTGTGAAAATCGAATAAAGATGATTCATACCGGTCTTGTTTCGATCTCCCGGATGGCCAATGCCAAAACACATAAGCAAGCATCCGATCTATTCCCCAGCACTTGGCGCCCTGTGTGCGTCTAAACCCACGGCCTGACTCCGGATCTCAGCGGGTCAAAACGTACCCTATCTGTCAGCCGAGCTGCAACGTCTCTTGGGCAGGTGACGTTTACGCCCAGACCTGCAAATCACGCCAGTCCGAACCCGGCCGGCGGCTAGGTGGCGACGCGCCGCCTCGAGAAAATGCAGCTGTCATCTCGCTTCACCGGTCACGGAGGTGGTTAGCTGACCAGGACGCGCAGGCGCTCAAGGCGACTTACCTGAGCAAATGGCGACCGTGGCTCGTGGCGACGATGTCGAGAAAAGGAAGCCACAAACGATCGAGATGGCAGGCAACGACCTGAAGCCCTAACGTTCTCCCCGGCGCACCCGGCCGGTCAAGTTAGTGATCACATGACGGCAGGCCTCCGGGCTCCCGCGTTACCGCCTCGATCGGTCTTCCCGGACCGCTCAGGTCCAGGGGCACCTCGGATCTCGGCTCGCCGCTCACAGTTGCGGGGGCAGCTACGGCCTTTGTCCCTCACTCGCTTTCATGGACCGCACCGGATCCGTTACAGGCACCGTGATGAGATCGAGCTTGCGCCCGCTTGGTACCCAGCGCAAAAGACAAAGTGCCGGCGCCGCACCCGGCAACCGGCCGTCCCGTATCTCAACCAGGCTGAAGCGCATCGCTCTTCCGGAAAGCCGCTCATGCTGGAGGCGCGCCACATTTTATGCCTACTCGAAGTGCTGCGGTGCCGGTCAGGGGCCGCGGACAATTGGGAAACCCGTGAGAAGCCGGTGCCGCCCCGCAACGGTGTTGGGGCACCGAGCTGCGGCTCAAGTGCCACTGAGAGCGTTAGACATTCCGGGGAGGTGACCGCGCCGGTCCGAAGGGCCGCTCCAGAGCCCGGAAACCAGCCCTGGGGACGGCTCGTTGGATCGCGGTGGGCGATCAGAGAGGTGCGATGCCCGCCGTGCAGAGGGCTGGGCGGATCTGCTAATCTTCTTCGCGATCGCCGGACTATCGACACAACGCGCCGCCGTGGCCGCAGGCCCGACACACGCCCAAAGGACTTCAGGACCTATGACGACAGCCCG
>JBKPNX010000149.1:0-14618 GCA_046732855.1 Pseudomonadota bacterium
TGCGCGCGCCGACCCGCTTGGCCAGGCCGAGCATGTTGATCGCGCCGTGCACGCTGGTCTTGGTGGTCTGCACCGGGTCGTGCTGGTAGTGGATCGGCGAGGCCGGGCAGGCGAGGTTGTAGATCTGGTCGACCTCGACATAGAGCGGGAAGGTGATGTCGTGGCGCAGCGCCTCGAAGCCACTGTGGCCGAGCAGGCCGGCGAGGTTGCCGCGCACCCCGGTGAAGTAGTTGTCGACGCTGACCACCTCGTGCCCGGCCGCGACCAGGCGCTCGCACAGGTGGCTGCCGAGGAACCCCGCCCCCCCGGTCACCAGCACCCGCGTCGGGCTGAAAGGCATCATTCCGGTCATCCCGCGTTCTCCCGCAGCATGGATCCACCTCAGGGCGCCGATCAGGGCGCACCCGGCCGAAGTGCCCGCTTCGGCGCAACTGCCGGCGCGATCGTCACGTGGGACGAGCGAGCCGACACGACGCCCTGCGCCATCACCGGGTGAGCGCGCGCCGCGCGGTTCGCCAGGGCGGCCGCACGACTTGACCGCTGATCGCGGCCTGACGCAGCAGCACCCGCGCTTCAGCGCCGGTGTCGCACCTTTGCCTGGATGACCTCCTGGCCCGGGCTCGCCCGGTGATATCTTGGCTGTACTTCGAAATCATGAACGCGGCGGTCGGGCCTGCTCCTGGGCGCCAGGCCCCCTCGTCCGGGTGGCCTGCGGGCGAGGTCCACGTCCGAGCCCGAAGTTGGATGGATCTGGTCCAGGGGCGCGGTGCGGGTGCCCGGCGGGTGTCCAGCGCAAGAGGCAGGCGCCTTAGATTGACGGCGTCCCCGCAGTTCGAGACTTCTGCCCGCACGCGCCGCTGAAGCCGGCGACGCCCGCACGATCTTCGCGGCGTCTCCAGGCCGCCTATCGCGGATGATAGGCGCTGGTGGGATCGAACCCCCGACCATTGCGATTGGACGCGGGCGCGTTGCAGCATAAGCCAGCTGCGCCGCCCCGGGGGCCTTGCTTTTTCCGTCGTCGGGCCCAAAGATCGGCTTCAGCAACCGGCATGCGCAATCTAAGCTCCATATCGCAACCGGGCGACGGGGGGAGAAATGAAAGCTGGACGATATCTGGCGTTTGCATGTGCTGCGATAGGGTTGCTTGCTGCTGGACGAGTCGGCCACGCCGCAGAGGGAGAGAAAATCTGCGTCGCGTACCACTCGAGCGCCGCTACGTTCAACGTCGTTGACCGCGAGGGAAAAGCAGAGCGTGCGGCAGAGCTTGGCGTCGAGATTGTCCAGGCGGATGCCACCGAAGACGCCGACAAGCAAACCCAGCAGATCCGGGATTTCGTCACCGCAGGATGTACCGGGCTGATCGTGCAGGCGGTGGATGCCACCGCGACGGCTGTGGCAGTCGAGGAACTTACCGATTCACCGATTCCGATCATCACCGGCGACCGCTTCGTCGACCTTCCCTACGGCGGGCCAACGGGACCTAATCCTAAAGTGCATGTCGGCTGGTCCGACTTCGAGCGCGGCAAGCTGACCGGCGCGGTCGTTGTCCGCGCCTGCGAGGGCAAGGATCCCTGCCGGGTAGTCCTTGAAGAAGGTACGGCCGGGTCAGCTCCCCAGATCGAGATCACCCGCGGCATCGAGGCGGCGATCGCCGACCATCCCAACATCAGTATCATCGATCGGCAAAACCATAACTTTGATCCGTCGCAGGCTGTCACGGTGACAGAGGCGCTTCTGACCAAATACCGTCAGGGCGAGATCGAGGTGATCGTCAGTCACGACGACAACAGCGCCATCGCCGCGCTCGAAGCGGCTGAAGGACTCGGCCGCACTGAGCTTGCCGTGGTCGGCTCGGGAGGCAGCAAAGCGGCCACCGACGCGATTGCTGAGGGGCGGATGTACGGCACTTCAAAGATTTCACCGACCGACTATGGTCGCTTGGCGGTGGATACCGTAGTGCATTTGATGCGTAAGGAGCCGATTACCGTCGTCGAGCAAGACGGACGCCCGACCGTGCAGATGAAGCTGATCGAGGTGACGCGCGACAACGTCGGCGAAAATCCCGGTGAGTGGTAGGCGAGCACCCAACTCGAAAGTGCGCGGGAGTCCGCTGTTCAGATCGGGCCGCTCGCCACAGGGAGACTGGCAGTCGCTGATCGGGATCTCGTCCTAGCCTTACGCAACGTCAGCAAGCGCTACCCCGGTGGGATGGCGCTGCGCGACGTGTCGCTCGAGCTTCGCGCCGGGCAGGTCGTCGGACTCTTGGGTGAGAACGGCGCGGGCAAATCGACGCTCGTCAAGATCCTGAGTGGCGCGACGGCGCCGACCGACGGCGAGATTGTCATGGGCGGCAGACCCATTTCATTCAGTTCGCCGACCGACGCTCTCCGTGCGGGCATCGCCACCGTGTTTCAAGAGGGCACGCTGGTCCCGAACCTGACGGTTGCAGCCAACCTTCTGCTGGGTCGCGAACCGGTCTCTGGCGGCTGGTTCGGACCAATCCGCCGCCGGCGGTTACGCGCACTCGCGGAGGAGGCGATCAAGCAGTCAGGCTTCGTCCTGAACCCGGATGACGTGGTCGCCGACCTGACCAGTGCTGGACGCCAGCTGGTCGAGCTGACGCGCGCGCTCAGCCTTGCCGCACGAGTCGTGGTACTCGACGAGCCCACGTCGGCGCTGACCGCCGAGGAGACGGCCGGGCTGTTTGCGGCAGTGCGCCGCTTGATCACCGCCGACATTGCTGTCGTCTACATCACCCATCGACTGGATGAAGTGGCGGAGATTTGCGATCGCCTGCTGGTCCTTCGCGATGGCCTGCTTGTTGGCGAGCTCCCTGGCCAAGCTGCCCAGCGCGACATCGTCAGGATGATGGTCGGGCGGGATGTCGCGACCCTGTTTCCCTTGAAGTCGGCCCGTGCAGCCAGCCACCAGCCGATCCTGAAGGTCGAAGCTGTGCAAATCGCTTCGATCGGGCCGATCGACATCGAGCTTGGAGCGGGTGAGGTTCTCGGACTGGTCGGACTGCTGGGCTCCGCTCAAGAGGCCATCGGGCGCGCAATCTTCGGGGCGATCCGGCCTGACGCGGGGGCAATCCTCCTCGACGGATGCGCTGTGCCGGTCGCCCGACCCAGTGCTGCGGCCGCCATGGGCATGGCGTTCCTTGGTGCGGACCGTCAGCGCGAGGGCGTCATCCCGACGATGAGCCTCAAGGGCAACTTGTCCCTGTGCTCGTTACCCACGGTCTCGACAGGGCCGTTTGTCCGCTCGGCCGAGGAACGGCAGGTCGCGGAGGCGTTGCGGGAGAAATATTCGATTCGATGCTACGGCGTTAGCCAACCCATGGACACTTTGAGCGGCGGCAATCAGCAGAAGGCGCTGCTGGCGCGCTGGTTGGCCGCCAAGCCGCAGGTCGTGGTCCTCGAGGAACCGACCCACGGGATCGACATTGGGGCCAAGCAAGAGGTCTACCGGCTGATCCGCGGTCTCGCGGAGGACGGAAAGGGGATCATCATTGTCTCCTCCGACGCGCACGAAATCGCTGGTCTTTGCGATCGTGTGATCGGATTCGACCGCGAACGCGCCGTGGGCGAGCTGGTCGGACACGAGATCACCCCCGAGGCCATCATCGCGCTCACGGTCCAGCACGGCATCATCGAGAAGGCACCGGAAGGCGCCCATCGGTAAAGATGTTTGGCAATCCACAAGGAGCAGGGATGGCCTCGATCATCTGGCGCCGCCAAAGAGCTCTGTTCCTTGATAACAGCTTGACTATGTTCTTTGCATCACTTGTCGTTATTGTAGCCATCATCGAACCTGCCTTCCTGGAGTGGAGCAATATTCAATCCATCCTGCGCGGCGCCGCGGTCATTGGTATTGTCGCAGCGGGCATGACGGTCGTCATGGTCGCCGGGGGCTTCGATCTCTCGGTCGCGCGCGTCGCCGCGCTCTGCGGCATTGTCGTCGCCCAGCTCAACGGCTACGGTCCAGTCGTGACCATCGGGGCGATGCTCGCGCTGTGCATCGCCATCGGCCTGGTCAATGGCACGCTGATCGCCAAGGCCAAGGTCAATCCGTTCGTCGTGACCTTGGGCATGCTTTCCATCGCCTCGACGCTCACGCTGGTTGTGTCGAGCGGCCGTGTGATCCGCGACCTGGATCCCTGGTTGAAATCGCTGGCACAGGGCGATATCGGTCCGATTCCGAAGGCAGTCGTGGTCTTTCTGCTGGTCGCGGGCTTCTGCCACCTTCTCCTGTCACGAACCCAGTTCGGGCGGTACGTCTACGCCGTGGGCGGCAATCCTGAGGCGAGCCGTCTGGCAGGCATCAAAATCGATCGGGTTCAGATCTGGTGTTACGTGCTCGTCGCGGTCTGCAGCGGCATAGCGGGCACCGTTCTGACGTCGCGCCTCAATTCGGCGTCGCCCGTGGCGCTTCCTGGCGGAGAGCTCGACGCAATTGCCGCAGTGATCATCGGAGGTACGCGGCTGGGTGGTGGGCACGGCAACATCATTCCCGGGACGCTGATCGGCGTGCTGATTCTGGCCTCGATGAACAACGGGCTGATTCTCCTGGGAATAGACCCCGATTGGCAAGGCCTTATGAAAGGCTCCGTGATCATCCTCGCGGTCGGATTCGACATTCTTCAAGGCCGACGCTCCGGCCGGATCCGCTCCTAGGCATGGGCACCGAGAGCCGCCATTCGACCCGAGGAGCGCCGTGGAGATGCTGTCTTGCTCGCTGCTAAAGGAGCAGCGAGCAAGAAGGGAGAGAGACTCATGAAGGTAGAGGTAGGGAGTGCGCCTGACTCTTGGGGCGTCTGGTTCCCGAATGATCCGCGGCAGACGCCGTGGCAGAGGTTTTTGGATGAGATCAGCGAGGCCGGGTATGAGTGGACTGAGCTCGGCCCATACGGCTACTTGCCGTCAGACCTGAAAACCTTGCGTCCGGAGTTGGAGCGGCGGGGGCTCAAGGTCACCGGTTCTTTCGTGATGGGCGATCTTGCCAACCCGGCGACTTCCTGGCCCGAACTCGAACGGCAACTCCGTGGCTGGGGACCAATCCTCAAAGATTTGGCACCGGACTTTCTCGTCTTAATCGACGACACCTATACCGACCTGTTCAGCGGCGTCGCGCGCACCGCCTCTCGCCTCGACGATCAGGGCTTTCGACGTCTGGTGGATACGACCCGGCGCATTGCCGAGATCGCCCGCACCGATTACGGGCTGCAACTCGTCTTTCATCCGCATGCCCAGACTCACGTGGAGTATGAAGACCAGATCGAGGCGCTGCTGGATGCCAGCGAGCCAGACTTGGTTTCGTTGCTCCTGGATACGGGGCATCACGCCTACTGCGGCGGCGACCCGGTGAGCTTCATGCAGCGACACCACAGCCGGATTCCCTATCTGCATCTGAAAAACGTCGACAGCGAGCTCCGCGCCAGGGTGGCGGCGGAGAATATCCCCTTCGCTCAGGCGCTTGCGATGGATGTGTTTGTTGAGCCAGCGAACGGCGCTGTCGATTTCCTGGCATTTCGTGACGTGCTTCGGGATCTCGACTTCGTCGGCTTTGGCATTGTCGAGCAGGACATGTTCCCTGCACCCCTCGACAAGCCGCTTCCGATCGCCAAGCGCACCCGTGCCTATCTCAGGGAGATCGGACTCGGGTAGCGTGCGCTCGGGATCATGTAACTCGCCTGCCAGCTGGTTCACCAGCAATCCGTTCTCTCCGTGGCCCGGGGCGCTTGGAAGTCATATTCTTTAGGAGTGACAGGTCGGCCACGTGACCCGGCTCGAGCCCGGTCGGGCGCCGGGTGACTAGGGGGCTGCAACCATGACCCTACGGTATGCGGTCGGGATCAAGATCGGCAGCAGGACGGATCAGATGACGGTTGAAGCCGAGGACGCGCTCATCGCGGCGCTCAAGGTCAAGACGGCGCACCCCGAAGCCGCGATCACCTATGTGCGCAAGCAAAACGTCCGCGGCGATCGACGCCATCCGCACTCAGGCCAGATCGCTGATCCGGCAAGCGGCAGGTGATGCCGCTCGCTCGTGATCATCTGTTGACACGTCGATCCACGTAGGCCGCTGGTGAGCCCATCATTACCAGATGGTCGGGCTGTCCGAGGCCGTTCCGGGCATGCTCTTACAGCTAGAGGCAGGACGGGTGCCTGCCGAGCACCCAGAACGGGTTGGAAACGGCTAGCTCTGATGGTGGGCGCTGGTGGGATCGAACCACCGACCCCTACGATGTCAACGTAGTGCTCTCCCGCTGAGCTAAGCGCCCGAGGCTTCTGGTAGGTAAAACGAAACCGGACGCATTTCAACCGCATTGGCGTCGAGCCGGAGCGGCGATGCGGCTTGCGGTCGCTCGGGGCTTGTGGTGTCATGGTCGCTCTCTCTCGAACTCTCCCGAGGTCTGCCGCCGCCGATGACGCCCGAGCTGGGTCCGCCGATCGAGGTGCTGCATCCGGATGCCGCCGCGCTGCCCTTGGTGATCTCCTCGCCGCACAGCGGTCAGATCTATCCGCCCAGCATGGTACGAGAGCTCCGCCTGCCGGTCGAGCATCTGCGCTGTCTGGAGGACGGTAAGGTCGACGCGCTGTTCGGCGCCGCGCCGGCGCTCGGCGCGCCCCTGCTGCGGGCCCGTTTTGCCCGGGGCTACGTCGATCCCAATCGCGAGGCGTTCGAGCTGGATCCCGTCCTGTTCGACCGGCTGCCGGGCCACGTCAATGCCAACTCGGCGCGCGCGCGCGCCGGCCTCGGCACCGTTCCCAGCCGGATCGGCGGCGAGGAGATCTACCGCTCGCGGCTCAGCTTCGATGAGGCCGAGCAGCGGGTGCGGCTCGCCTACTGGCCGTACCATCACGCGCTGCAGAACCTGCTCGACGAGGCCCACGCCGCGTTCGGCACCGTCCTGCTGCTCGACTGCCATTCGATGCCGAGCCTCGCACCGAACGGCGCGGCGGCGACCGAAGGCGCGATCGATTTCGCGCTCGGCGACCGGTTCGGCCGGAGCTGCTCGCCGCTGGTAGTGGGCCGGGTCGAGGCGAACCTGCGCCGATATGGCTTCCGTGTCGCGCGCAATCGACCGTACGCCGGCGGCTACATCACGGCGCGCTACGGCCGGCCGGAGGCGGACCTCCACGCGTTGCAGATCGAGGTCCGCCGCGGCCTGTTCATGGAAGAGGACACCCGGCGCCCGCACCACGCCGTGGCGCGCCTGCGCGAGGTGATCCGCGAGCTCCTGCTCGACCTCGGCTGGTTCATGGCCGCTCGTCTGGCGCGGGCGGCGTTCCGCCCGGGTTGGCTGCGCACCGCGTCCTGACCGCAGAGGGCCGATCGCCAGCTTGAGAGCTGGTCATGACGCAGCCCGGCAGCTGCGAACACGCCATCGAGCAGTGCGCTGCGCCCGGACCCGAGCAGCGCCTTCCGCGCGCGCGGTCCAAAGCATGCAAAAGTGCGCGCAACCGCTGTGCAAATCGGGCGTCCGGTCGCAGGTAGCTCCAGCACGCGTCCATTCCGACCGTTTGGTCGTCTCGAAGGTGGCGCATGCGCCGATCCGCAAGGTGTCCCGACCTGCGGGAAGGGAGCGCCGTAGGTGCCGGGCAGCTGGCGGCCCATCGCGGCCGGTTCGCTCGATCTAGGAAAGCGCCTAGGCGAAGAAAGCGCGCAGTTCGCCAGCCGTTTCCTCGGGCAGCTCCTCGGCCAGGAAATGGCCGCAGTCCAACGCGCGGCCACTGACCGGCCCGGCGGCTTTCTCGCGCCAGGTGGCGAGCACGTCGAAGTGCCGCTCCATCACGCCGCGACCGCCCCAGAGCACGAGGAGCGGACACTGGATTCGGCGGTCGAGGTCGGCCTCGTCGTGGACGAGGTCGATCGAGGCGGCCGCGCGATAGTCCTCGCAGCTGGCGTGGATCACGGCCGGGTCGTTGAGACAGCGCTCGTATTCGGCGAGCGCCGCCGGGGCGAAACGGTCGAGCGCGGCCCACGCGCCGAGCTTGCGGCGCAGGTAGTAGGCCGGGTCGGCGCCGATCAGGCGCTCGGGCAGATCGTAGGGCTGGCTCAGGAAGAACCAGTGGTAGTAGGCGCTCGCCAGCGCCTGATCGGTGGCGCGAAACACGGTGCGGGTCGGCACGATGTCGAGCACCGCGACCGCTTCCAGCCGCGAGGCATGGTCCAGAGCGAGGCGATGTGCGACGCGGCCGCCGCGGTCGTGCCCGGCGAGTCCGAAGCGGGCAAAGCCGAGCGCGGCCATGAGCTCGATCATGTCCTGGGCCGTGGCGCGCTTGCTATAGACGGCGTGCTCCGGGTCCGAGGCCGGCTTGCCGCTGTCGCCGTAGCCGCGCAGATCGGCACAGACCACCGTGCAGCGCTCGGCCAGCGCCGGCGCGACCCGGTGCCACATGACGTGGGTCTGCGGATAGCCGTGCAGAAGCAGGAGCGGCGGCCCGGCGCCGCCGATTCGCGCGCGGATCGAGGTGGTGCGTGTCGCGACGTCGCGCAGCTCGAAGCCTTCGAACATGTCAGCCCCCCGGTTATTCATCGCAGCCTGGTTCCGATCGACAGCCGAAGATCTGCCGCGAGGTCGGGTCAGGCTATCGCACGATCCGCTGCCACAATCGAGCGCCCGTCTCGAGCTCAGGTCGTCGACGCTTGCAATCGGACGCCGCGCCGGCTGACCCTCCCCTTGCTCGGGCCTATGATCGCGCGGGTACCGGAGAGCTCGGATGAATCCTTCAGCGATCGCGCGAGCGGCGGAGCAGCTGGCGCAGATCAGGCGGACGCGGCAGCGCTTGGCGGGCCTGCCCGAGGACTGCCGGCCCGCGGACCTCGAGGCGGCGTACGCCGTCCAGGACGCGCTGCACCGCCGCCTTGCCGCGACAGGGTGGGGCGCGCTCGGAGGCCACAAAATCGGCTGCACGACGCCAGTCATGCAACGGTTCCTCGGTATCGACCATCCCTGTGCGGGCGGCGTGTTCGCGCCGAGCGTGCAGCACGAACGCGGCGCGTTCCACCATGCCGACTTCCTGCACGTCGGCGTCGAATGCGAGATCGCGGTGCGGCTCGCGCGGGATTTGCCCACTCGGGGCGCGCCTCACGATCGATCTGATGTCGCCGATGCGGTCGGCGCCTGCATGGCGGCGATCGAGGTGGTCGACGACCGCTACGCGGACTACCGCGCGCTCGATGCCCCGACGCTGGTCGCCGATGATTTCTTCAATGCTGCCTGTGTCCTGGGCGCGTCGGTCGAGGGCTGGCGCGCGCTCGACCTCGCGGCACTGCGCGGCCGCCTCGCGATCAACGGCGCGGAGGTCGGCACCGGCCGGGGCGGCGACATTCTGGGCCATCCGCTCGAGGCGCTCGCCTGGCTCGCCAACGCTCTGGCGGCGCGCGGCCAGCACCTGAAGGCGGGCGAGTTCGTGCTGCTCGGCAGCGTGGTCGAGACCCGCTGGGTCGAGCAGGGCGACCTGGTCGAGGCTTCGATCGAGGGCCTCGGACCGGCGATCGCCCATTTCACTTGAACGACCCGAAGCGGGATCGGTCCCAGAGCGCGGTGCGCGCCGCGGGGCTGACCGACGCCCTTGATGACCGGGCTTCCGTCGTGCGGGGGGTGGCGCGTGGAGGCGGGCACCACGGGAAAATCACTGATACCCTGGAATGGCGGGTTCGCCGGAATTCCTGGTGCCGGCGGCAGGAATCGAACCCGCAACCTCCCGCTTACAAGGCGGATGCTCTACCTTTGAGCTACGCCGGCCGCGGCTTCTTACCTAAGAGATTGCAGGGCGGCGGACAAGGCGACGCCTGCCGCGAGATGCCGGATGGGCGAGCCGTCCCCGGATGCCAAGGCTAGGACGCCCGTGGGGCATCGATGCTCGGGAACGTCACGGCGCGTGCCTGGTTCCGCGTCCGGGCGCGGTCTGTTAGACGAGGGAGCGCGCAGGTACCCCCCGGGGAGCGCGAGGGGATCTCCTTGGCAGCAAGCGACGCCGGGAACCGGACCGGGGCGCCAGCGTTGAGGGCGGGCGCGGGGTCGGGTGTGTAGCGGGTCTGATCTACCGGGACAGGACAAAGAGAATGGCTGAGACGGTGCGGGTGTGGCCGGGTCTGCCGTACCCCTTGGGCGCGACCTGGGACGGCTCCGGCACCAACTTCGCCCTGTTCTCGGCGCATGCCGAAAAAGTCGAGCTGTGCCTGTTCGACGACGCCGGCGAGCGGGAGATCGCGCGCGTCGCGCTGCCCGAGTACACCCACGAGATCTGGCACGGCTACCTGCCCGACGTGCGCCCGCGGCAACTCTATGGCTACCGGGTGTATGGGCCGTACGACCCGCAGGCCGGGCACCGCTTCAATCACCACAAGCTGCTGCTCGATCCCTACGCGAAGGCGATCCACGGCACCCTGCGCTGGGACGACGCGGTGTTCGGCTATCAGGTGGGCGATCCCCAGGCCGATCTGACCTTCGATCGGCGCGACAGCGCGCCGTTTCTGCCCAAATGCCGGGTGATCGACCCCGCGTTCACCTGGGGGCGCGATCGGCCGAGCCAGCGCGCCTGGCACGAAACGATCATCTACGAGATGCATCTCAAGGGCTTCACCAAGCAGCACCCCGAGGTGGCCGAGGAGGCGCGCGGCACCTTCGGTGGCTTATCCAGCGCGCCGGTGGTCGACTATCTGAGCGCGCTCGGCGTCACCGCGGTCGAACTGCTGCCGGTGCACGCGTTCGTCCACGACCGGCACCTGATCGAGCGGGGCCTGCGCAATTACTGGGGCTACAACAGCATCGGGTTCTTCGCGCCGCACCCCGAGTACCTCGGCAAGGGCGGCATCGGCGAGGTCAAGACCTTCGTCCAGGTGATGCACGACGCCGGCATCGAGGTGATCCTGGACGTGGTCTACAACCACACCGCCGAGGGCAATCACATGGGCCCGACGCTGTCGTTCCGCGGGATCGACAACCGCTCGTACTACTATCTCATGGACGACCAGCGCTACTACAACGACTTCACCGGCACCGGTAACGCGCTGGAGCTGCGCCATCCCTACGTGCTGCGCATGGTCAGCGACTCGCTGCGCTACTGGGTCGAGGAGATGCGCGTCGACGGCTTCCGCTTCGATCTCGCGAGCACGCTCGCGCGCGTCGAGGGGCCGTTCGATGAGCACGCGAGCTTCCTCGATGCGGCGGCGCAGGACCCGGTGCTCGCCTCGGTCAAACTGATCGCGGAGCCCTGGGACACCGGCCTCGGCGGCTATCAGGTCGGACATTTCCCGCCGGGCTGGGCCGAGTGGAACGACCAGTATCGCGACACGGTCAGGAAGTTCTGGAAGGGCGACGAGGGCCAGCTGCCCTCGCTCGCCTCGCGCATCTCGGGCTCCGCCGACATCTACAATCACCGCGGCCGCCGCCCCTGGGCGAGCATCAATTTCGTCACCGCCCACGACGGTTTCACGCTGCGCGACCTGGTCAGCTACGATCACAAGCACAATGAGGCCAACAAGGAGGATAACCGGGACGGCTCCGACAACAACAACAGCTGGAACTGCGGTGTGGAGGGGCCGACCGACGATCCCGCGATCCTGGCGCTGCGGCGACGTCAGATGCGCAATTTCCTGACCACCCTTCTGCTGTCCCAGGGCGTGCCGATGCTGCTTGCGGGCGACGAGTTCGGCCGCACCCAGGGCGGCAACAACAACGCCTATTGCCAGGACGACGCGATCAGCTGGATCGACTGGAACCTCAGCGCTGAGGGCGAGGCCTTGCTCGCGTTCGCGCGCCAGCTGATCCGCCTGCGCCTCGACCACATCGTGTTTCGCCGCGGCCGTTTCTTCCAGGGCGCGACCATCCCCGGCACCGACGTCAAGGACGTCACCTGGCTGCGCGCGGACGGCGAGGAGATGACGGAGGCAGATTGGGCGAACGCGCAGGCGAAGATGCTCTGCCTGCTGCTCAGCGGCGAGGCGGGCCTGATGCATCTGACCGCGCGCGGCGAGAAGGAGACCGACGATACCTTTTTGTTGATCGTCAACGCGTCCCATGTGGACGCGGCGCAGAAGCTGCCAATGAATGGTCCGAGGGTGCACTGGGAGACGCTGATCGATACCGCGCGTGAGGACCTCGAGGAGACCGGCGAGCGCTTTGCGCCCGGTAAGGAAGTCGGTCTCGGCGCGCGCTCGGCCCGGCTCCTGATCCAGCGCAAGGATGAGTAAGGAGCGCACCCAGGCCGGCAAAATGCGCTCTGGCCGGACGATTGGCTCAGCAGCGCGGGCGGCTCGTGTCAGCCAGGGCCCACATCATCTGCCAAGCTTGACGCTGCCGTCCTGCTCGAGCGTCCAGTCCGGATTCCAGGCAATCTCCCAAACGTGGCCGTCGGGATCGGCGAAATAGCTCGAATAGCCGCCCCAGAACGTGTCCGCCGCCGGCTTGAGGATCGTCGCGCCTGCGGCTTCGGCTTCGGCGAGCACGGCGTCCACCTCCTCGCGCGAGCGGGTGCAGTAGGCCAAAGCGATGCCGCCGAAGCCGCCGGCGTCAGGCAGGTGCGCGTCCTTCGCGAGCGCGGCGCGCCCCCAGAGCGCGAGCACCATGCCGGGTAGCTGGTAGAAGGCGACTTCGGTGTGGTCGTTGCCGCGGCGCCAGCCGAGACCGTCCTCATAGAAACGGCGCGCACGCTCGAGATCGTCGACGCCGAGGGTCACCAGGCTGAGACGCTGCTCCATCGCTCTCCTCCTCATCCGATCCCCGATCGGTGGGCGCTGCGCCCGGGCCGGGGGCGCCGCGCGTTTCAATCTCGATCTTCGGCTCTCGACGTTCGGCTGTCCAACGACGGTCGCGATGCCGGACCGTTGCGCCCGCCTTCGGGGGTCCGTCAGTTCGACCGATTTGGCGGTGCTCCTCGCCAGCTACCTCGAAGGGGCATCAAAGGCCCCTCGCCCGCGCGTCAGCGCATAGAGGGCGATGCCGGCCGCGACTGAGACGTTGAGGCTGTCCATCGCCGGCGCGATCGGCAGGCGCGCGGCGAAGTCGCAATGCTCGGCGACCAGGCGACGGACGCCGGTGCCCTCGGCGCCGAGCACCAGCACGAGGTCGTCTACGTCCGGGACGGCGTCCACCGTCGCTTCAGCGCCGGCATCCAGGGCGACGCGCCAGTAGCCGAGCGCCGCCAGCTCATCGAGCGCGCGGGCAAGATTGACCACCTCGACCAGCGGGACGGTATCGAGCGCCCCCGATGCCGCCTTCGCGACCGCGCCGCCCTGCTCGGCGGTGCGCCGCTCGGGCATGATTACGGCGCGCACGGCGAAGGCGGCGGCCGAACGCAGAATGGCACCGAGATTGTGCGGGTCGTTGATCTGGTCGAGCGCGAGCACCACATTGCGGCCGGGCTCGGGCGCGCAGGTCTGGCGCAGGTCCAGCCTGGGCAGTGGCGCGACCGACAGGGCGAGGCCCTGGTGCACCGCGCCGGCGCCCACCAGGCGATCGATCGCCGCGCGCTCCACCACGGCCACCTCCATACCCGGGCGCTGTCCGCGCGCGCCCAGCCGGGCGAGCGCCTCGGTGGTGGCGAGCAGGCGACGGCAGCTGCGGCGGGGGTTGGCTAGCGCCGCCTCGACCGCGTGCCGGCCATAAAGCCACAGGCCCTTCACCGCGCCGGTGGGGCGTCGGCGCGACGCTTCCTTTGGTTGAGCGCGCTGCTCGGCTGTGCCGGGCCGATCGGCGGGGGTCCAGCCGAGATGGCGTGACTGCTTCACCGGCGCCGCATCCTCTGCCCCTGTCCGAGATCTGCCGTAGCTGTCAGCGCCCTGGCGAGGCCGCTTCCCCGGTGGGGTGTCCTGAGCTCTGATCCCAGATCGGGTTCCGTGGCTATGAGCACCCTGACGTGCTGTGCCCGCTGACGCATCCTTTGCGCCTGTCCGAGATCGGCTGCCGTGGCTGTCGGCGCCCTGGCGCGGCCGCTTCCCCCGGGGCGCGTCGTCTGCGCCCGTCCGAAGTCGGGTCCGGCCGCTGTGGGCGTCCTGGCGTGCTGTGCCCGGCGGCCTCTGACCGCCTGTCCGGGGCCGGTTGCCGTGGCTGTGGGCGCTTTGGCGGGGCGGTTTGCTCATGGTCGTGGGTCCGGCGCGACGGCTCCCGCCGTCGCAATTGACAAAGGACTTGCAATAACCATACTCCCGCCCACCTTTGCCATCCCGGCCAGGTTTTGGCAGGGCATCGGGCGTCTGGAGGGGTGGCCGAGTGGTTAAAGGCAGCAGACTGTAAATCTGCCCGCGGAAGCGTACGTAGGTTCGAATCCTACCCCCTCCACCACGTGCCGGTCCCGCCCGGGCCGCCGAGCGAGGGTGGGTTCGGTTGCGGTCCGCTGCGGTGGTGGTCATGCGGGTGTAGCTCAATGGTAGAGCTCCAGCCTTCCAAGCTGGCGGTGTGGGTTCGATTCCCATCACCCGCTCCAATACACGGCTGAGCGCGCCGGCTCCCCCGTAATCGAGGAAGCAAACAGATGGCGAAGGCGAAATTCGAGCGGACCAAGCCGCACGCGAACGTGGGGACGATTGGGCACGTGGACCACGGCAAGACGACGTTGACCGCGGCGATCACGAAGATTCTGGCGGAGACCGGGGGTGCTACCTACGTC
>JBKPNX010000150.1:0-38423 GCA_046732855.1 Pseudomonadota bacterium
AATGCCAGGCGCTGCTCGAGTACCTGCCGCCCCTGGTCCTGCCGGCGTACGACCAGTGCCTGAAGGCGAGCCACCTGTTCAACCTGCTGGATGCGCGCGGCGTGATCAGCGCCACGGAACGGGCGGCGTACATCGCGCGGGTGCGAGTTCTGGCGCGGGGATGCTGCACGGCTTGGTTGCAGGCGCGCGGGCAGCTCGGCGCGGAGGCGGCCTGACAGCGATGCCGGAGCTGTTGCTCGAGCTTCTGTCGGAAGAGATACCTGCCCGCATGCAAGAACGCGCCGCCGCCGATCTCGGCGAGATGGTCGGTCGCGCGTTGGCCGAGGCGGACCTCGGCTACGACCAGATCAGCGCGTTCGCCACACCGCGGCGGCTGACCTTGCGCGTGCAGGGCCTGCCGGCGCGGCAGCCCGACAGCATGGTGGAACGGCGCGGACCACGCGTGGGCGCGCCGCAGGCGGCGCTCGACGGCTTCGCGGCGTCGCTCGGCGTCAGCGACTATACGCTGGAGGAGCAGGACGATCGGAAGGGCAGGGTGCTGGTCGCCCGCTACCGGCGTGCCGGCCAAGCGACGCTCGAGGTCCTGCCGCCGCTGGTCGGGGCCATCTTGGCGCGCTTCCCGTGGCCCAAGTCGATGCGCTGGGGCGACCACGAGGTCCGCTGGATACGGCCGCTACGCAGCATTCTCTGCCTGCTCGATGGCGAAGTGGTGTCGGTCGAGTTCGGGCCGCTGCGTGCGAGCGGGACCACTGAGGGTCACCGGTTCCTCGCGCGCGGGCCCATCGAGGTACGGGACTTCCAGGATTATCACCAGAAGCTCGCGGCGGCTTACGTTCAACTGGACGGCGCCGAGCGGCAACGCGCGATCAGAGCTGCGGCGGAGCGCCTCGCGCGCGACCAGAATCTGCGCCTGCGCGAGGATCCGGCGCTGCTCACCGAGCTCGCCGGTCTGGTCGAGTGGCCGGTCGCGCTGCTCGGGGGGATCGACGAACGGTTCATGGCGCTGCCCGAGGAAGTCCTGGTCACCGCCATGCGCCATCATCAGAAGTACCTGGCGCTCGAGGACGAGGACGGCCGCCTCGCCCCGCGCTTCGTCGCGGTCGCCAACCTTCCGACCAAGGACGCCGGCCGGGCGGTCGTCGCCGGCAACGAGCGCGTGTTGCGCGCGCGCCTGTGGGACGCGCAGTTCTTCTGGGACAAGGATTGCAGGCGGTCGCTGGCCAGCCGCATTCCGGAGCTGGCTGGGGTCGTGTTCCACGCGCGCCTCGGCTCGCTCGGCGCGAAGGCGGCCCGCCTCGAGCAGCTGGCCGGCTGGCTTGCGCAATACGTACCGGGCACCGAGCCGGAACTCGCGACCCGCGCAGGGCTGCTGGCCAAGGCCGATCTGGTCACCGGCATGGTCGGCGAGTTCCCGGAGCTCCAGGGCATCATGGGCCGGCATTACGCGCTGCAGGATCGGGAGCCGCCCGAGGTCGCCCGGGCGATCGCCGAGCACTACGCCCCGCAGGGTCCGGGCGACGCGTGCCCGAGCGCGCCGGTGAGCGTCGCGGTGGCGCTGGCCGACAAGCTCGACAGCTTGGTCGGCTTCTTTGCCATCGGCGAGAAGCAAAGCGGCTCGAAGGATCCGTTCGCGCTGCGCCGGGCCGCGCTCGGCGCGATCCGGCTGATCCTGGAGAACCGCCTGCGGCTGCCCCTGAAGGCTGCCTACAGCCAGGCGCTCGCCGGCTACGGCGATCTGCTGCCCGCGGTCGACGCCGATGCGGTCAGCAGACAGCTGCTCGAGTTTTTCGCCGACCGGCTGAAGGTGCATCTGAAGGACGCGGGCGTGCGCCACGACCTGATCAGCGCGGTATTCGCCGCTGGCGAAGAAGACGATCTGGTCCGGCTGCTCGCCAGAGTCGAGGCGCTGCGCGCATTCCTCGCGACGGAGGATGGGGCCAACCTGCTCGTCGCGCTGCGCCGCGCCAGCAACATCGTGCGCATCGAGGAGAAGCGCGACCGCCGGTCATACGCCGGGCAGCCCGAGCGCCAGCAGCTCGAGGCCAAAGAAGAAGAGGTGCTGTATTCCCGTCTGCTGAGCGTCGGCGGCGACATCGCGGGGGCTTTGCAACGCGAGGATTTCGGCGACGCGATGGCCGCGCTCGCCCGCTTGCGTCAGCCGGTCGATGCGTTCTTTGACCGGGTGACGGTCAACGCAGACGATCCGCAGCTGCGCGAAAACCGGCTTTACCTGCTCGGTCAGATCCGCTCGGCGCTGGGCGCGCTGGCCGATTTCTCCCTGATCCAGGACACCGTCCAGGTCGAACAGCGCGACCGTCGGGTGGCATGACGATGAGCACGTGGGTCTACGGTTTTGGCGCCGGTCGGGCGGATGGCACCGCGAAGCTGCGGGATCTGCTCGGCGGCAAGGGCGCGAACCTCGCCGAGATGTGCAGCCTGGGCCTGCCGGTGCCGCCGGGGTTCACGATCACGACCGAGGTCTGCCGCTTCTACTACGACCACGACCGGCGCTATCCCAAGGAGCTGGCAGAGGAGGTACGCGCCGCCCTGCGACGCGTCGAGGAGAGCGTCGGCGCCCGTCTCGGCGATCCTGAGCGGCCGCTGCTGGTTTCGGTCCGCTCAGGCGCGCCGGTCTCCATGCCGGGCATGATGGATACCGTGCTCAATCTCGGGCTCAACGATCGCACCGTGCAGGGGCTGGCGAAGAGCACCGACGACCCCCGCTTCGCCTATGACAGTTACCGCCGTTTCGTCCAGATGTACGGGGACGTGGTGCTCGGCGTCGACCACTACCTGTTCGAGGACCGGCTGGACGAGATCAAGCGGCAGCATGGCTACGACCTCGACACCGAGCTTGGCGCCGACGATCTGCGAGGTCTGGTCGAGGCGTACCAAAAGATCGTCGAGGAGCAGCACGGCGCCGCATTCCCCCAAGACGTCGACGAGCAGCTATGGGGCGCGATCGGCGCCGTGTTCGGCTCCTGGATGACGTCGCGCGCGCTCACCTACCGCCGCCTGCACGACATCGACAATGCCATGGGCACCGCGGTCAACGTGCAGGCCATGGTGTTCGGCAATCGCGGCGAGGATAGCGCCACCGGCGTCGCCTTCACGCGCGACCCGTCGACCGGCGAGAAGCGCTATTACGGCGAGTTTCTGGTCAATGCCCAGGGCGAGGACGTGGTCGCCGGGATCCGCACCCCGCAGCCGCTTACGATCATGATGAAGGAGGCGACGGGCGGCAGTCTGCCAGCGATGGAGGAGGTGATGCCCGACGCGTTCGCCGGGCTCGCCGCAGTGTTCGATCGACTCGAGGCGCACTACCGCGACATGCAAGACATCGAGTTCACGGTCCAGGAAGACCGGCTCTGGATTCTGCAGACCCGAAGCGGCAAACGTACCACGCATGCGGCACTCAAGATTGCGGTCGACATGGCGGAGGAAGGTCTGATCGACCACGATCAGGCCGTCGCCAGGATCGACCCCGCCTCGCTCGATCAGCTGCTGCATCCGATGCTTGACCCCGATGCGCCGAAGAATGTGGTCGCAAAAGGCTTGCCTGCATCGCCCGGGGCCGTCTCCGGCAAGGTGGTCTTCAACGCCGACGACGCCGAGCGCATGGCTGCCGGCGGTGAGGCGGTGCTGCTCGTGCGGGTGGAGACGTCGCCCGAAGATATTCATGGGATGCATGCCGCGAAGGGCATTCTGACCTCGCGCGGCGGCATGACCAGCCACGCCGCCGTGGTCGCGCGCGGCATGGGCAAGCCGTGCGTGTGCGGCGCCGGCGAGCTGGCGATCGACTATGGTCGCGCCCGGCTCAGCATCGGCACGATCCAGGTCGCCGCCGGCGAGGTGCTCACGATCGACGGCAGCCGCGGCGAGGTGATCCTCGGCGCCGTGCCGACCGTGGACCCGAAGCTGTCGGGCGATTTCGTCACGTTGATGGGCTGGGCCGACGAGCGGCGCAGGCTGCGCGTGCGCGCCAATGCCGATACCCCGGCTGACGCCCGCACCGCGCGTCGCTTCGGCGCCGAGGGCATCGGCCTGTGCCGCACCGAGCACATGTTCTTCGACGAGGCCCGCATCCTCGCCATGCGCGAGATGATCCTCGCCGGCAACGCCGACGGCCGCCGCGCCGCGCTCGCCAAGATTTTGCCGATGCAGCGCCAAGATTTCGTCGAGCTGTTCGAGATCATGGGCGGGCTACCGGTTACCATCCGTCTGCTCGACCCGCCGCTGCACGAGTTCCTGCCGCACGAGCCCGAAGAAATCGAAGCGGTCGCCCGGGCGTCGGGGGTCGATGGCGCGGCGCTGCGGCGGCGCGCCGCCGAGCTCCGCGAAGTCAACCCCATGCTTGGCCTGCGCGGCTGCCGGCTCGGCGTGCTGTTTCCCGAGATTTACGAGATGCAGGCGCGCGCGATCTTCGAGGCGGCGATCGCCGCCGCAGAGCGCTCCGGGCGGCCAGTCGAGCCCGAGGTCATGGTGCCGTTGATCAGCGATGCCCGCGAGCTCGCGCTGATCAAGGCCGCGATCGACGCGGTCGCCAAGGAGGTGATCAGCGAGAGCGGCGAACCGCTGACCTACCAGGTCGGCACGATGATCGAGATCCCGCGCGCCACCTTGCAGGCGACCGAGATCGCGGCGCACGCCGAGTTCTTCAGCTTTGGCACCAACGACCTCACCCAGATGGCGCTCGGACTGTCGCGGGACGATTGCGGGAAGTTCCTCGAGCGCTATCTGCAGCAGGGCATCTTCGAGGCCGATCCGTTCACCACCCTCGATGTCTCAGGCGTCGGCGCGCTGGTCGAGATCGCGTGCGAACGCGGCCGGCGCGGGCGGCCGGGACTGAAGCTCGGCATCTGCGGCGAGCACGGCGGCGATCCGGCGACCATCGGCTTCTGCGAGCGGGTCGGGCTGGACTACGTTTCGTGCTCGCCCTATCGCGTGCCGATCGCGCGCCTGGCCGCGGCGCAGGCGGCGCTCGCGGCGCGCGGCAAGGTAGCCGCGCGGGATTGAGCGCGGCGCGACCAGATCCGCTGGACGCCCTGCGCACGGGCGGCAAGCGCGCGATGGCGGGCGCGCTCGCGCGCATCGAGGCCGCGCCGGACGAAGCCCAGACCCTGGCGCTGCTCGATGTCGCCTACGCCAGCCCGCGCGCCCACGTCATCGGCATCACTGGCCCCCCGGGGGTCGGCAAGTCCAGCCTCACCTCGCGGCTGATCACGGCCTATCGGAAGCAGGAGCGCACCGTCGGGGTGATCGCGGTCGATCCGTCCTCGCGCAGGTCGGGCGGCGCGCTGCTCGGCGATCGCACGCGTTTGCAGATCGCGCCGGAGGATCCGGGCGTGTTCGTGCGCTCGATGGCGAGCCGCGGCCGGCTCGGCGGGCTGTCGGCGCTCACGCCGGCGGCGATGGTGCTGATGCGCGCGGTTTACGACCTCGTGCTGGTCGAGACCGTGGGCGTCGGCCAGGCCGAGACCGAGGTCGCGGCCGTCAGCGACAGCGTGGCGTTCTGCGTCCAGCCCGGCTCGGGCGACAGCTTGCAATATTTGAAGGCGGGCATCGCCGAGATCCCGGATGTTGCCGTGGTGACCAAGGCCGACCTCGCGCTGATCGCCCGGCGCACCGAGAACGATCTGCGCGCCGCATTGGCCCAGCAGCCGACCCGCACGCCGGGCTGGGCGGTGCCGGTGATCCTGGTCAGCGCCGAGGACGGGCAGGGCATCGCGGCGCTGGTCCAGGCGTTGGCCGAGCACCATGCGCTGCTCGCGGAGGCCGGACGACTCGAGATGCAACGCAGGACCCAGGCCGCAGTCTGGCTCGACGACTTCGTGCGCGAGGAGTTCGGCCGGGCCGGTCTGGCGCGCGCCGCGCGTTGGGGCGAGGGGAACGCCACCGACCCAGCGCGTGCGCCCTTTGCTCACATGCTCGCGCTGCGCCGCGCGTTGCAGCAGCACGAACCGCGCTGCGCTCACGACGCCTAGAGTCTAGCCCATGCCGGCGTCTGCGGCAGGATCTCGATCGTGCCGGCCATCAGCGGTGCGCCCTCGGCCCTGGCTTTTTCCACCTGCTCGAGCCGAAGCAGGGCGAGACCCTGGCCGTCGATGCCCGAGCGCATCTCGCCCGCATCGCGGCCTGCCAGGCGGATGATCGTGCCGGGCGGCGGTGGCGGACCGGCGAAGGTAACGGGCATGAGTCGCTTCCGCACCAGTGCGCGGTATTTCATGCGCGCAGTCAGCTCCTGGCCGACGAAGCAGCCCTTGGCGAAGTCGACCCCATTCAGCTCCTCGAAGCCACTCTCCAACAGCGTCGACTTCTCGATCACCAGATCGCGGCTGCCGTCGGGCACGCCGAGCGTGAGCCGCAGCCGTTCATACGCGGCGTATTCGAGCTGCACGAACCCGAGTTCCGCGAGGACGGCGGTCGCGCTGTCCTTGGCCAGCAGCGCCCGAGCGCCCAATCGGGCAAGACGCGGATCGATGAACACGACGCCTTGATCGAGGACGCGCCCGGCGCCCGGGCGCTCGGGCAGATCTAGCAGCCCGGCCACGTCGTCGCCGATCAGGGCGGCGACGGCGAAGCGCGTGCTGACGTCCTCGAGGTCGACCTTGGAGCGCAGACGATACATCGACAGCCGTCGGAGCAGCGGCTCGAGGCGCGCCTGTTCCGTCTCGAGCAGGAGCTGCCCGCCTTCCTGCGCGATGAAGAAATCGAACAGGAACTTGCCTTGCGGCGTCAGCAAGGCGCCGTAACCCGCCTGATCCTCGCGAATCCGCGTAAGGTCGTTGCTGGTAAGCCCCTGGAGAAAGGAACGGACATCGCCGCCGCGCAGCGCGAGCACGCCGCGATCGGCAAGCAGAACGTATCCGGCGGCTGGCATCATCGGGCTCCGCTCGACTGGCAACGGTTAGAGTCGGTGATGCCCTGGCGCCGCGCAAGGTGGCAGGCGTGAGAATCGGGGCTACCGACAGCAGTCCGCCCGCGATTGCGACTTTCGGGCCGGTTGGCGGCGTCCAGTCCCTCATGCTCAGATGACCGTCATGGATCCAACCGATCGCGCTCCGGCCAGCCTGCCGCGCCCCCCGGCGCTGCGCGCCGCCGACATCGCGCTCTTTCTGGACGTCGACGGCACTCTGCTCGAGATCGCGCCCGAGCCCGGCGCGGTGAAGGTCCCGGCACGCCTGCGGCGCATTCTCGAGCAATTGCAGGCGGCGACCGGCGGCGCGCTCGCCCTGGTGAGCGGGCGTTCGCTCGAGCAACTGGATCGGCTGTTCGCCCCGCTATGCCTGAGCGCAGCTGGCCTGCACGGCCTGGAGCGGCGTAACCTCGGGCGCAAGATCGAGCGAGCCGCTACCGACCCGGCGGCGCTGGACCGCGCTCGCGCTCGCCTAGCGTCGTTTGCTGCTGACCATGATGGCGTGCTGCTCGAAGACAAGGGGCTGACTCTCGCGCTGCACTACCGCATGGCGCCGGATCTTGCGGGTGCTGCCGCCAAGGCAGCCATGGAGGCGGTGGCCGATAGCGGAGGTGCACTGGTTCTGCTGCAGGGCAAGATGGTGTGCGAGCTCAAGTCGCCGGGGATCGACAAGGGCAGGGCTATTGCCGCTTTTCTGGAAGAGCCGCCGTTCGCCGGCCGGCCGCCGGTGTTTGCCGGCGACGACGTGACCGACGAGGCCGGGTTCGTGACGATCAACCGGCGGGGCGGGGTCACGATCCGGATCGGCGGCGGCCCGCCCACGGCAGCCGCCTTCGGCTGCCGAAGCGTGGCGGCGCTGCACACCTGGCTGATCGAGCTGCTGTCTCCAGGAGAACTCTGAGCGCCGCCGAGGTCGCTGGATGATCTGGTCGGCAGTCGTCACGGCAGCGCGCGGGCCGGTCGAGACAACGATTGCCCGTCGCGGTCAGCTCCGCCTACTCTCGGAGGACATGAACCGCAGACGAACGGTCTGTCTGGAACTTGGCCCGGGACCGGAGCGTTTGGTCGGCAGGTTCAGTTGTGCCATAAAACTCGCCAGTCGCTTGGAGGATGTCGTCTGAACGGGCACCGGCGGACATCGTGACCCGCCTCGTCGTCGTTTCCAACCGCGTCACGCCCGTATCGGATTCCAAGGCCGCGACCGCCGGCGGTCTGGCGGTCGGCGTGCTGGCTGCGCTCCGCGAGAGCGGCGGCCTCTGGTTCGGCTGGAGCGGGCAGATCGCCGAGACCGACGCGTCGACGCCCAAGGTGCTGCGGACCGGCAACATCACCTTCATCACGATCGATCTGAGTCAGACGGATTTCGACGGCTATTACGGCGGCTTCGCCAATCGCACGCTCTGGCCGCTGTTCCACTATCGGCTCGACCTCGCGAGCTTCGATCGGGACTCCTATATTACTTATCGCCGGGTCAACCGGCTGTTTGCCGAAGGGCTGGCTTCCTATCTCCGCGACGACGATCTGGTCTGGATCCACGACTATCATCTGATCCCCCTGGGCGAGGAATTGCGCCAGCTCGGGATCAAATGCCGGCTCGGCTTTTTCCTGCACATACCGTTCCCTTCGGCCGAGGTGTACATGACGATGCCATGGCACGACCGGCTGATGCAGGCATTTTGCGCCTATGATCTGATCGGCTTTCAGACCAGCAACGATCTGCGCAACTTTCACGACTACCTGTATCGCGAAGGCATTGGCTACGGGCTCGCCGACGGCCTGGTGCAGGCGTTCGAGCGAACGCTGCGGGCGCAGGACTTCCCGATCGGGATCGACGCCGAGGAGTTCGCGCAGATGGCGCTCTCGGCGGAGGCGGTGCGAACCAGTCAGCGGCTCTCGAGCAGCCTGCTCGGCCGCAAGCTGATCATCGGGGTCGATCGACTGGACTACAGCAAGGGCATCCCGGAACGGTTGCGCGCCTACGAGACCCTGCTCCAGAATTACCCGGCGCAACGTCGCCAGGTGACCTTCATCCAGATCTCGGCACCGTCGCGGGAGGATGTGCCGGAATACGCCGAGATACGCGCGCAGGTGGAGGCCACGGCGGGTCGGATCAATGGGCGCTTCGGCGAATTCGACTGGGTGCCGTTGCGCTACATCAATCGCAGCTTCACCCGGCGCACGCTCGCCGGGTTCTTCCGGCTATCGCGCGTGGGCCTGGTCACGCCGCTGCGCGACGGCATGAACCTGGTCGCCAAGGAGTACGTCGCGGCGCAGCCGGAAGACGACCCTGGCGTCCTGATTCTGTCGCGCTTTGCCGGCGCGGCCGATGAGCTCGAGGGCGCGATCATTGTCAATCCCTACGACCTCGAGGCGGTCGCGGAGGCGATGCATCTCGGCCTCACCATGCCGCTCGAGGAGCGCCAGCACCGCTGGCGCCGGTTGTTCGCACAGGTCCAGGAGCACGACGTCGTCCGCTGGCGTCGCCGCTTCGTCGCGACCCTGGCGAAGATGCCGACGCAAGCCCTGGAAGGCACGCATCGCTAGCCGCTCCTGCACGCGCACCAGCGCGCAAGGCGGGCGAGCCGCATGGCAGGTCTCCGGAATTGAGCAGGGGTTTCGATCGCCCCAAGCTTAACCAACGAGGTCCAAACAGCCAAGGCATTTCTTCCTAGACAGTTGCCCGACTGTGCTTGCCGCGAATTCGCCTCCGTCACCGGACGCCCACCCGCGCGCTGCATACCCTCGATGCAATCGACCGATTGCGGTCAACTCCGCTCGTCCAGACCGTCACTCGAGGCCGCAGATTGGCCCGAGGAGCCGGTCATAAGACGGAAACGTCTGCTCGTAAGCGCCTGGCGCGGTCGGGCCGCAGCCAGGTCAAATCGAATCTCCGAACAGGCGCAGAAACTCCGTCGTAACACCGTGCTTCCGCGTCGATTAGCGACTGACAGCGGGAGCGCGGCAGTGGGACGGACCGAAAGGGGTCTTCCGTTCCGTTCGTCACGCAAGGCAGGCAAGCAGGCGCACGCTGCGTGGACCCTGCACGGACCTAAGCTCGATAACATATATTATGTCAAATTAAATCCCGTGAGTCGGCTCAGTGCGACAGGATCTGGCTCAGGAACAGCTTGGTTCGATCGGACTGCGGGTGGTTGAAGAAGTCCGCCGGCGGGCTCTGCTCGACGATCTCGCCCCGGTCCATGAACACCATGAGGTCGGCGACCGACCTCGCGACGCCCATCTCGTGAGTCACGCACACCATGGTCATGCCTTCCTCAGCCAGCTCGATCATGACGTCGAGCACCTCCTTGATCATCTCGGGGTCGAGTGCTGAGGTCGGCTCGTCGAACAGCATGATCTTCGGGGACATGCACAATGCGCGGGCAATCGCGACGCGCTGCTGCTGGCCGCCGGAGAGCTGGCCGGGATACTTGTCCGCCTGCTCGGGGATGCCGACGCGATCGAGCAGCCGCCGCGCGGTCGCCTCCGCCTCCGCCTTCGGCATGTTGCGCACCCACATCGGCGCCAGGGTCAGGTTTTCCAGCACGGTGAGATGCGGGAACAGGTTGAAGTGCTGGAACACCATGCCGACCTCGCGTCGCGTGGCATCGATGTTCTTGACGTCGTTGGTCAGCTCGATGCCATCGACCACGATGTGGCCGCGTTGGTGCTCCTCGAGCCGGTTGATGCACCGGATCATGGTCGACTTGCCGGAGCCCGACGGGCCGCACACCACCACTTTCTGGCCCCGCCACACGTCCAGGTTGATGTCCTTCAGGACATGAAAATGGCCGAACCACTTGTGCACACCGCGCATGACGATGATCGGCGCGTCGCCGCCGTTGCCCGTCATCATCTTTCCCTCAGCGCCGCCGGCCACCCCCGAGCTTGCGCTCGACGTAGACGCTGTAGCGCGACATGCCAAAGCAGAAGAGCCAAAAACAGAGCCCTGCGAAGACGTAACCTTCGGGAGCGTAGCCGATCCATGAGGCGTCGGTCAGCGCCGCCTTGACGATCCCGAGCAGATCGAACAGGCCGATGATCAGCACCAGCGTGGTGTCCTTGAACAGCCCGATGAACGTGTTCACGATGCCCGGGATGACGATGCGCAACGCCTGAGGCAGCACGATCAGGCCCATCATCTTCCAATAGCTGAGGCCGAGCGCCTGAGCCGCCTCGTATTGTCCCTTGGGAATCGCCTGCAAGCCGCCGCGCACTACTTCGGCCATATAGGCAGCCGAGAACAGAGAAACGCCCACCAAAGCTCTGAGCAGTTTATCGAAATTCACGCCCGAAGGCAAAAACAGCGGGAGCATCACAGAAGCCATGAACAGGATCGTGATCAGCGGCACGCCGCGCATGACTTCAATGAAGGTGATGCAGATCGCGCGCACGATCGGCATTTCCGAGCGGCGGCCGAGCGCGAACAGAATGCCGAGCGGCAAGGACGCGACGATGCCCACGCCCGCGATCACCAGGGTCAGAAACAGGCCGCCCCAGAGCGCGGTCTCTACCACCGGCAAGCCGAGCACACCGCCGTAGAACAGGCAGTAGGCGAGGATCGGATAGAGGACCAGCATCCCCGCGGCGAGCGCGAGCTTGTGCCGAAAACGGGGCAGGAACAGCGGCATCAGGGCGGCGATCAGGATCAGGAACGCAAGATTGACGCGCCAGCGCTGATCGACCGGATAGAAGCCGTACATGAATTGCCAGAAGCGCGCCTTGATGAACACCCAGCAAGCGCCCCCCGAAGTGCAGTCCTCGCGGCTAGCGCCGCTGAAGTCGGCATCGAACAGAGCCCACTGGAAGAGCGGCGGCACCACCTGCCAAATCAGCCACAGGCATAAAAGCGTGAGCAGCGTGTCGTACCAGGTCGCGAACAGATTCTGTTTCAGCCAGGCCAGCACGCCGACTTCGCCGATCGGTGGCGCCAAGCTCTTGCCGGCGGCCGCAACCGCTTCGGCGTGGGCCTCGGCCATCGCTTCAGCGCTCCACCAGCGCTCTGCGCCGGTTGTACCAGTTCATCAACGCCGAGGTGATCAGGCTCAGCGCGAGATACACGCCCATGGTCATGGCGATCACCTCGACCGCCTGGCCGGTCTGGTTCAGCACGATGCCGGTGAACACGTTGACGAAGTCCGGATAGCCCACGGCCACGGCGAGCGAGGAGTTCTTGGTCAAATTCAGGTACTGACTGGTCAGCGGCGGAATGATCACGCGCAGCGCCTGCGGGATGACCACGAAGCGCAGCGTCTGGCCGTGCTTCAACCCAAGCGCGTGCGCCGCTTCGATCTGGCCATGGCTGACCGAGAGGATCCCGGCCCGCACGATCTCGGCAATGAACGCCGCCGTGTAGGTGCTGAGCGCCAACGTCAAAGCCACCAGCTCCGGCAGCAGCACCAGGCCGCCCTGCAGCTTGAACCGGCCCATCTCCGGGTGCTCGAAGGTGAGCGGCGCCCCGGCCAGAACGAACGTCACGAGCGGCAGGCCGACCAGCAGGCCGAGACCTGCGTAAAGCGTATGAAACGGCTGGCCCGTAGCGTCGTGGCGCCGCTTGGCCCAGCGCGCGAGCCCGAACACCACGACGAACGCGAGGAGAACGGCCACGACCACCCAGCCGAAGCCAGCCTCGAAGTTCGGCTTGGGCGTGTAGAAGCCACGGTTGTTGAGAAAAAACAGGTCGCCCAAAAGGGCGATGCTGTCGCGCGGCTGAGGCAGCGCCTGCAGGACGGCGAAGTACCAGAACAGGATCTGCAGAAGCACGGGAATGTTGCGAATGACCTCAATGTACACTGTGGCCAGGCGGGCCATCAGCCAATTGGACGAGAGCCGCGCCAAACCGATCACAAAGCCCAGAATGGTCGCGAGGACGATGCCGATCGCAGCGACGAGCACGGTGTTGAGCAGCCCGACCCAGAAAACCCGCGCGTTGGATGACAGCTCGCTGTACTCGATCAGGGTCTGCGGGATGGCAAATCCGGCCGGCTGGCGCAGAAATCCGAAGCCCGAGGCAATGCCCTGCCGGCTGAGATTGTCGATCGTGTTGTGCACGATGTACGCGGCGAACGCCACCACGCCGACCAGGGTGAGGATCTGATAGACGATCGCGCGCACCCGCGGGTCGCGCCACAGCGGGGGTGAGGCGGGCGCGGTGCCCAACCGTTCGCGTTTGATCGCCATCGACGCTCTGCGTTGCCGGAAGGAAGCCGAGTGCCCTGCCCGCTCTGGTCCCTAGCAGTTGTTCAGCCTCGCCGCTCTGCCACATCCGGTCAAGCCGGATCGCAGTAGATACGGTCGGGCGGACCTGCCGGATGCCGTGGCACTGGCGACCAGAGCCGATCAGCCGCTCGTCGGGCTCTCGCGCGTGTCGGCGCCGAGCTTGGCGGCAAGCTCCAGCAGCGCTGCGGCCGCAGCGTCGATCTCGCTCTGATCGTCGCCACGGAGCACGATAGTCGTGCCAAGCCCCTCCGGGCGCCAGAACGGATAGCTGCCGATCTCCAGCGCGGGAAAGCGCGCCTGAATGTCGCCGAGACCCGCCGCCGCCACGTCGCCCTCGGGGGCCAGAACCGTGATCGCCCGCGAAAGCACTCTGGGGCCCCCGCGCAAGCCGGGCAGCAGCCCGTCGAGCATCGCTTGCATGATCTTAGGCACGCCGGGCAGCACGTGGACGTTCTCGATGCGAAAGCCCGGCGCTACCGAGATCGGATTGTCGATCAGCTCCGCGCCTTCGGGCATGTCGGCCATGGACATGCGCGCCTCGTTGACCCGCTCGGGCGGGTAATAGGCCAGCAGACGGCGCTCGGCCTCGGGGTTGCGCTCGATGCGGCGCCCGAACGCCTTGGCGACGCAGGCGGCGGTGATGTCATCGTGAGTCGGGCCGATGCCGCCGGTCGTGAACACGTAAGTGTGGCGCGCGCGGCAGGCATTGACCGCTTCGATGATCGCGGCCTCGTCGTCCGGCACGATCCGCGCCTCGGTCATCCGAATACCGATCTCGCCCAGCTTGGTCGCGATGTAGGGCAGATTGGCGTCGACCGTGCGGCCCGAGAGGATCTCGTTGCCGATGATGATCAGGCAGGCGGTGACCGGCTGTTCCGAGCTGCCCATGGACGCATCCCCTCCCCGGCGGCGCACGATACGAACTTAGCGCCTGCCGCAGAATCCGCCAGCGGTCGCTGACCTTCGTTTGGGCCGCCCCAAAAGGACGCGGGTCCATATGAATGCCGCGGCGTTCTCAAGGTGCGTTCCGCCGGGCGCGAACAGAGAGGTCCAAGGATTCAACCTCGAGAGCGTGGAAAGCGTGCGCCGCAGGCGTTCTCCCTATACTTCCGCGCAAGATCGGAATCGCCAATCTCTGGCCCGCATGATACTACTCTTGCGATAGCGGAGGGCCAGTTGGGCAGTTCCGGAGCGAGTGGTGGGGCGGCAGCGCGCGGACCGGTCACAGATCACCGTTTTAGCGGCTGCTCCGGCTGGGCAGGCACCCGCGCGCCGCGTCGCGGCAAGGCGAAGCGTTCAACCGAGCGCCCCGGCGTGAGCGTTCCGACATGACCGATGCCCTCCGGCGCGTGGCCCGGGAGCCCAGCTGTTCAAGTCTCAGCCAGAACCGGGTCCTGCAGCGGATGCGCGCCCGAAGCAGGGTCTTGAGCGCCGCCCGATCGCCCGCTTCGTTGCCGCCGCCTGATCGGACCCGGAGGGGCCGGCGGGCGCCGGGGCCATGGCGCCGGCGGGCGCGGTGAACCTGGCTGCGGGCGTACAGGTCAAATGTCCACCCGCCAGGTCGGTCTCCTGACCGAAGAGCTCGGGCCGAACTTGCCGCGGGGTTCGTGCTCACGCCCATGCCGCCGAGCTGGTGAAGGTATCGCCGTCCCGCGATTACCTACCCTGCACGCCAAGCATCAGCCGCTCACTCGTCCGCGGCCAACTGACGAGGAAGGAGACGCCCCGATCGATGCCGAGGAACCGACTGGTCTGGATCTGCTCCTGCGCGCTCGCCACTCTGCCCGCCACGTCGGGGGCGCATGCCGCCGCCTTCGCGGTCAGGACGCAGAGCGCCTACGGGCAGGGCTCCTCCTTTGCCGGGGTCGCGGCGGGCGGCAGCCTGTCCTCGATGTTCTGGAACCCCGCCAACCTTGCCGACGTCGCGCGAGGCGAGATCGAAGCGGTCGGCACCGGTGTTTTCCCAGACGTCGACGTGAAACTGAACCCCGTCCCGCCGCTTGGCTTCGCCGGTTCCGACGAGGGCAACATCGCTGAAAACAAGTTCATCCCGGCCGGCTATGCGGCATACAGGCTGCATGAGCGTATCGTCGTCGGGGTCGGCGTGAACGCCCCGTTCGGTCTGCTCACCGAATACCATAGCGATTCGATCCTCAACCAGACCGGAGTCGCCGGCAAATCCGAGGTCTTCTCCCTCAACGTCAATCCCGTGCTGTCCCTCGAAGTGACGGACTGGCTAGCGCTGGCGCTCGGCGCCCAGGTCCAATACTTCGATACGCGCCTCACTCGGCAGGCTCTCGGACCACTCGGGATCTCACGCCTCGAGGGCGATGATGTCGGCTTCGGGTTCACGGCCGGCATCAGGGTCACCCCTCGACCGGGCACCACGATCGGGCTCGGCTACCGCTCTTCTATCGAGCATGATCTGGACGGCACGCTGAAGAGCCCCACCGCCGGCACCTCCGACGTCACGTATGAAGATGTGAACCTGCCGGACCTCGTCACGCTCGGCATACGTCAGACGATCGCCGATCGCTTTCGGGTCATGGCTGGGGCCGAGTGGTCGAACTGGAGCCGATTCGACACGGTGAAGATCAAGGGCGGTCCCGCGCCGATCAATCTGCCCTTCAAGTATGACGACGGCTGGTTTTTCTCGGTCGGCGGGGAGTTCGATGTGACGCAGGCGCTAACCGTGAGGACCGGCGTCGGCTACGAGCTGGGGCCGATCGACGACAACGTGCGCACCTACCGCATCCCCGACAGCGACCGTCTCTATCTTTCAGGCGGCGTCAGCTACCGGCTCGACCAACGCTTCTCGTTCGACCTCGCCTACAGCTTCGCTGCCATCGAAGATGCGGACATCCGCGCCGCCGACGCCGGCGGTCCGGATGCCAATGGCCCGTTCTCAGGCCATGCCGACGCACACTCCCATTATATCTCGGGCGCGATCAGGGTGAAGTTTTGAGCCTCGGCGGCGCACGCATCCCGTGCGCCGGCAGGCCAGGATCGACGCACGATGCCCAGATGGGCCGCACGAGCCTGGCCGTAAGGGCCCTGCCCCACATCCCCCTCCATTGTTCGGCCGCGAGCCGATGCTTAGATTTGGCCATGCGCTGGCCGACGCCGCTGATCCCTGGGCGCCTGGTGCGCCGGTACAAGCGTTTTCTTGCCGATGTGTCCCTCGATGGCGCCGGCGAGGTGACCGTCCATTGCCCCAATCCGGGCCGCATGCTCGGGCTCGATGCGCCCGGGATGCGGGTCTGGGTATCGCGGGCGCGCAACCCCGCCCGGGCGCTGCCGCTCACGCTCGAGCTGGTCGAGGCGGTCGGCGGTCTGGTCGGTATCAACACCATGCATCCCAACCGCCTGGTCGAAGAAGCGATCGTCGCTGGGCGGGTCGAGGAGCTCCAAGGTTATGAAGTGATCCGGCGCGAAGTCCGCTACGACGAGCGCTGCCGCATCGATCTGCTGCTACGCCGCAACGGCCGCCCGGATTGCTTCGTCGAGGTCAAGAACGTACATCTCAAGCGCATCGCCGGGGCGGAGTTTCCCGATGCGGTGACCGTCCGCGGGGCCAAGCACCTGGGCGCGCTGGCGCGGCAGGTGGCGCAGGGCGCGCGGGCGGTCGTCATGTATGTGGTGCAGAGGACCGATTGCGCGGACTTTCGCATCGCCGCCGATATCGACCCGATCTATGCGGCAAGCTTCGCCGCGGCGCTGAGTGGGGGCGTGGAAGCCCTGTGCTATGCGTGTGACGTCAACCTGGAAGGCGTGAGATTGACCGATCCATTGCCGATCCTGCCGTCATAGGACGCCATCGAACAGATGTCTAACCAGCTCCGGGCGAGCGAGCAGAAGCCCGACGCCCAGGTTCCGATCCACGGCCCCGAAGCATTCGCCGGCATGCGCCGGGCCGGCCGGCTCGCCGCCGAGGTGCTCGATATGATCACCGAGCACGTTCGGCCGGGCGTGCCCACGGGCGAGCTCGACCGACGCTGCCACGATTTCATCCTCGAGCGCGGCGCTACGCCGGCTCCGCTCAATTACCGCGGCTATCCCAAGCCGACCTGCATCTCGGTCAACCATGAGGTCTGCCATGGCATTCCCGGCGAGCGCCGGCTGCAGGCGGGCGACATCCTCAACATCGACGTCACGGTGGTCCTGGACGGCTGGTACGGCGACACGAGCCGCATGTTCTTCGCGGGAACGCCGCCGCTCAAGGCGCGGCGCCTGTGTCAGGTGACGTTCGACGCGTTGTGGTGCGGCATCCGCGCCGTGAGCCCCGGCGCCACGCTTGGCGACGTTGGCCACGCTATCCAGGCCCATGCCGAACGGCACCGTTGCTCGGTCGTGCGCGATTACTGCGGGCACGGCATCGGCCGCGTGTTCCACGATGCGCCGAGCGTCCTGCATTTCGGCAAGCCCGGCGAGGGCCTCATGCTGCAGCCGGGCATGATCTTCACCATCGAGCCCATGGTCAACGCCGGCACCTGGCAGGTCAAACTGAAGAGCGACGGCTGGACCGTGATCACCCGCGACCGGCAGCTCTCGGCGCAGTTCGAGCATACGGTCGGGGTCACCGAGGACGGCCGCGAGGTGTTCACCGTCTCGCCGGCGGGCAAGCACCACCCGGCCTGGTGACCACCGCGTGTTCTAAGCAGTCGCACTACAACTTCCGGGTGACTGCCCTGCCCGCCGCCGCTATCCTGCCGCTTCAGGCACGCAGGCGAGGCCAATATCATGCAACTGATTATGTGCTGCGACGGCACCTGGAACGATCCCGACGACGGGACGCACATCGATCGGATCGCCAAGGCAGCCAGGGCCGCACTGCCCGAACCCGAGCACGTCTTCTACGAGAAGGGCGTCGGCCTGCAGCCCGGCATGCGTCTGAGCGGCGGTGCGCTCGGCAGGGGCCTCTCGGAAAACGTGCGCGGGGCCTATCGATGGCTGGTCCGTCAGTACGCCGATGGCGCCGAGGTTTTCGTCTTCGGCTTCTCCCGGGGGGCCTACACCGCGCGTTCGCTCGCCGGCTTCATTAGCTACGCGGGCCTCGTTCAGGCGTCAGACGAGGACGCGATCGAAGACGCCTATGAGGCGTACCGGTTTCGTCGCCAGGAGCGGGTCGAAACGCGCTTCCATGAGAGCGCGGTCCACGCGCGCACCCGGCAGGTGCGCCTCCGCTTCCTCGGCGTGTTCGACACGGTCGGGGCTCTCGGCGTGCCTCTTGATTGGGTGAAGGGGATCACCGCGGATCTGCCGCATGTGAACCTGCAGTTCCACGACACCCGGCTGTGCGGCAACGTCGATGTGGCGTGCCAGGCGCTGGCGATCGATGAGCGGCGCGGTCCGTTCGAGCCGACCTGGTGGGAGGCGCCCCAACCAGGCGCGGTCGTCCCGGAGAAGGTCCTCCAGGTCTGGTTTGCCGGCGTTCATTCGGACGTCGGCGGCGGCTATCCCGACAAGGCATTGGCCGAAGTTGCGCTGGGATGGATGCTGGAGCAGGCGCGCGAGGCCGGCCTCGATCTGAAGGCGGGACTGCCGAAATGGCCGGTCAAGGGGGATCCGGGCGGCGCGATGCACGACTCCATGTCGCTCGGCTGGCGTTTTGCCCATCATCTGCCCTCGCTCGACCCGTACGTGCGGCCGATCGGGCCGGCCCAGCGTCAGGAGCAAGCGCTGCCGCCGGTGCCGGGCGA
Organism: Pseudomonadota bacterium; assembly: GCA_046732855.1. Lineage (GTDB taxonomy): Bacteria > Pseudomonadota > Alphaproteobacteria > Geminicoccales > Geminicoccaceae > JBKPNX01. The sequence goes on from JBKPNX010000150.1 coordinate 18,835, forward strand.
GAAGCTGCACTGGTCGGCGCTCGCGCGCATCGAGCGTGGCGGCTATGCGCCCGTGCAGCTGGTCAGGAAGGGTGCCCTCCGCGAGCTCGATCTACCCGTCTTTCGGGACCGTGCGGAAGCGCGGGTAGGCGACGGGCGGCAGGCCAGCATCGACCACGATGCCCCGGTCACCTTGATCGACCGTTCGGCCTCAGGCGCTCGCATCCGCGTGGAAGGGCCCCTGCCCCTCCTGCCGCAAGTGCGTCTGCGCGTCGATGATACGGAGCGCGTCTACGAGGTGCGCTGGCGGCGCGGCCGCGAGCTCGGGCTGCGTCTGGCGCAATAGGGCCTGCGGTCCGTCCCCGAACCCGCCGCCGCAGCCCCTAGTCCCAGCACGTCGCTGCTTCAGGTGCCGCGCTCACCGCGGAACGCTTAGTTCGGGTTGAGTCTACCTCCAGGCCCTGTACGCGCTGACGGCCCGTTGATCCCCCTCGCGCCCCGAAGAAGTCTATTTCTGGCGGATTTCATGCTCTTAACCGATCATTCTCAAGCAGACTCGGCACCGTGCAGCGCGATTTCTACTGCCGGTAGTTTATCTGTTGGATTTGTTTAACCGAAGCCGCTATCCTGCCCGCATGGACGCACAAGGCGCCGACCTGGCAATCGCCGGTTACCTCACCGCGCTACATCGCGCCGGCCTGGAGCTGCGCGAGCAAGTGGAGGAAGAGAACGGGAAGGCGTTCCTACTACAGGGCAATACGTTTGCCCATAAGGAGCTGCTCAAGCGGTACGGCGGCCGCTGGAGCCGGACGCGACAAGCCTGGCTGTTCAATTCGTTCGAGCCAATCCGCGATCTGGCGTCGGCCCTGCCCCCAGCCGGCGAGCCGCAATCGGGCGGCCTCGCCGACGCCGCAGTGCCGTTCGAGGCGGAGGCGCCGTCGTTCGCGAAGCTGCGCAAGCAGGTGCAAAACTCCGGTCATCGCAATCGCCTGCGGGGGCGCCTGCTCGAGGCCGGTCCGCAGGCGCTGCCGGATTATGAGCTGCTCGAGCTTCTATTATTCTTCAGCATCGACGTGAAGGACACCAAGCCGCTGGCGAAGGAGTTGCTCGCGCGCTACGGCAGCCTAGGTGGCGTGCTCAACGCGGAGCCCGCGCAGCTAGCGGAGTTCTACGACCTGCGTAAGGAGTCTGCTGAAATCGACGGGTATCTCGCCTATCGGACGAGCGAGCTCTATCAGGCCGACAGGTACGCCGACAACGGGGCGCTCTCCGACGAAGGGAGTCTTTGGCGCAACTTCGAGCAGGTCGACGCGAACCGGTGGGAGATCGTGCGCCTATGGCGCCGGCGCGAGACCGAGATTCTGCTGAAGGTCATCGGCGAACTCCTGAAACGGGTGCTGCGCGAGGAAATCCGCGAACGGCCGGTGATCGGCTCCTGGACCGCGCTGCTCGATTACCTCCAGGTGGCGCTCGCGCACGAGCCGATCGAGCAGTTCCGGGTGTTGTTCCTCGACCGCAAGAACATTCTGATCCGGGACGAGCAACAGCAGCGCGGCACGGTCGACCACACCCCGCTCTACCCGCGCGAGATCGTCAAGCGCGCGCTCGAGCTCGGCGCCTCAGCGATCATCATGGTGCACAACCATCCGAGCGGGGATCCGACCCCCTCGCGCGCCGACATCGAAATGACCAAGCAGGTGGTGCAGGCGCTTGCCGCGGTCGGCCTCACCGTCCACGATCACGTCATCGTCGGCAAGAACCGCCACACCAGTTTCAAGAGTCAGCGCCTGATCTGAACGGCAGACCTCGGCATTCCGAGAGTTGCCTCGCAATGCGCATCTGTTAGGTTGTGCGCATGAGCACCGAAACCGCTTTTCTGTCCGTCCGCATGCCACGCGAACTGCGCCACCGGCTGAAAGCCATCCGTGGGGTTGCGCCAGCATGCTCCCGAGCTTCGCACCTGCGGCACCCGGCACCTCTCCGTGTTCGGCTCCGTTGCCCGAGGTGATGCCGGGGTGGACAGCGATGTCGATGTGGCAATCGACATCGACCCAAGCAGTGATTGCTCTCTGATCACGCTTGGATCGGTTACCGCCGATGTCGACGCCGCCGTGACTGCGGAGCTGGAAGGAACTGGCCGCGCTCCTTCCCGATTGAATGGGCTGAGGGCCGGCCGGCTGTTCGCTGTCGCCATCAATCGCCGGGCCAGATCGCCTCGCGAATCTCGGTCAGCCAAGCGTCATCGGCGGTGGTCAGCTCGCCCGGCTGCGGCGCATAGTCGAAGCGGATCGCGGTCGTCTCGAAAGTCAGGTGGTCGATCTTGCCGGCGAGCATCGGCCAGCCCGCAGCGGCGTACACGGCGAATGGAATGCGCGCGCAGCCGCTGCCCTGCGCAGGCATGCTGTCGAGCAGATCCAAAGCCTGCACCACCGGCGCCATGAAGGGCTGCATCCAGCCGCTTACCAGCATCTCGGCGCAGATCTCATCGTTATAGGTGATCACGTGATAGACCGTGGCATGGCCCGCGACGACCGGACCGGGACCCCATGGCGTGACCCGATAGCCGCCCAGCGCCGCCGCGTCACCCGGCCGGATGGGCAGCTCTTTGGAGCCAGCTGCGCCGCCCACGTAGATGCGATTGCGGGCAAGGTCGATCACGCTCTCCCCGCGCGGCGTCGCGATCAGGGCGCGCTGCTGCTCGACATCGACCACCATGCGCAGCGCATTGCGCTGCTGGCGCGCCTCGATCAGGACCGCCGCGTCCGCGATGGTCGAGGGGAGCAGCGTCAGCGATACAGTGAGCGCGGGCAGCCAACGCGACGACATCGGCGGTCTCCACATGGGCCGGGCGGTTCTGGCATAGCGCGCCCGGATTGCCCCCGCGTTAATGCACCAAGGAGTGGCGGTACTTAGGTGCGCCCGTTGTACTGAAGCTTCGCTTCAACCCATTGCCCATCATCAGCGCAACGACAGGGCCCATCAGCGCAAGACCGGTATGCGATCGGCTGACCTTCAGCGGGACGCCCGACCGGGAAGGGACGCCGCTGCTGCCAGCGCAGAGTGGCGAGCCCTGAGCAGGGCGTGCACCCGTCACCTTCTCGACCTGCCGTCTCTGGCCGATTCCCTGACCTGCCGTTTCTGGCCGATATGGAAGGGCTGCTCGACTCTCGGGCGTATATGGTTCAGAACCCGTAGCCGGCGAGCACATCGCGCAACTGCTCGAGCGGCACGTCGACGAACGTTGCGGGCGGCGTCAGCTCCGCGGGACTGGCGGCGTAGTCGAAGGCGATGGCGTTGGTCACGAGCGTCGGCTGGTCGGCCTTGCCGGCGATCAGCGGCCAGCCGCCGGCGGCATAGGTCGCAAACGGAATTCCCGCGCACGGATCAGCCGGCCGCCCGTCGAGCGTCTGCTGGATCAACCCGATCGCCCGGATCGCCGGATCCAGAAACGGCAGCACCCATGCGGACCGCATCGTCTCCGCGCAGATCCGGTCGTCCGCGAACAGCACCTCGTAGGTGCTGGCCTGGCCGGCGACGATCGGCCCAGGACCGAAGCGTTCGATCCGATAGGGCGCCTGCTCGTAGTGGCCCGGCCGGTACCGGGCGTGAGCGCGTACCACGGGTGCAACGCCCGCGCGGTGATAGACGAAGCCGCCATTCAGATCGAACCAGGTGTGGCGATCGGCGCTCTCGATCAGCACGCGCTGGTGCGGCCGGTCGATCACCAGACGGAGCGGCCTCGGCCCCGCGCTCATTTCGACCAGAGTCGCTGCGGACGCCGGCCCGGCCATCAGGTGCAGGACCACGAGCCAAGTCAGCAGCCGGACACGCCTCATGGGTCTACTCGGCGAACACCCGCCGGAAGATCGTGTCGACGTGTCTCGCGTGGTAGTCGAGGTCGAACAGCCCGTTGAGTTGCTGCTCGGACAGGAGGGCGGTGACCGCAGGCTCCGCGCGCAGGTGATCCAGGAGCGGTTCGCCGCGCTGCCAGGCTTCCAAGGCACAGCGCTGGACAATTTCATAGGCCTCCTGCCGGCCCATCCCCGCTTCGGTGAGCGCGAGCAGCACGCGCTGCGAATGGATCAGGCCCTTGGTGCGTTCGAGATTTTCGCGCATGCGCGCGGGATCGACCCGCAGACCGTCGATCAGGCCGGCCAGCCGGTTCAGGGCGAAGTCGAGCGCGATCGTCGCATCGGGCGCGATCACGCGCTCGACCGAGGAGTGGGCGATGTCGCGCTCGTGCCATAGCGCGACGTTCTCGAGCGCCGGGATCACCGCAGCGCGGACCAACCGGGCAAGCCCGGTCAGGTTCTCGGCCAGGACCGGGTTCTGCTTGTGCGGCATCGCCGAGCTGCCCTTCTGGCCCGGGGCGAACGGCTCGGCGACCTCGCCGACCTCGGTGCGTTGCAGGTGCCGAACCTCGGTCGCCAGCCGCTCGATCCCGCTTGCGATCACAGCCAGCGTGGCGAAGAACACGGCGTGGCGATCGCGCGGGATCACCTGGGTCGAGATCGGCTCGGGGGCCAGGCCGAGCCGCGCCGCCACGCGCTCCTCGACTCGAGGATCGAGATTGGCGAACGTGCCGACGGCGCCCGACAGCGCGCAGGTCGCGATCTCGCCGCGCGCCTGCTCCAGGCGCCGCCGGTTGCGCGCGAACTCCGCATAGAAGCCGGCGAGCTTCAGGCCGAAGGTGGTGGGCTCGGCATGAATGCCGTGCGAGCGCCCGATGCACATCGTGCGCTTGTGCTCGTGCGCACGTCGCTCCAGCGCCTCGAGCACGCGGTCGAGGTCACCGAGCAGGAGATCAGCGGCCGCGCTCAGCTGCAGGGCAAGCGCGGTGTCCAGGAGATCCGACGAGGTCATGCCGAGATGCAGGTAACGTGCCTCGGCGCCGATCACCCGCTCGGAGTGCGTGAGGAACGCGATCACGTCGTGGCGGGTTTCGGTTTCGATCGCCTCGACCCGCTGCGGATCGATCAGCGCCGGGCGCTGGCGTTCGGCCGCGGCGCGCACCTTCTGCGCGGCGTCGCGCGGCACCCGGCCGATCTCCGCCATCGCTTCCAGCGCGCACAGCTCGATTTCGAGCCAAAGGCGTAGACTATGATCCGGCGCCCAGATCGCAGCCATTTCGGCACGGGTATAGCGAGGGTTCATCGACCACCTTCAGGCAGTGGGCCGGCACGTCATAGCAGAGCGCAAGGTCGAGCGGGAGGTCACGTTGCGGGCTGTGCAGCGGCGCTGAGCAGCGCGCCATCCGGAACTAACGGCACCGCGGTTGCATCGAAGGCGACTGTTGCTGAGCGGACATCCGGCCTCGGCAGCGGACGCCGGGGCCCGGTTTGCCGAGCGGCCTGAGTCAGCGGGAGTAGGTGATGTAGTTGCTCCAGTAGCGCTCGAGCGCGCTCAGCACCTGATTGGCCGCGCCGAGCTGTTCCTTGCCGACCACATCCCGCTCCAGGTCGGCAGCATTCTTCCGATACAGGTCATCGATGCGCTGGCACAGCTCGAGCCCTTTCTCCGACACGCGCACGCGGGTCATGCGGCGGTCGTGGGGCGAGCGCTCCTGGTTGAGATAACCGTTCTCGACCAGCTTCTTGACATTGTAGGAGACGTTCGAGCCGAGGTAATAGCCCCGTGCCGTGAGCTCGCCGACCGTCAGCTGCTCGTTGCTGATGTTCGACAGGATCAACGTCTGCACGTTGTTAATGTCCTCGATTCCGAGGCGGTCGAGCTCCGTCTTGATGACATCGAGAAAGCGACGGTGGAGGCGCTCGATCAACCGGATCGTCTCTAGGTAGCTCTGTTTCACCGTTGCCTCGAATTCCACCTGGGGACGTCTACTTAGCGAATAACGAGCATGCCAGCTGCCGCTTTGCAACCATTGTTTACAGATCTCCAGCGATCATCCTGATGATCGCCGAGAAGTCCAGGCCGCCGTGACCCCGATTGGCGAACAGCGCGTAGAGGCTGCGCGCCTGCGCGCCCATAGGCGTGGGCGCGTCCACACTCTGGGCCGCATCCTGCGCGAGACGCAGGTCTTTGGCCATCATCGCGGCGGTGAAGCCGGCCCGGTAAGCGCGATTGGCGGGCGAGCTCGGGACCGGGCCGGGCACCGGGCAATAGTTGGTGAGCGACCAGCACTGGCCGGACGACTGGCTGCTCACCTCGAACAGCTTGTCGGCGGCCAGCCCCAGACGCTCGGCCAGAACGAACGCCTCGCATACCCCGATCATCGAAATCGCAAGGATCATGTTGTTGCAGATCTTGGCCGCCTGGCCGTTGCCCGCCGGGCCGGTGTGCACCACCGCCTTGCCTATGCACTCCAGGATCGGCCGCGCGCGCGCCACGCCCTGCTCGCTGCCGCCGACCATCAGCGTGAGAGTGGCGTTCTCCGCCCCGGCGACGCCGCCGGAGACCGGCGCGTCGAGCATCTCGAGGCCACGCTCCAGGGCTGCGCCGTGGACCGCGCGGGCGCTGTCCACGTCGATGGTCGAGCAGTCGATCAGCAGGGTGCCGGGCTGGGCGCGGGCGATGATGCCCTGCTCGCCGAGGTACACGCCGCGTACGTGCCGGCCTTCCGGCAGCATGGTGATCACGCATTCCGCCCCGGCGGTCGCCTGCGCGACCGAGCCGGCGGCGACGGCGCCTGCCTGGGCCGCGGCCTCGAGCGCCGACCCGGCCACGTCGTAGCCCACCACCTGATGGCCCGCCCGGAGCAGGTTGCGCGCCATGGGCATGCCCATGTTGCCGAGTCCGATGAAGGCGATCGCAGCCATGCCGTTCCTTCCGCTCAGGCGGCCGCGTTTCCGTTCAACTGCAGCTCGCCGGCGGGCAGCGGACGAAAGTAGTCTTCGACCTCGCCCGGCGAAACTTCTTCCAGCCGGCTCGGCCGCCACCTCGGCCGCCCGTCTTTGTCGATGATCAGCGCGCGCACTCCCTCGCGAAAATCATGCCCGGCCAGAAATCGCGGGACAAGCCGATATTCGAGCCGCATGGCGCTATTGAAATCGAGGGCGGCGCCCTCCTGCAGCTGACGGAAGGTCACGGCAAGGCTGGTCGGCGACTTGGTCGACAGCTGCGCGAGCTGCGCCTCGCCCCAACCGGTGTTCTCTTGGCCGAGCGCCCGCAGCACGGCGCGCAGGTCCGTCCTGCCGTAGGAGGAGTCGATCCGGTCAATGTTTTCGGCAAGGGATACCAGCCCCGGCTGGGTCTGGAAGCGCGAGAGCAGACGGTCGACCGCGCCATGCGCATCGGCCGAGAAATCGGCGCCGGCCAATGCGTTCTCCAACGCGTCGAGCCGCTCCGCGGGGATATGACAGGAGCCTAGCCCAGCCCAAATACAATCGGCGGCATTGAGGCGCGCGCCGGTGAGGCCGAGATACATACCGAGCGCGCCTTTCAGGCGCGGCAGCACGTAGGTCGCGCCGACGTCCGGAAAGAGGCCGATCCCCGTTTCGGGCATCGCGAACACGGTCCGCTCGGTGACCACGCGATGCGAGCCGTGCATCGAAACGCCAGCGCCCCCGCCCATCGTGATGCCGTCCAGCAGGGCGACATAGGGCTTGGCGAAATGATGCAGGCGTGCGTTCATGGCGTACTCGAGCGCATAGAACGCGAGAGCGGTCTCGATGCCCTGCTCGGCCAATACCCCGTACAGCCAGCGGAGGTCGCCGCCGGCGCAGAACGCGCGCTCGCCGGCGCCTTTGATCAGGACTGCGCCTACTCCCGGATCCGACTGCCAGCGAGCGAGGCCGTCGTACAGCGCGCGACACATGGCGAAGGACAGCGCGTTGAGCGCGCGCGGCCGGTTGAGGGTCACGATGACCAAGCCGCCGCGCTGCTCGATACGGATGTCGTCGCTCGCGGACATGGTCTCAGCCGCCCAGCAGTCGTCGGGCGATGATCAGACGCATGATCTCGTTGGTACCCTCGAGGATCTGGTGCACCCGGACGTCTCGGAGGAAGCGTTCCAGTGCGTACTCTTTTATGTACCCGTAGCCCCCGTGTAGCTGCAAGGCGTCGTTGCACACGCCGAAGGCGACATCGGTGGCAAAACGCTTGGCCATCGCGCAGACAAGCGTGGCTTCCGGCGCTTTGCGGTCGAGCGCCGCCGCCGCCCGGTAGACCATCAAGCGGGCCGCCTCGAGCTCGGTCGCCATGTCGGCAAGGCGGAACTGCAGGGCCTGGAACTCGGCGAGGCGGCGGCCGAACTGCCGGCGTTCCAGCAGATGGGCGCGCGCCCGTTCATAGCAGGCGCGGGCCGCGCCGAGCGCGCACGCCGCGATATTGACCCGCCCGCCGTCCAGCCCTTGCATCGCGATCTTGAAGCCATCGCCCTCCGCGCCGATCCGGTGGTCGAGCGGCACCCGGCAGTCCTCGAAGAGCACCATCGCGGTCGGCTGCGAATGCCAACCGAGCTTCTTCTCTTGGGCGCCGAAGCTCAGCCCCGGCGTGCCGCGCTCGACCACAATGGTGCTGATCCCCGCCGGGCCTTCGCCCCCGGTGCGGACCATGCAGAGGTAGACGTCGGCTTCACCAGCACCCGATATGAAGGCCTTGCTGCCGTTCAGTACGTAGTGGTCGCCATTGCGCACGGCCCGCGTGACCAAGCTCGCCGCGTCAGACCCGGCACCTGGCTCGGTTAGGCCATAGCTGGCGAATCGTGCCATGGTCATCAGATCGGGGAGCCAGCGGCCACGCTGCTCGTCCGACCCGAACGCGTCGATCATCCAGGCGACCATGTTGTGGATCGAGATGTAGGCGGCGGTCGAAGTGCAGCCGGCGGCGAGCTCCTCGAACACGAGGGCCGCATCCAGGCGCGTCAGACCGGCGCCGCCGTAGTCCTCGCGGATGTAGATACCGGCGAAGCCCAGCTTGGCCGCCGCCCGCAACGTCGGGACCGGAAACAAGCATTGCTCGTCCCAATCGGCCGCGTGCGGCGCCAGCTGCTCGGCGGCAAACGCGCGCGCCATGTCCTGGAACCCGCGCTGCTCCTCGCTCGGCTCGAAATTCATCGGTGCTGCCCTGCGGTCATAGGCCCGGATCCTCGGCGGGATGGGCGACCAGATGCACGATGCCCGCCGGATGGGCGATCCAAAAGCCATCGAAGCCTTCTGGCAGTCGCTCGACCTCGTCGCACCGGGGGACGCCGTCTGGGGCAAGATGCGCGGCCGCAGCCGCGGTATCGTCGGCCTGCAGCTCGAGCGAGAGCTCTTGCCTGGCTGACGTGCGGCGACAAGTCGACCCACAGGCAGCAGTCGCCCAAGCGGAGGGCTTCGCTCCGGCCGTGCGGCGTCAGGCGCTCCCGCCCGAGCACATCGCGATAGAACGCAACGGTTCGGTCAAACTGGTGCGGCGGCACCTTCAGCGCGATGTTGCGGCCGCCGCGAAAAGCGAGCTGTGGCGACAGGGCAGATCTCCGCAAGCTGGACACGGCCGTGGTGCTGAACCACACCGCCCCTAGGTCTGTCCAGCCACACGCGCTATAAGGCCGGAACGACGCTTGCAGAGTATGTTCCTTCCCATGACTCGTCCGCAATACACCCCCCTTGCTCTCCGCTTCCCGACCACGCGGCTGCGTCGCAACCGTCGCGACGTCTGGTCGAGGCGTCTGGTGGCTGAGACCCGCCTCGGTGCCGCCGACCTGATCTGGCCGGTGTTCGTCCTGGAGGGGCGGAATAGGCGCGAGCCCGTGCCGTCCATGCCAAGCGTTGAGCGCCTGTCGATCGACCGACTGCTACCATCGCTCGAGGAGGCCGCCGCGCTTGGCATCCCCGCGGTCGCTCTGTTCCCGGTCACGTCGCCCGAACTGAAGACCAGCGACGGCGCTGAGGCGAACAATCCCGACAATCTGATGTGCCGGGCGGTACGGGCGATCAAGGCGGCGGTGCCCGACCTCGGGGTGGTCTGCGATGTCGCGCTCGATCCGTACACTACCCACGGTCAGGACGGGCTGGTCGATGACGATGGCTATGTGGTGAACGACGCGACCCTTGCGGTCCTCGCCCGGCAGGCTCTGGTCCAGGCCGAAGCCGGCTGTGACGTGGTCGCGCCCTCCGACATGATGGATGGGCGGGTCGGGGTGATCCGCAAGGCCCTGGACGAGGCCGGCCTCGAGCATACCCGGATCATGTCCTACGCAGCGAAGTACTGCTCCGGGTTCTACGGGCCGTTTCGCGACGCACTAGGTTCGTCGGGCGCGCTCGGCAAGCGCGGGAAGGAGACCTATCAGCTCGACCCGGCGAACACCGACGAGGCGCTGCGCGAGGTCGCGATGGATCTCGCCGAGGGCGCCGACATGATCATGGTCAAGCCCGGCATGCCCTATCTCGACGTGATCAGGCGGGTGAAGGATGCCTTCGGCGTGCCAACCTTCGCCTACCAGGTCAGCGGCGAGTACGCGATGATCCAGGCCGCCGCTCTGAACGGCTGGCTCGACGGCGAGCGGGTCATGAACGAGGCTCTGCTCGGCTTCAAGCGCGCCGGCTGCGACGGCATTTTGACCTATGCGGCGCTCGAGTTGGCGCGGCGGCTGCGCCGCTAGCGGCCTCTCACCGCAAAAGCCAGTCGCACACGATCGCGATCTGATCCTTGGCCATCAGCGCCGGTGCATGGCCGGTGCCGTCGATCTCGACCACCTCGGCGCCGGGTCCGCGCCGCGTCATCTCCTCCGCGGTCGAGGCGAGCAGCAGCTCGCTCTGTGCGCCGCGCAGCACCAGCACGGAGCAGCGGATCTGGTCCCATACCGGCCACAGATCGACGTCTGCGATCGGTCCCCGCTTCATCGGCCCGGCCAGGCGCTGGTCATAGCTCAGCCGAAACGTCCCATCCTCGCGCCGGCTCGCGCTGTGCTCGGCCAGATGCCGCCACTCGGTATCGCTGAGCGGCCCGAATCCCGCATGCACCTCGCGCAGATGCGCCTCCAGCGCTTCGAGGCTGGCAAAGCTGAGCGACAGCCCCAAATGCGTGTTGATGCGCTCGAGTGCGGCCTTGGGGATGAACGGGCCGATGTCGTTGAGCACCAGCCTGCGGACCGGTGCGCCGCTCGCCGCCACGCCCATGCCGATCAGGCCGCCCATCGACGTGCCGACCCAGTCCACCTGGCGCAGCTCGAGCTGGTCCAGCAGCTGCAGCATATGAGCCACGTAGGTCGGCAAAGCATACTGCTCGGGGTCCCGGAGGCGATCGCTCAAGCCCCGGCCGACCATGTCCGGGCAGATGACCCGCGCGTGGTCCTGCAGCACCATGGCCAAATGGTCGAAATCTCGCCCGGTGCGCGTGAGGCCGTGCACGCAGACGATCGTGCGCGCCGCATCGGGACTGCCCCAGTCCGCATAGCTGAGGCCGTAGTCGCCGTCCGGTCCTGTGACTTGCATGCGGCGGATTTCCATGGTCGACCTCGCTGGCGCGCGCCGATTGCGTTCCGGCAGCGCCTCGGTTAGCCAGCGCCTCATGCAGCGTCAACCGTCCCGTGCGCCAAGCGGAGCGACGATGCCCGAGCGGGCTGTGTCCTTTCTCATATTCCTTAAGAGCGAGCGCGCCGCGGGTCGGCCGCGCGGCACGGGACTGGCGCTGATCGCGGCCGGTGCACAGCTGTCGGTCGGCCGGCGTGATCAGGAGCGGCGCTTTTCAGTGCGGCTTGCACTGACCGGGAATCTGACCGGCGTCGACTGATGCAGGTGTTCTTCAGCACGGAGCCGGCAGCCTGTCCCTACCTCGACGGCCGCCTCGAGCAGCGGGTGGTGACGGCGCTGAACGGTTATGATCCGGACCGGCTACACGATCGATTGCTGCGTGCCGGCTTCCGTCGGGCGCAGGGTTACGCCTACCGACCCGGCTGCGCGGGCTGCCGGGCGTGCGTACCCGTACGCATTCCGGTCGCGCGGTTCGTGTTCCGGCGCACCTGGCGGCGCATTCTGCGCGACAACGCCGACCTGAGGGCGCGGGAGCGCCGGGCGGTCGCCACGGAGGAGCAGTACGCGCTGTTCCGGCGCTATGTCGAGGGCCGTCACGCGGCCGGCGGCATGGCCGAAATGACCTGGGCAGACTTCCGGGCGATGATCGACGACAGCCCGGTCGACACCCGGGTGATCGAATGGCGCCGGCCCGATCGCAGTCTGATCGCGGCGAGCCTGACCGACCGCTGCCATAGCGGGTTTTCCGGCGTGTACAAGTTTTTCGACCCCGCCGACGCGCGGCGCTCGCTCGGCAGCCTGATCATTCTCTGGCACGTGCGGCGCGCCGCCCGGCTCGAGCTGCCTTACGTCTATCTGGGCTATTGGATCGCCGGCAGCCCGAAGATGGCCTACAAGGCACGCTTCCAGCCGCTGGAAGAGCTTACGCCGAACGGTTGGCGGCTGATGGCGTCGATCCAGGGGGCCGCAGCCGATGGTGTCGCGCAGGGGTCAGACGGCGCCTGAGCACCAGACGTCCTGCGAATGCGCCAACCGGTTGCCGCGGCGCTCCAGCCCGGCTGGGCCGGCCGCGCACCGCCGCATGGTCACCTAGGAGAGACCGAGCAATGGCCGTAGGTCCGCGGCGAGCGCGCGCTGGCCGAACGGGTTGCGCACGACGATGCCGTCGAGCCTCGCGCCCATTCGTGCCTGTCCTCGCTCAGCGCAATGCTGCACCCGGCTTGGCGCGCGGTCGCCAAAAGCAGGGCGTCGAACAGGCCAAATCGCTCCTCTTCGATCGCCCTCTAGGCCAGATCGAGCGCATACTGATCGGCTGCTACGATCGGAAACACCCGCCGCCAGTCGCGCGCCTGCCCGAGTGCTTCGCCAGAGCCTTTTTCATCACCGCGAACACGAACTCCGCCAATGCCTTGACGGTCAGAATGCACGGCCGCTCGATGGATCGGTCAACGATCTCGATCGCCGTCTGATGCCTGGGACCAGCGAGCGGTCGACCGCGTAGACAAGGATGTTCGTGTCGAGCGTGCAACGCTCAGCGCTCATACAGTTCGTCTCGATTGAGCTTGTAGCCGCCCAGGTCCCAACCTTTGAGCATCCGCTCGAGCGCTCGCTGCCGCGCAGCCTGCTGTTCGGGCGTGAGGTGCGCCTGCCCGGCTCGATCGGCACCAGACGCGCGACGGGCTTGCCGCACCGCGTGATCACGAAACTCGCGCCCCCCTCGACCGCGCGGACGTATTGGCGAACTGCTGATTTGCCTCACGCAAAGCAATTTCTTTGTCCATGCACAGATCCTCTGACAGCGTAGCACGCAATGTAGCACGATCCGGCACTGCCGTCAGCCGCCGAGGACGCGCTCTCGACGGTAGCATTGCAGGAGCAGCACGGTCGCGCAGGCACCCCTTGACATGCGGACGATCACCGTTGCGTCAGCCCGATTGCAAGCACCTCGAAGGCGCGCTAGAAAACGCGCCCATCTTCACGGAGGCCGATGGCGCGCCACGTTCTGATTCTCAACGGCCCCAACCTGACCCTGCTCGGGCGCCGGGAGCCAGATGTCTATGGCTGGACCACGCTTGCCGACATCGAGGCGATGTGCCGCGCCGAGGCGGCCGAGCTTGGGCTTACGGTCGAATGTCGGCAGAGCAACAGCGAAGGCAAGCTGGTCACCTGGGTTCAGGAGGCGCCAGGCCACTTCGCCGGGATGATCTTGAATGCCGGCGCCTATAGCCACACCTCCATCGCGCTGCTCGACGCGTTGCGTGCCTCGAACTTACTCTTGATAGAGGTGCACTTGTCCAATATCTACCAACGAGAAAGTTTTCGGCAGCACTCCCATGTCTCGTCGGCGGCTGACGGGGTGATTTGCGGGCTCGGTCCCCAGGGCTACACGCTGGCCCTGCGCGCGCTCGCGGCGCTGTTGCACGATGCGCCCTAGCCGAGCTGCCAAAGCGGTTCAAGACGCGCCGATGGCCAAGCCCAAGGTCGATACTGCGCTGATCGAGGCGCTGGCCGAGCTTTTGCAGCGCACCGGGCTGACCGAGATCGAGCTCGCGGAAGGCGACTCGCGCATCCGCGTCGCCCGGCAGCCGCAACCCATCGTAGCCTCGGTGCCGGCAGGGGTAAGTGCGCCCGCGCCCGCGGGTCCAGTCGCGAGCGAGCAGGCCGCCGCCAGAGCCGCGTCCGAAGAGCACCCGGGCGCGGTACGTGCGCCGATGGTCGGCACCGTGTATCTGACGCCCGAACCGGGCGCACCCCCATTCATTGCGGTCGGCGCGGAGGTGCGCGAGGGTCAGACCATGCTGATCATAGAGGCGATGAAGGTCATGAACCCGATCCGAGCGGCACGCAGCGGCCGGATCGCCAAGCTCATGGTGGCCAACGGCGATCCCGTGGAGTACGGCGAGCTCCTCCTGATCATCGAGTGAGCCGCAGGCCGGCTTAGCCATGTTTGACAAGATCCTGGTGGCAAATCGCGGCGAGATCGCGCTGCGCATCATCCGCGCCTGCCGCGAGATGGGCATCGAGAGCGTGGCGGTGCACTCGACGGTGGATGCCGACGCCATGCATGTACGCCTCGCCGATGCCAGCGTCTGCATCGGCCCGCCCCCGGCGAGCGAGTCCTACCTGAACAAAGTGGCGATCCTCGCCGCGGCCGAGATCTCAGGCGCCCGCGCGATCCATCCCGGATACGGTTTCCTCGCGGAGAATGCCGATTTCGCGCAGATGGTCGGCGAGCACGGGTTCGTGTTCATCGGGCCGGAACCCGAGCACATCCGGCTGATGGGCGACAAGATCGTCGCGAAGGCGACGGTCCGCCGCCTCGGGCTGCCGGTGGTGCCGGGCACCGACGGGCCGGTCACCCACGAGGTGATGGCGCGCGATGCCGCCGAAACGATCGGCTATCCGCTGCTGATCAAGGCGGTGGCCGGGGGCGGCGGCCGCGGCATGGTAGTCGCCCGTGACGAGGCAGAATTGCTCGAAGGGCTCCAGCTTGCCCGCCGCGAGGCCGAGGCGGGATTCGGCGACGACCGGGTCTATCTCGAGAAGTACCTCGATCGGCCCCGCCATATCGAACTGCAGATCCTCGCCGATCATCACGGTCATTGCATCCATCTCGGCGAGCGCGATTGCTCGGTGCAGCGCCGGCATCAGAAGGTGATCGAGGAGGCGCCCTCGACCGTGCTCGACGAAGCGACGCGGGCGAAGCTGGGCAAGCGGGTGACGGACGCGCTCGGCCGGCTCGGCTATCGCAACGCCGGCACGGTCGAGTTCCTCTATCAGGACGGCGAGCTCTACTTCATCGAGATGAATACGCGACTGCAGGTCGAACATCCGGTGAGCGAGATGATCACCGGGATCGACATCGTGCGGGCGCAGATCGAGATCGCGGCCGGCAACCCGCTCCGCGTGAGCCAAAGCGACGTGCGCTTCGACGGCCACGCCATCGAGTGCCGGATCAATGCCGAGGACCCCAGGACTCTGCTGCCCACGCCGGGTCGGGTCGAGGCGTATCATGCCCCGGCGGGGCCGGGTGTCCGCGTCGACTCCGCGCTCTATGCCGGCGTCATCGTACCGCCGCACTACGACAGTCTGATCGGCAAGCTGATCGTGCACGACCGCTCGCGCGCCGCGTGCCTGACCCGGCTGCGTCGCGCCCTGGGCGAGTACGTGATCGCCGGGCTCCCCAGCAGCCTGCCGCTGCTGCAGGCGATCATCAAGGATCCGGGGTTCGTCAGCGGCGATTATCACATCGACTGGCTCGCCGGATTTCTGCGCCAGTGGCAAAGCGACAGCTGATCGAAACGAGCTTGCTTGCTTCGCGCGGGGGGCTCGCTATGCCAGAACCATGGCCGCACTAACCCCAGACCTGCTGCTCTGCGCGTACGCGAGCGGCCTGTTCCCGATGGCGAACGATCGCTACGATCCGACCATCCACTGGATCGACCCTAAGCGCCGCGGCGTTCTGCCCCTCGCACGCTTCCACCAGCCGAAGAGCCTGCGCAAGGCAGTCCGCCGCGGCCGCTTCGAAATCCGGGTCGACAGCGCGTTTGTTCAAGTGATCGAGGCCTGCGCCGAAGTGCGTCCGGAGCGTCCGCGCACCTGGCTGAACGACGAGCTGATCGCGTTGTATCAGGCCCTGCACCGCCGCGGTTACGCGCACAGTGTCGAAAGCTGGGCCGCCGGGCAGCTGGTCGGCGGGTTGTACGGCGTGTCGCTCGGCGCCGCCTTCTTCGGCGAGAGCATGTTCTCGCGTGCGCGCGACGCCAGCAAGGTCGCCCTGGTCGCGCTGGTCGAACGCCTGGTCGCGGGCGGGTACCGGCTGCTGGACACGCAGTTCGTGACCGATCACCTGCGCCAGTTCGGGGCGATCGAGATGACCCGGGAGCACTATCAGCGGGAGTTGCGGCGGGCGCTGGCCACCCCTGCCGTGTTCTATTCCGACGAGGGCGGCGTGGTCTCCGGCACGCCCTGGGCTCCGGCAACCGGCGCGACCGGCTCGGCGCAGTCGATCACCCAGATGTCGTAGACCGGGTGCTCCAGGGCGGAAACCGCCGGGCTGGACGCGAACATCCAACCGGAAAACAGGTCGACCGGCGTGCCGTTCAAGTCGGACGCCGGCGGCAGCTCATGGATCTCGAGGAATGCGGCGCTTTCCGGGGGTTCGGTCGGCGGCGTCTCGCGACAGGCGCGCGCGACGATCTCAAGCGTCCCGAACTGGGTCGGCTGGTCGAGCGGCGCCCGTATGGTCGACACGCGGGCGGTGACCTTGTCGAGGCCCTGGAGCACGGCCGTCCGATACTCGAGTACCGGGCCCTGGGTCTGAGCGAGCGCTGCCGAGGCAGTGAGGTACGCGCATGCGGCGAGCGCGCCCAGCTGCCTCACTGCTCACCACCGCCCGTCTGGCTGAAGATCATGTGCCCGATCAGGTCCTCGAGATTGACGGCGGACTGAGTCAGGGTCACTTCGCTGCCCGGCTCCAGCATCTCGATGTCGCCGCCGGGCACGAGCGCCAGATATTTGCCGCCCAGGAGGCCGTTGCTCACCACCGCGGCCGAGGTGTCGGCTGGCAGCCGCACGTTGTCGCGCACGCTGAAACGCACCTGAGCGCGATACGTTTCGGGGTCGAGGGTCTGCTCGAGCACGGTGCCGACCTTGATGCCGCTGATCTTGACATCGCTGCCCCGCTCGAGGCCGTCGATCTTGTCGAAGCGCGCGAGCAGCTCGTAGCCGCCGCTCTCTTTGACCTGGCTGCTGTTGTAGGCAAACGCGAGGAAGCCGATAGCGACGATGACAACGATCGCGCCAAGCAGGGTCTCGAGAAGATTCCGAGTCATGTTCGGTCCACTGGCGATCTACCCTCGCGCGCGCCTAACATTGTGACTTTGTCCCAAGGGTGCAAGCCGCTCAGCGCGCGGTCGTGACCGCCCTGCCAAGGGGCTGACTAGCAGGTCCGCGTCGACAGCCAGCCGAGAAACCGGCCATTCGCTGTCTCGACGCGCTCGTGGCGGAAGCAGGCGCCGCCCGGATAGGCGCCATCGTCGGGCGTAAAGATCGGATCGCCCTCCCCCGGCGCGCGTTCGGCATCGGCCCCCAGCAGCTCGACCTGCTGGACCGCCGAGCCGTCGGCAACGGCAAGACACTGATGGCGGCCGCCGTCGATGTCCTGGAGGTGGACCCCGACCATCCCGCGGTTCATCGGCCATGCCTTGATCACCCGCGGCAGGTCGCCCACCGGCGCCCGAAGGCAGGCGTCGATCGACGGCATGAGGTCGAGCAGAAATCGGGACCAGTCGTCCGCCGGCCTCGCCGCGGGGTCGAACAGCGGATAGCTGCCCGGCGCCAGTCGCAGAGGGGTCGAGCTCGCCGCAAGCGTGCATCGAACCGCGACGAAGTCGCCTACCTCCCAGAGCGCCTCTTCGGCCTCGCTGCGGAACCTGTGCTGGTCATCCACGCAGACGAAGCGGCCGCCGACTTCGACACGCGACAGAACGATCGGCTCGCGCCCGAGGAACTCGACCACGGCGCGCGCGCCGGCGACGTCAAAGGCCACGGCGAAGGTCGCACCATCCGTGCAGGCGTAGCGGACACGGTTCGGGTCCGCCACGGCGACCCCCGCCGCACGCGCCCCGGCGATCCGGGCCTTGACCGCCTCGGCTTGGCGCCAGGCGGCGCGCACCTCGTGCTCGTCCGGCTCGGCCGGCCTGCCGTTAATCGTGCCTGTGCCCGCAACGAATCGCCCGGGCGCGAAATAGACGGTCATCGTCCGCTCGTACCAGCCATCCGAGGGCGCGCCGGCGTGGGACAGGCCGCGCGCGCGGGAGCGGTAGCGTAGCAGATCGCCGTGCATGAAATGAAAGACTGCCTCGCCACCGCCGTACTCGCCCAGATTCCACTGCTCGGCGACGACGATCGGCACCGCGCCGTCGACAAATGCGACGTAAGTGGCTGAACGGTCGCCGGCGGTGTACTGGCCTTCGATCCGGTCGAGCGCAGCAAGCCCGCGGCGTAGGCCCTCGAGCTTCCGCTCGTAGACCGCGAATTCCGGTCGATCGGTGCTGGACGTGGTCCGGGGCAGCGCCCCGGGCGGTGGGTCTGCCCCGGCGAGCGCGGGATGGGCGCCGGACCACAACAGATAGGCGATACCGATCGCCACCCGCAACATCCAGATCATCTGTCGGCCCCTGGAGACCGGTCAGCCTGGCCCGGCGCTAGGCGGCCTCGAGCCCGAGCAGCGCCTCGGCGAACGCGCGGGCTTCGAACGGGCGCAGGTCGTCGAGCCCCTCGCCCACGCCGAGCGCGACCACCGGCAGGCCGAACTGCTTGGCCAACGCGACCACCACGCCGCCCCTCGCCGTGCCGTCTAGCTTGGTCACCACGAGGCCGGTGATCGGCACCATGCTCGAGAAAGTCTCGACCTGAGTACGCGCGTTCTGCCCGGTGGTCGCATCGAGCACCAGGAGGACATCGTGGGGGGCCGCCGGATCGACTTTTCTCAGCACGCGGACGACCTTGGCGAGCTCGTCCATCAGCGCCGCCTTGTTATGCAGGCGGCCCGCCGTGTCGATCAGCAGCACGTCCGCGCCTTCGGCCTGGGCCTGTTGCAGCGCATCGAAGGCCAGGCCGGCAGCGTCGGCGCCGGGCGGCCGTTTGATAACGGTACAGCCGGCCCGCTCGCCCCAGATGTCGAGCTGCTCGATCGCCGCCGCCCGAAACGTGTCGCCGGCGGCCAGGACCACCTTCTCGCCGCCCGAGCGGAACTGATGAGCGAGCTTGCCGATCGTCGTAGTCTTGCCGGTGCCGTTGACCCCGCACACCAGGATCACGTGCGGCCTGTGCGCCGGATGGAGCTGGAATGGCCGGGCGGCCGGCTCGAGGATCGCCGCGATCGACCCGGCGAGCGCGCCGCGCACTTCCTGGTCGGTGACTTCCTTGCCAAAGCGCGTCCTGCCGAGATCGGCGGCCAGCTCGGCCGCAGCCTCGACCCCGAGATCCGCTGTGATCAGCGCCTCCTCGATCTGTTCCAGAGCCTCGGCATCCAGTCTACGCCTGGTCAGGACCGCCGAGATGTTGCTCTTGAGCCGGCTGGAGGAACGATTGAGCCCGGCGCGCAGGCGCGCGAACCAGCCCTCGCCCTCCGGCTCTCCCCAAGCCTGGATGTGGAGCCGCCGCTCGTCCGACATCGATTCCGCTGCGGGC
>JBKPNX010000151.1:0-32343 GCA_046732855.1 Pseudomonadota bacterium
TATCTAGCCGACGGGCGTCTGCTCCCTGACCCTCTCTTCGGCAGTCAACTTGCCGATGATGACCGCGTCAGTGGCGCTGCCCACCGGTTGGCGCGCGCTCCTACTTGAGCCCGTCACCAACAACCATCGGGGCATGCCCGCGGCGCGCACGTAGGCCCCTCGCCGACCTAGGCCTGGACCGAGTAGCCGCCGTCGACCGTGATCGTCGCGCCGGTGATGAAGTCCGACGCCGGGCTCGCGAACAACACCGCGACGCCGGCGAAATCGTCCGGCGTGCCCCAGCGGCCGGCCGGCGTGCGCGCCACCACCCGCTCCTCCAGACCCGCTATGTCGCGCCGGGCGCCGCGGGTCAGCGCGGAATCGATCCAGCCGGGCAGGACCGCGTTGACCTGGATGTTGTCCTTGGCCCAGGCGCAGGCGAGCGCCTTGGCGAGCTGGACGATGCCGCCCTTGGTGGCGGCATAGGGCGCCGTGAACGACGCGCCGAAGATCGACATCATCGAGCCGATCATCACGATTTTACCGCCGCCCGCCCGCTGCATCGCCGGATAGGCGGCCTGGCTGCACATGAAGGCGCTGGTGAGATTGGTCTCGAGCACCATATGCCACTCCTCGAGCGTGTATTCCTCGGGCTGCTTTCTGATAGTGGTGCCAGCGTTGTTGACCAGCACGTCCAGTCGCCCGAAACGCTCGACCGCGGCTTGGACCATGGCCCGACAGGACGCCTCTGCCGTGACGTCGACCCGGACGGCGATCGCCTGCGCCCCGACCTCCTCGAGCGCGCGCACTGCTTCGCCGTTCTTGGCCTCGTCGCGCGCCGCGACCACGATCGATGCGCCCGCCTGCGCCATGCCCTTGGCCATGCCGAGACCGATCCCGCCGTTGCCGCCGGTCACGATCGCAACCCGCCCCGTCAGATCGAACAGCGTCACTCCCTTGCCCCCCGCAAACGGGCGCGCCGCGCCCTGGTTCATGGCCGCGGAGCTTAGCGGCAAAGGTTCGGCAAGGCGACCCGTCGCCGTCGCCTGCGACCGCGCTCGCGTCGACCGGCCGTCAGCGGCAAGCGGCCGGGGTGTGGCCGGGCCGCCGCATCGTGAGCAATTCTGGATGGGCCGCGCTCGCGCCAGCGGGGTGGCGCTGGCCAGCGGGTCAGACGGTCATCTCTGCGGAGGGCGCGACAGCCGCGCCCGGGCGCGCTCGAACGGAATGATCGAGGCGCCGGACGAATGAGGCTCGGCGTCCTCCATCAAGAGGGAGGCGGGTTCGGCCGTCGGCTGGGCGGCAGATGGTTCCGCGGCAGGCGGCTCCGCGGCAGCAAGCTCGGACGGGCTGCGGCTTTGCGTTGGCCGATAGGGGTACGCGGCGTGCGTAGGGGTGAGCCGCGGCGGGCTCAGCCAGGGCGCGGCCAGTGCGCGGCACAGGCCGAAATAGAGTTCCGCGTACAACGCTCCGGGGCCCCAGAGAGTGAAGTAGTTCGGCGGTAGCATGCCTCTCACCTTCGGAGTTGACGCTCCGGTGCTGAACCTCCCCGTTTGCGGTTAAGGATCGGAAAAAGCCGGCGCGAGGATCGGCAGTTTTGTCATAGGAATATAAGCAAGTCAAGCGGACTTCCGCCCTGAGTGCCGAGTAAAGCAGGGCGCTGTCCGACCAAGCGCCGCTGGCGAACCCGCAGCCAACGGTCGCCTGAAGCGTCGACGCCGCGCAGGCGACCATGAGGCTTTGGCGAGCCACCGCCCGCTTCCGCTGCCGGCGGTCGCAGCCGGCCGGGCTTGACGGACCCAGGGCTGCGGGCGATCAGGGACCGGGAGGCATCATGATCCGCTGCCGCAGCGCGCTCGTGGTGGGCTTGGCGGTCGCCAGCGCCGGCGGCGCAGCAGCCGAGCCGATTACCGTGAACGGCCTGACCTTCAGCGACGAACTCGGCGGCGTGCGGCTCGAGCGGGGCTGGGGCAGCGGCTCGCTCGCCGACCCGATCGTCCTGGTCGAGGAGATCACCGGCGACGGCCCCGCGATCCTGATCGTGCGCGGCATGACCTATCGATTCGGCAACCGCATCGGCTCGCACCACGAGGTGGGTTTCGCGCTGACCAAGCTGGTGCGCAACGCGACGAGCCAGCCATGGTCCTTGTTCAATCTGGAGCTTCGGGAATTCCTCGACCGCGAAAGCCCGTTCGGCGATGGCCTGTCGTTCGGCCAGGCCACGGAAGCCGGCCGACCGTTCCGCGCCGATCGCTTTTCCGAAACGCTCGAAACCACCGAGCCGTTCGACGGGGTGCAGTTCTACGGCGGCCTGGTCGCGCCCGGCGACACCGTGACCCTGAACGTCGTGATCACCGACACCACGCCGCGATGGGAGTTCTATCTGCTGCAAAAGCGCGACAGTCCGCTCGCCGACGCCGCTCCCGAGCCGGCCGGGCCGGCGCGCAACACTCGGGAGGAGGCGGTCCGGAGCCGGTGATCGGCAGCCCAGGCGGGTCCGCGATGCCAGACATGCTAAAAAGCTTAGCGACGGAGCTCAGCGGGTCCGACGCGGGAATCTGCCTGCCCGTCGACGGTCTGCGCTAATCGAGGCGGCTCGGCGCATCGGAGCGCAGGATTGCCTTTGACTCGGGAATCAGTAAAGCTATCGGTGGGCGGGGGCACCGGTCCGCGCTCGCCAGTCCATTGCGGGATTTCGGTCGCATGAGGCCGTCGTTTCACGAGGATTACAGCCGGAAGGAAGAGGTCAAAGGCTCGACCGATCGCGGCTTCGGGCTGACGGTCGGGGGCATCCTGCTGGCGATCGCCGCGGCGCGTACCGGATTGCATCTCTGGCACGACGCCCAGCCGGGGTGGATGGAAGTCGTGCTCGCGGCAGTCGGTGCGCTGCTGCTCGGCTTCGGGCTGGTCGCGCCGGACCGCCTGGCGCCGCTCAATCGCGCCTGGACCGCGCTCGGGCTGCTCCTGTTCAAGGTGGTCAGCCCGGTCGCGCTCGGTTTGATCTATCTGACCACGATCGTGCCGATCGGTCTGTTGATGCGCGTGACCGGCCGTGATCTGCTCCACTTGAAATTCGACCGCCAGGCAGGCAGTTATTGGGTGGTGCGGGACCCACCCGGGCCGGCGCCGCAGACCATGACCCAACAGTTCTGAGAATAGCCGAACCGAGGAGCGCCATGTCGATCCTGGCCGAGCTGTGGCAATTCATGCGGGTGCGCAAGAAATACTGGCTGCTGCCGATCGTGTTGATGATGGCGCTGTTCGGCGGCCTGATCGTGTTGACCCAGGGTAGCGCCGTGGCGCCGTTCATCTATACCGTATTTTGAGCACGCGGTGCTCTGAGGAGGCGTAATGCGGATCCTCGGCCTGTCGGCGTTCTATCACGACAGCGCCGCGGCGTTGATCGCCGACGGCGAGCTCGTCGCTGCCGCGCAGGAGGAGCGGTTCACGCGCAAGAAGCACGATTCGGGGTTCCCCAAGAACGCGATCGAATACTGCCTGGCCGAAGGCGGCATCGATCTCGACCAGCTCGACGGCGTGGCGTTCTACGACAAGCCGTTCCTCAAGTTCGAGCGCCTGCTCGAGACCTATCTGGCGTTCGCGCCCAAGGGCTTCACCTCGTTCCGCATGGCGCTGCCGGTGTGGCTCAAGGAAAAGCTGTTCCAGAAGCGGCTGCTGCGCGATCACCTCGTGGAGTGCGGCGCCGGCAAGGACGTCGAGCGCAAGCTCCTGTTCACCGAGCATCATCAGAGCCACGCCGCGAGCGCGTTCTTCCCGTCCCCGTTCGACGAGGCCGCGATCCTCACCATCGACGGCGTCGGCGAATGGGCGACCACCAGCGTCGGCCTCGGCCGCGGCCACCGGCTGGAGATGCTGAAGGAGCTGCACTTTCCGCACTCGCTCGGTCTGCTCTATTCGGCCTTCACCTATTACACCGGATTCAAGGTCAACTCGGGCGAATACAAGGTAATGGGGCTGGCGCCCTACGGCGAGCCGAAGTACGCGCAGCTGATCCTCGACCATCTGATCGATCTCAAAGACGACGGCACGTTCCGCCTCAACCAGGACTACTTCAATTATTGCACGGGCTTGACCATGACCAATGGCAAGTTCGATCAGCTGCTCGGCGGCAAGCCGCGCCGGCCCGACGAGCTGGTGCGCCAGCGCGACATGGATCTGGCCGCCTCGATCCAGGCGGTGACCGAGGAGGTGATGCTGCGGCTGACCCGGGCGCTGGCGCGCGACACCGGGCAGAAGAACTTATGTCTCGCGGGCGGCGTCGCCCTCAACTGCGTCGCCAACGGCAAGATCCTGCGCGACGGCCAGTTCGAGCGGATCTGGATTCAGCCGGCGGCGGGCGATGCCGGCGGTTCGATCGGCGCGGGGTTCGCCGCCTACCACCTGTTCAGGGGGCAACCGCGCACGTTGAACGGCATGCGCGACGGCATGCGGGGCGCCTATCTCGGTCCAGCCTTCGAGCAGGGCGAGATCGAACGCCGGCTCGGCGGCGCCGGCGCGGTGTTCGATGTCGTCTTCGATGATGATGTGATCGACTTCACCGTGGACGCGCTGGTCGAGGAGAAGGCGGTCGGCTGGTTCCAGGGACGCATGGAATTCGGGCCGCGCGCGCTGGGCGCGCGCTCGATCCTGGGCGACCCCCGCTCGCCGACCATGCAGCGGACGTTGAACCTGAAGGTCAAGTACCGCGAATCGTTCCGGCCGTTCGCGCCCTCGGTTCTGCGCGAGAGGATGGCCGACTGGTTCGAGCTCGACGACGACAGCCCGTACATGCTCCTGGTCGCCGACGTGATCGATCACCGGCGTCGCCTGATGAACCAGGACGAGCAGGCGCTGTTCGGGATCGACAAGCTGAACGTCGCGCGCTCGCAGATTCCGGCGGTCACTCACGTCGACTATTCGGCGCGGATCCAGACGGTGCACGCCGACACCAACCCGCGCTACCATCGTCTGCTCAGCGCGTTCAACGAGCGCACCGGCTGCCCGGTCCTGGTCAACACCAGCTTCAACGTGCGCGGCGAGCCGATCGTGTGCACGCCCGAGGACGCGTTCCGCTGCTTCATGGGCACCGAGATCGAGGCGCTCGTGGCGGGCAACTGCGTGCTGCGCAAGGAGCGGCAAGACCCGGCCAGGAAGCTCGACTACAAGGACGCCTTCGAGCTCGACTGACGCCGTTTCCGGTTGCGCTCGCGCAGGACAGGTAAAGCCGCGCGGCGCCAGGCGCGCCCAGCTCACGCCAGCCCGCCGGCGTGCCGCCGCTCGCGAGCACCCGACGCGGCCGATCTGCGCGGTCGAGAGGACGCAGCCGCGATCGCGGGCAAGCGCGAGCGCCAGGCGAGCGCCGCGGCTGTCATTCCGGTGGGCTTGGGCTTCCAACCGCGCCGGGCGCGCCGAGATTACGGCGAGCGCCGCGATGGCGAAGCAGCCGTTCAGCAGGATGAACGAGAGCAGAACCAAGATTTCGAGCCACGGCGTCTGCCTCTCCCTACTCGCTCGGTGCGCGCCTCGGTCCACGCCGGACGGCGCGCTCGTTCGTGGCCCCGATTGTCGGCCGAGTTGCGGGACGCGGCTCACGCTTGCCGGCCGGGTCGACGCGCGGAGCCGCTGCCACGATCGACCACGGTCAGCAGGGGCAGGAACCACGCCCCGCTCGCGGTGTTGTCCGAGCTAGAAGATCCACACCGATCGAGCGAGGTTCATGGCACTAGGCGCTCGCGGCGATGCTGCTTTCGCGCGCCGGGTTCTGATCGTCGTCGCGATTGGCGCGCTGGCCTTGCTGCTGTGGAGCCTGTTGGATGTCTTGTTGCTGGTGTTCGGTGCGGTTCTGGTGGGGGTGCTGCTGCGCTCACTTGCCGAGCCAATCGCGCGCCGGACCCCGTTGTCCGACAGCTGGGCGCTGGCCGCGGCGACGCTGGTGCTGCTCGCCGCCATCGGCGGCGCCGCTTGGCTGTTCGGCGCACAGGTGCGGGCGCAGGCCACCGAGCTGACCGAGCGCCTGCCGGAGGCTTGGCACGCGTTCGAGGAGCGCCTCGGCATCGGCGATCTCAGCGGGCTGATCGGCAGCGGCAATGTGACGCCCGCCGCGCGCAGCCTGCTCTCAGGCGTGGCCGGGGTGGTTGCGTCGTTCGCCGGGGGCTTCCTCGATCTCCTGCTGATCATGTTCGGCGGCGTCTATCTGGCGGCCCAGCCTGACCTCTACCGGCGCGGCGTGCTGCAGCTGCTGCCGCCGGGCACCCCCCGCAGGTATTGCGGGGACGCCCTCGATTTGGCCGGCTGGGCGCTGCGCCGCTGGCTGCTCGGCCAGCTGATCGCGATGGTGCTCGTGTCCGTGCTGACCGGCCTGGGCCTGTGGATGATCGGCGTGCCGGCCGCCCTGGCGCTCGCCCTGCTCGCCGGCCTCGCCGAGTTCGTGCCGTTGATTGGACCGGTTATCGCGGCCGTCCCGGCGCTGCTGATCGGGCTTTCCGAAAGTTTCCAGACCGGCCTATGGACATTGCTGCTCTACGTCGCGGTCCAGCAGATCGAGAGCAACGCCATCACCCCCCTGATCCAGAGCCACGTGGTAGCGCTGCCGCCCGCCGTCGTTCTGTTTGCCGTGGTCACCTTCGGCCTGTTGTTCGGGCTGCTGGGCATCCTCTTCGCCACCCCGCTCGCCGTGGTGGTGTTCGTGGTGGTGAAGGAGCTATGGGTGCGCGACACGCTCGGTGAGCCAACCGACCTGGTGCGCAAACCGTAGGCGAGGCGCCTGAACCTACGGCCAGCCAGGGCGCTCAGGGGTGCACCACGTTCCGACCCCAGAACGGATTGCGGCGCGCTGCTGCTCCGCCAGGATCAGGGCAGCGGAACCCGCGCAGCTCCGAGGGGCAACCGCGCCGGGCAAACCAGGGTTCGGGCCAAGAGTTTGCCCGGTGCGCGGGGCATCCATCTGCCTACTGGCCTGCGGTCTCCGCCCGAGGATCAACGCGGCAACCTACCGAAGCCGCTCGAGCTCGGCCAAGACCTCGGGCAGGGCCTCGGGCAAGTCCTCCGCGATCAGTCCGGGTCCGACGAGGCAACCCGCCCGGGCGTGCAGCCAGACGCCGGCGGCGGCCGCCTCGAACGCCGGCATGCCCTGGACCAAGAGGCCGAGCACGATGCCGGCGAGCACGTCGCCCGAGCCCGCCGTGGCCAGCGCCGGGGGCGCGTCGGGCTGAATGAACGCACGCCCGTCGGGCGCGGCGACCACGGTATCGCCGCCCTTGAGCAGCATCACCGCGCGACTCTGCGCCGCGGCGGCCCGCGCGCGCGTCAGCCGGTCGCCCTCATGGGCGAACAGTCGCTGATACTCGCCGTCGTGCGGGGTCAGCACGCAAGGGCTTGCCATTGCATCGAACAGCGTCTGCGGCTGATCCTGGAAGCTGGTCAGAGCGTCCGCATCGAGCACGCACGCCTTCCTTGCCTCGAGCACCCGCAGCACCCGGCGTTGCAGGAGCTCGCCGCTGCCGGCGCCGGGGCCGAGCAGCATCCCGGTGCGGCGCGGATCGGCCAGGCTCTGGGCGAACTCCCGATCGTCGGCAATCGGCGCGACCATGACTGCGGTCAGCTGGGCGGCGTAGACCGCAAGCGCGTCCTTGGGGCAGACCACCGTGACCAGGCCGGCGCCCGTCCGCAGCGCGGCGCGCGCCGCCATCCGTGCGGCGCCCGATGAGGCCATGCCGCCGCCGAGCACGAGGGCGTGGCCGTGGGCGTATTTGTGGCTGGCCGAGGTGCGCCGCGGCAGCAGCCCCAGCCACAGCCGGGGGTGATTGGCGAAGAGAGGCCCGGAGATCGCCTGGGCAGGCTCGGGGATGCCGATGCCGGCGACCACCAGCTCGCCCACGTGATCGCGCCCCGGGAGCAGGAAGTGACCGGGCTTGGCGCGGTGAAAGGTGACCGTCAGCACGGCGCGCGCCGCGGTCCCCAGCACCGCGCCGGTGTCGCCGTGCACCCCCGAAGGGACGTCGATCGCGACCACCGGCAGGTCGGTCCGGGCGACGGCCTCGAGCGCATCCCGCGCGACGCCGTCGAGCGGGCGGGCAAGGCCAGCGCCGAACAGGCCGTCGACCACCAGCCCGGCGCCGGCGACCAGCCCGGGCTCGAGGGGCAGAACTTCGCCCTGCCACGCTGCGGCCGCGGTCGCAGCATCGCCACGCAGCCGCGCGCGCGCACCGAGCAGGGCGAGGCGCACCGGCCAGCCGCACCCGGCGAGATGGCGCGCGGCGACGAAGCCGTCGCCGCCGTTGTTGCCCGGGCCGCACAGGACCAGGGTCGGGCGGGGCGCGAAGCGTGCCGTGATCGCGCGCGCGACCGCCGCGCCCGCGTTGTCCATGAGCCGGATGCCCGGCACCCCCGCGGCGATCGCGCCGGCATCGGCCGCGCTCATCTCGGCGATGGTGAACAGGCGGCCGTCCCCGCCGACCGGCGGCGCGCCTGGGTCCAGCCGCGCCGGACCGGACATCGGCCGATCAGGCGATGGCGTGACGGGCGTACGTGGCCCGCTCGATCGCCGCCGCGACCAGCCGGTCGACATTGAGCCGCCTGCGCAGCAGGCCGAGCACTTCGAGTTCCGCCGAGGCGAGCGTGCCATCCGCCGCGGCGACGTCGCAGGCCAGCGCGTAGGCAGTCTCGCGCAGCGGTTGCGGCAACGCCTCGGCGATCATCTCGCAGGCCACCGCCAGGCCATCCTCGTCGCGCAGCAGCTCGGCGCAGTCCCGCCCGACGCCGGTCAGTCGCTGGTGGTCGAAGTCGCGAAACACCGGTAGATAGCGCACCTGCCGCCCGATCGTCTCGATCTCGGCATCGGTCATCTCGCCTTCGGCCGCGGCGACCAGCATCATGGTGAAGATCAGCGCGGTATGTTGGTCGATCGGTCGCTGCATGGCTCGTCCGGACTGGTTGTCGGCCGTGCATTAGACGCAAACGGGGCCGCCTCGCAAGACAAACCGGCGGGGCTGCGGCGATGCGCTCGCGGCGCACGACGACGGCACGCCGGCGGTGCTCAGGGTACGTAAACGGAATGCGCGCTATCACCGCACCGAGGAGAACGCATGACCATCGACCTCAGTCCTGGCGTCGGCGCCGCCCTGGCCGCAGGCGGTGCCGTGGTGGCCCTGGAATCGACCATCCTCTGCCATGGCATTCCGCGGCCCCGGAACCGGGAGCTGGCCGCCGAGATCGAGGACGCGGTGCGCGTCGTCGGGGCCGTCCCGGCCACCGTGGCGGTTATGGGCGGCCGCATCAAGGTCGGCCTGAGCGCGGCCGAGCTCGAGCATCTGCTTGGGGCGCCCGAGGTCGCCAAGTGCTCGACGCGCGATCTGCCGCGGATCGTGGCGAACGGCGGGCTCGGCGCGACGACCGTGGCGGCGACCGCGTTCGTCGCCGCGCGCGCGGGCATCGAGATCATGGCGACCGGCGGGCTCGGCGGCGTGCACCAGGGCGGCGAACGCAGTCTCGACGTCTCGGCCGATCTGGAGGAGCTGGCGCGCACGCCGGTGACGGTCGTGTGCAGCGGCGTCAAGTCGATTCTGGACCAGGCGCGCACGCTCGAGCGCCTGGAGACGCTGGGCGTGCCGGTGGTCGGCTACCGCTGCGACGAGTTGCCCGGGTTCTACACGGTCGAGACCGGGCTGCGCGTGCCGCGGATCGAGCAGCTCGACGAACTCTGCCGCGTCCATACGGCGCACCGGGCGCTCGGCCTGCGCGGCATGGTCGTCGCGCAGCCGCCGCCGGCGCAGCACGCCATGGCCAGGGTGAAGATCGAGCGCCTGGTCGAGGAGGCGCGGATCGCGGCGCGTGCCAGGCGGATCCGCGGCGCGGCGTTCACGCCGTTCATGCTGCAGCACATGGCCGAGCGCAGCGAGGGCGCCACGGTCAGGGTCAACTGCGCCCTGGCGGTGAGCAACGCCGGCCTTGCCGGCGCGCTCGCGGCAGCGCTGGCTAAACAGCAAAGGGCTTGACCCGCGCTCGGGGCGCGGTAAAAGGGCGATGAAACCTATGGTTGAGCGCCCAGCCAGCATCCCGCACGAAACCCGCGGCGGCGAGCCCTCCAGCACCGAGCCGGTGCTCGATCTCGCTCATCTGCGCGGCTTTACCGACGGCGACCCGCAGCTGGAGGGCGAACTCTCCGCCCTGTTCCTGTCGACCGCCGCCACGTACCTGCTCGGCATGCGCGAAGCGCTCGCGGTCGGTCGGCCGTGGGCGTCGATCGCCCATGCGCTGAAGGGCGCGAGCGCGAACCTGGGCGCGCGCCGGCTGGCGACGCTGGCGCGTGTGGCCGAGGCCTCCGCGCCCGATTCCGCCCAGCTCGACGCGATCACGCAGGCGCTCGAGGAGGTCCGTGTGTTGTTCGCCCGGCGCGCTTGACCGGCCGGGTCCGACCAGCGCGCGCCAAGCCCGGCCGGTCGGGCCAGAAACTCCTTGATCTGCGCGTTCATTTCGCCTGATATGAAAGCGGCCTGGTTGTGCGATCGTGCCCGGACAAGGGCAGGCCAGGCGGACGGACAAGCAAAACAGGGGCGATGCGAGGATGCGCAGTCGGGTCGTGCTGGCGTCGATCGGCGCCTTCAGCGTTGCAGCGGGCTGCGCCTACGATCCGACCGTGCTCGATGCCGGCTACACGCTCGGCTACGAGGTGCCCGCGGTCGAGGTGATGGTGCCGCAGGGCCCCGATTTCAACCAGGGACTGCGCGAAGGCTACCTCGGTCTCGGCGAGGAGATGGGCGGCGACTACGGCGACCGCTGGCACTTCCAGTTCAAGGCGGTCGACTCGGCCAAGGGCGAGCTGGTCCAGCCCGACACGGTGGAATCGCGCTGGCTCGCCGCCGATCGCGCCGAGGAGCTTTCCGCCGCGCGCGCGCGCCTGCTCGCCGCTCTCGATCAGGGCGGCCGGCGCAAGGCGCCCAAACCCGCCGCCGAGGCGCAGGTCGCGTTCGACTGCTGGCTCGAGCAGGCGGTGTGGACCCCGGATGCCGAGCTGACCTGCAAGCAGCGGTTCGAGACCGCGATCGCCGAGGTCGAGCGCGCGCTCACGACCGAAGAGGGCGCGTATCTCGTGTTCTTCGCCTGGGATCAGGCCGACCTGACCCCGGTGACCCAGGCGGTGCTCGCCCAGGTCGTCGCCGACTATGCGCGCGGCAGGCCGACGCGGGTGGTGATCGCCGGGCACGCCGACCGCTCGGGCACCGACGCGTACAACCAGGCGCTCTCGGAGCAGCGGGCGCAGAACGTCGCCCGGGCGCTTACGGCGCGCGGCGTGCCGCAAAGCGCGCTGGAGGTGCAGTGGTTCGGCGAAAGCAAGCCGCGCATCCCGACCGCGGACGGCGTGCGCGAGCCGCAGAACCGGCGCGTCGAGATCACCTTCGGCGAGGCTCCCTCGGCCTAGCGCCAGGAAGCGCAGGTTAGCGCTTACGGTCCCCCAATCGGAACCCGCGGCGATCCAGAGATGATCGCCGACCTTCCTGGATTGCTTCGCGCCTTCGGGCGTTCGCAATGACGGCCAAGTCGAGGCTCACGGCCTGCCGGTTGTGAACAGCAGGAGGGCGGACGTCCGGTTTCGGGCGCCGTGAACGGCGCGCCCGTAGCGGTCGCGGCGTCCAGCAAGCTTCTAATCGCGGATGATCGGGCCTACCCTCGTGCGAAATCAGCGGGAAGGCGTGATCATGAGCGGCGCCAGGACATTCGTTGCGGTACTGACGATGGTCGCCGCTTGCGCTCCGCCGCCGGACCCGAGGCGGCCGAAATGTGTTGCGCTGGGCGAGCGTGGGCGGCGCGCTAACCGCCGATCCTCATGCCTACGACGATATCCAGACCACCGCTCAGCTCCGTCAGATCTACGAGCCGTTGGTAAGGTTTGATTCCGACCTGAATCTGGGCCCGCAGCTGGCCGTGGCCTGGCGCTTGGTCGATGCGACAACCTGGACGTTCGAACTACCCGAACGGGCGTTTCCACGACGCCACGGCACTCACGGCCGAGGACGTTGTCTTTCAGCTACGGTCGCGCCAAGACCGAGCTTCCCGTGGGTTTCGCGGGGCGCATCGAGAGCATCGCCGCGGTGCACGTGGTCGACGAGCACACCGTGCGCATCGAGACCAACTTCCCGGACCCGCAGCTATGGGACGGCACCCTTGCAGTTGATGATGCTAACGCGCTTTCTCTTCTCTATTCTCCAAGTGCTGGATGAACCTCGCAGGTTTGGAAAGCTCCAGCGACCGCCCAGCGGGTGTGATTGAAAGTTAGCCGTTCGCGCACGAAAGGGAAAAGGATGACGCCTGACCTGTTCCCGCGGCCGGGGGAGCCGCCGCCTCGTCTATTGATGGTTCGAGTATGCGAGGTATAGAGGCGCGTAAGGAAGACCGCTCTGGGATCCCTGTCCGATCGTGAACGGCGAGCGCCGGCTCGGCCATGAGGACATGGCGAGTTCGGCAAACGGGCGCGCGGCCGGCCCTGAAATGAGAGCGCGGGCTTACTCGGAGAAGCTCGCACCTTCCTTCGGCGGCGCATCGCCACTGCGCTGGACCTCTGGCGCCGCGGCGTTCATGTTGAGCTGCGCCGGCGCTGGTCCAAGGGATGATCGGCCCGAGGGTCGAGCGCGCTTCACCGCGAACCCGGTGCCATGCTGATCCCGCTGATCGTCGCCTGCGCGTTGTTCATGGAAAATCTTGACTCGACCGCGATCGCCACCGCGCTGCCGGTGATCGCCGCGGCGTTCGGCGAAAGCCCGGTGCGGCTCAGCCTGGCGATCACCTCCTACCTGTTCGCGCTCGCGGTGTTCATCCCGATCAGCGGCTGGGTCGCCGACCGGTTCGGCGCGCGCCGGGTGTTCCGACTCGCGATCGCCGTGTTCGTGCTCGGGTCCGTCCTGTGCGGCTTCGCCTCTTCGGTCTGGCAACTGGTGCTGGCGCGCACGCTCCAGGGTCTGGGCGGCGCGATGATGGTGCCGGTCGGCCGCCTCGTCCTGCTGCGCGCGACCGCCAAGGCCGACCTCGTGCGCGCGATGGCCTGGCTGACCGTCCCGGCGCTGATCGGCCCCGTCCTCGGGCCGCCGCTCGGCGGCTTCATCACCACGTACGTGAGCTGGCGTTGGATCTTCTGGATCAACGTGCCGATCGGCGCGCTCGGGATCGTGCTGGTCTCATTGTTCATCCCGGACGTGCGCGAGGAGCGGCCGCCGCCCCTGGACCTGCGCGGCTTCCTCGTGAGCTCGGTCGGTCTGCTCGGGCTCGTCGCCGGTTTCGAGAGCATCGGCCGCGGCCTCGTGCCGCCGGGCTTCACCCTGCTGCTCCTCCTTGCCGGCGGGCTCGCGCTCGCGCTCTACGTGCGCCATGCGCGGCGGACCCCGCATCCCGTGATCGACCTCGCCCTCCTCGAGGTGCCGACCTTCCGCGCCGCCGTGATCGGCGGCTCTCTGTTCCGGATCGGCATCGGCGCGACCCCGTTCCTGTTGCCGCTGCTGCTGCAGGCCGGGTTCGGGCTCAGCGCGTTCAGCTCGGGCCTGCTCACCTTCGCCGCCGCCGCCGGGGCGATGCTCATGAAGATCACCGCGCCGCCGATCCTCAAGCGGTTCGGCTTCCGGCGCGTGCTGCTCGCGAACGCGCTGATCAGCAGCGCCTTCATCGCCGCGAACGGCCTGTTCCAGGCGACCACGCCGCATCTTTTCATCCTCGCCGTGCTGCTCGCGGGCGGCTTCTTCCGCTCGCTTCAGTTCACCAGTATCAACACGCTGGGTTACGCCGACATCGACCGCGTGAGCCTGAGCCGGGCGACCAGCTTCGCCAGCATGATGCAGCAGCTGTCGCTGACGGTCGGGGTCGGCACCGGGGCCCTGCTGCTGCACCTGAGCGCGGCCGCGCGTGGCGGCGAGCATCTCGCCGCCGCCGACTTCACCGCGGCGTTCTTCGGCGTCGCCATCCTGGCCGCGGCCTCCGTGCTCGCCTATGTCCCGCTCGCCGCCGACGCCGGCGCGGAGGTGAGCGGGCAGCCGCCGCTGCTAACCGACCGCCGCTCGGCCGACCGCCCCTGACCCGGCTTGGACGACGCGTGCTCGGCCGAGCGCTCGCTCGCCGCCAGCCGGAGCGGCGCACGCGCCGCCCGCAGGGGCATGCCCGCACGGCAGGCGCATCCCTGTTGCGCCGCACGACTTTGCTCGCGATCGCCATGGGCGGCGACCCGATCGGGCGCTATGTTTCCGGGCAGAGGCCATCGCCGCGTTGGCCGGGGGCGCCTCGGCAGGGAAGCGATCGGCCGACCGGGACCGGTCTGGCGCCGTCCTGGCGCCGCAGGTCCAGCGGAGGAGGAGGTCGGGTTTGGGCGACGAGACGGAGTGGGCGATCCCCGCAGCCGCGCAGCCGCGGCCCGAGGACTGCGCGTTCGACCTCGAGCGGGCGCTGGCCGGCGTCGTGGCGGTGCGCACCGAGATCCCCGCCGATGCGTTCACCGCCTCGATCCTCGGCACCGAGCGTGCCGGCAACGGCGTGGTGATCGACCGCAACGGCCTGATCCTGACCATCGGCTACCTGATCACCGAGGCGGAGACGGTGTGGGTGAGCGCGCATTCCGGCGCCGCCGCGCCCGCGCACGTGGTCGGCTACGATCAGGCGAGCGGCTTCGGCCTGATCCAGGCGCTCGGCCGGCTGGACGCGCCGCCGCTGGAGCTCGGCAGCGCGCAGGCGAGCGCGGTCGGCGACGAGGTGATCGTGGCGGGCGAAGGCGGTCGGCCCCATGCGCTCAAGGCGGCGGTGGTGTCCAAGCGCGAGTTCGCCGGCTACTGGGAATACGTGCTGGACGAGGCGATCTTCACCAGCCCGCCGCACCCGAGCTGGGGCGGGGCCGCCTGCCTCGCCGGCGACGGCCGCGTGGTCGGCATCGGCTCGCTGTTCGTGCAGGAGGCGCGCGGCGAGGGCATGGCGTCCCAGGGCAACATGATCGTGCCGATCGACCTGCTGAAGCCGATTCTGCACGACCTTATGACGCTCGGGCGGGTCGACCGGCCGCCGCGGCCGTGGCTCGGTATGTACACCTCCGCGACCGACGACACCGTGTTCGTCGCCGGCGTCGCGGGCGGCGGCCCGGCCGAGCGCGCCGGCATCAAGGCGGGCGATTTCGTGCTCGAGGTAGCGGGCGCGCGCGTCAGCGACCTCGCCGACACCTTCCGCCGCATCTGGGCCATCGGACCCGCCGGCAGCGCCATCCCGCTGACCATCGTGCGCGACGGCGCGCTCCAGCGCGTCACCATTCAATCCGCCGACCGCAACGACTTCCTGAAGAAGCCCCGGCTGCATTAGACGCGCGGAGGTGCCGGGCGGCAATACCCTCCAGCTTCGCCTCCCGGATTGTAGCCAGACTCGGACGCAGTCCTGCCAAGCTCGGCCGAGACCACCTCAGCCTCGTCGAGCTCGGCGGTGCCGAACGCTCGCGCCAAACCCGCCGTAGACCGACGCGGCAGGTCGCACGCGCCGTCGCCCGCTCGCGCTGGCCTGCCGCATCGCGACTTGTCGGGCCCGAGAGCGGGAGATCAGATCAGAAGGGCGACCCGCAACCTGCTCTTCTGGCTGGTCAGCGGGCGATTGTCGGTCGAGACATGACGATCGTGAACCGGCGTGTCGGCGCGGTCAGCCAGTTGCCAAAGCGTCCGTTGCTCCCGCCCAAAATCGGTGACCTGGGTCGATCGGCGGGGCGTGACAGCGTTGCGCTCGTGAGGCCCCTGCCTTGCTCAAATTCCTAGAATGAGGTACATGGGTTCGCGGCCTGCGCTCCTTGGAACCAGTTGGCGCGAACCCGGGATTCGCTGGCGCCGCAACCGAACGAACCCGACGAGCAGCTGGCGCAGGCCGGGCGATTCGCTGGCGCCGCAACCGAACGAACCCGACGAGCACGCGGCGCAGGCCGGGCGGTTCGCTGGCGCCGCAACCGAACGAGCCCGACCAGCACGCGGCGCAGGCCGGATTCGCTGGCGCCGCAACCGAACGAACCCTACGAGCACGCGGCGCAGGCCGGATTTGCTGGCGCCGCAACCGAACGAACCCGACCAGCACGCGGCGCAGGCCGGGCGGTTCGCTGGTGCCGCAACCGAACGAACCCGACGAGCACGCGGCGCAGGCCGGGCGGTTCGCTGGCGCCGCAATCGAACGAACCCGACCAGCAGTTGGCGCAGGCCGGGCGATTCGCTGGCGCCGCAACCGAACGAACCCGACGAGCACGCGGCGCAGGCCGGGCGGTTCGCTGGCGCCGCAACCGAACGAACCCCGACGAGCAGGCGGCGCAGGCTGGATTCGCTGGCGCCGCAGCCGAACGAACCCGACCAGCAGGTGGCGCAGGCCGGATTCGCTGGCGCCGCAACCGAGCGAACCCGACGAGCAGCTGGCCGCAGCCCGGATCGCTGGCCGCGCAACCGAACGAGCCCGAGAGATCAGCCGAGGTCAATCAGTTAGCTATTCGAACCTGTCATTCTTGCGGTCCGGTTGTCCCCCGCGCTTCGGAGCACCAGCAGCCGCCAAGCAGCCCGAGACCTCGACGGGCCCGCCCTGCCGCTGGGGTCACCCGGCTCGACCAGCCCACCCCGCCCGCCCTGCTGGCGGTCGGGCGCACGGATTCCCAGGGTCGCATGGACCATCGAAGCATTGATCTCGCGAGAATTGGTCAAGGAGTAGTTAACGCTACCCTGGAGGTTGCGCCGATGGTACGGACCCGGACGGCGCCATATCCGCGCCGCGGCGGGCAAGCGTTCCGGGCGCTGGGCGAGGTGCGAGCGGCGCGCCATATCTCGGACCTGACCGGGTCGGCGCGAGCGCGGCGCGGTGGTGCGCGGCAGCGATGGACGTGGTGAACCCAAAGGGAGCGGCGACGGCACGATGATCATGTGCAGCAAAACCGTCGCCGCGCTTGCGCTCCTTGCTCTGCTCGCCGGGTGCCAGATGCCACCCTCGCCCGGGGCCGCACCGCAGAACGCGCCGAGCGCGCGGGCCGCTGGCATCCCGGCGCCGGCTGGCGGGCCGATGCTCGACCCCGCGCGCGGAGTGCTCACCATGGCGCCGCTGGTCGCGGGCGTGACGCCGGGCGTGGTCAACATCGCGGTGCGCTCGCGGGTCGAGCGCGCCCCCAACCCATTGTTCGACGACCCGTTCTTCCGGCGCTTCTTCGACCTCCCGGCGGTACCGCGCGAGCGCGAGGTGCTGAGCGCGGGCTCCGGCGTCATCGTCGATGCCGCGCGCGGCTACGTCCTGACCAATGGTCACGTCGTCGCCAACCCCGCCGAGATCCAGGTCACGCTCAAGGACCGGCGCACCTTTCCGGCGCGTCTGGTCGGCAGCGATCCGGCGACTGACGTCGCGCTGCTCCAGATCGACGCGCCCGGTCTCACCGGTGTCCCGTTCGGCGACTCCGACCGGCTCGAGGTCGGCGATGTGGTGATCGCGATCGGCAACCCGTTCGGCCTCGGCCAGACCGTGACCTCCGGCATCGTCAGCGCGCTCGGCCGCAGCGGCCTCGGCCTCGAAGGCTACGAGGACTTCATCCAGACCGACGCCTCGATCAACCCCGGCAATTCGGGCGGCGCGCTGGTCAACTCCAAGGGCGAGCTGGTCGGCATCAATACCGCGATCATCGGGCCGACCGGCGGCAACGTCGGCATCGGGTTTGCGGTGCCCGCGAACATGACCAGGGCGGTCATGGCGCAGCTGATCGAGCACGGCGAGGTGCGCCGCGGCCGGCTCGGCATCACGATCGAGGACCTCACCCCGGCGCGGGCCGGCGACATGCATCTCGAGCTGCCGGGC
Source organism: Pseudomonadota bacterium (assembly GCA_046732855.1). GTDB lineage: Bacteria > Pseudomonadota > Alphaproteobacteria > Geminicoccales > Geminicoccaceae > JBKPNX01. Next base: position 17,785 of record JBKPNX010000151.1, read on the forward strand.
GGCGCGGTGATCACCCACGTCGAGCCAGGCTCGCCGGCGGCGCGCGCCGGAATCGCCCCGGGCGACGTGGTGGTGCGGGCCAACGGGCAGCCGGTTCAGGATGCGGGCGATCTGCGCAATGTGGTCGGGCTGCTGCCGGTCGGCGCCGACCTGCAGCTCGTGCTCTATCGCGACGGTCGCGAGCGCGCGGTGGGCGCGCGCGTCGGCCCGTGATCCGGCAAACCCGCCGCGCAGGCGCACGCCGAGCGGCGCGAGCGCAATGCGGGCAAGAGTCCGGCCGCATCGCCCGCCGGCTGATTGAGCAGGGTCGAACGGCACGGCGGTGCGCCTTCCCTGCCAGGGCCCGGGAGGGGGTCGATCAGTGCGGCTCGCGCGTGCCCTGCGGGCGACGCTCCGGCAGCAGTTCGAGCGCGGGCGCGGCGAGCGCCTGCAGCTGTGCCTTGAGCTGAAGCGCCGCGAGCGCGTAGCCGCCATCGGCGCCGTCGATGAAGTGCACGTGGCGGCCCTGCGCCAGCGAGAACACCAGGCAGGTCATCAGCGCCCGGTCGGCTCGATGGGTGCCGTACGCGATCCGTCGCTCTGCATGCAGGGCGGCGAGACGGCCCTCGATCGCGGCGCTCTCGGCCTCGGTGCAGTCGAGCACCATGTGCAATGTGTCCGCGATCTTGCGATGATCCGAGTTCTGCTGCATCTGCGCCCGGTAGGCGGGCGCGTCGTAGGCGCCGATCTTGAGGTCGAAGCGCTCGGCGAGCGCCTGCAGCCAGGACTGCGCGCCAATGCCGAGCCAGTAGAGCCAGCGGGGCACGCGGCCACGGACCGCGACCGCCTCGGCGCGCAGCCCGCGCGGCGGCCAGGCGAAGCGCATGTTGTCCGGCCGGATCGGGCGCGCGGAGCCCGCGGCCTCGCCAATGATAGCGGCGAGCTCATGCAGGATCTCGCGCTGCAGCGCCAGGGCGTCGCCCGCCAGCGGCCGCACCAGCAGGGTCAGCATGTGGCCGCGCACCGAGCGGTATGGCTCCCAGCGGCAGGAGAGGCCGTGCAGATCGGGCGGCTCCGGGCCGTCGTGCTCGTCGAGCGCGAATTCCGCGCCGCTCTTGATCAGATGGTCTGCGAGCTCGAGACCGCCGCCGGCGAACATGGCGAGGCAGTTGCCGGGGCTGAGCTGATGTTTGGCAACCAGCACATCGCGTCCCAGCCGTCGCAATGCGTGCACCGGGATCACGCCGAGTCGGAGGTCGAGTTCGAAGCCGGCGCGAGCGAGGCGTCGGGTCCCACGGAGAGCAGCCTCGACGGCATCGCGGACCTCGGGCGGGATGAGCACGGTGGCGCCGTCGCCGCCGAATGCGTAAGGAAGGTCCAGATCGCCCGTGACGTTGAGCGTGGCCGTAATGCAGGCGGCTCCGACCAGATTGACTTCCTTGTAGCGGCCGGCGTGGGCGGCCTCGGTCGAGCCTCGTATGTCGCCCAGCACCACGATCCAGTCGTCGGGAGCCGCGACGTAGCGGGCCGGATCGGCCACGTCGGCGAAGTCGGTGAACGCCTTGATCGCGGCATAGAAGGTCGCCGCTCGGGGCGGGATCGCGGGTGACTGCGGTTCCATCGCTATCCGACTGGCGGGACCGGACGCGGCATGCTGTCAGATGCTCCGGGCGATCGTACTACGGGATTTGCCGCGCGCTGGAGGCGACATGGCACGATTTGTGCTCCGGGGCGGGACCGGGTATCATGATGCCGGGCAAGACGCCACGGTGCAGGGGTGTTGGGCGACGGCGCGCCCCGTGCTATGCCCCGCGCCATGTTGCACCTGAACGAGGTCACCCTGCGCATCGGCGGCCGGCCGCTGCTCGAGCGGGCGAGCGTGCATCTGCCTGCGGGCCAGCGCGCCGGCCTGGTCGGCGCCAACGGCAGCGGCAAGACCTCCCTGCTGCGCCTGGTCCTGGGCGAGCTGACGCCCGATGGGGGCGAAGTCCGTCTGCGCCGACGCGCCCGCGTCGGCTGGGTCGCGCAGGAGGCGCCGGGGGGAGACCGCACGCCGCGCCAGGCGGTGCTCGAGGCCGATCAGGAGCGCGCCCACCTCTTGCGCGCCGCCGATGCCGCGGTCGAGCCGCACGCCATCGCCGAGATCCAGACCCGGCTGGCCGATATCGGGGCGCACGCCGCGCCGGCGCGCGCGAGCGCGATCCTCGCCGGCCTCGGCTTCGAGGAGGCCGCGCAGCAGCGGCCGCTTGCCAGCTTCTCCGGCGGCTGGCGCATGCGCGTGGCGCTCGCCGCGGTGCTGTTCGCCGAGCCCGATCTCCTGCTGCTGGACGAGCCAACCAATCATCTCGACCTGGAAGCGAGCCTCTGGCTCGAGGACTATCTGCGGCGCTATCCCAAGACCCTGCTCCTGGTCAGCCACGACCGCGATCTGTTGAACCGCGTGCCCGAGCGCATCGTGCACCTGGATCAGCGAAGGCTCACCGCCTATGCCGGTGGCTACGACGCCTTCGAGCGGGTACGGCGCGAGAAGCTTGCCCGGCAGGCCAAGGAACGCGCCAAGCTCGAGGCCAGGCGCAAGCACATGCAGGCATTCGTCGACCGCTTCCGCTACAAGGCGAGCAAGGCGCGCCAGGCGCAGAGTCGCCTCAAGGCCATCGCCAGGCTCGAGCCGATCCCGGCGGTGGTCGAGGCGCCGCACGTGACGTTGCGCTTCCCACAACCCGAGGTGCCGGAGCCGCCCCTGATCACGCTGGAGCGGGCCGCCGCCGGCTACGGCGACCACGTCGTGCTGGACCGCCTCGATCTGCGCCTCGACCCGGACGACCGGATCGCCCTGCTCGGCGCGAATGGCAATGGCAAGTCGACCTTCGCCAAGCTGCTGGCCGGGCAGCTCCAGCCTTTGCAGGGCGAAGTGATCCGCGCGCCGAAGCTGCGGGTCGGCTACTTCGCGCAGCACCAGATCGAGGCGCTGCAACCGGACCACAGCCCGCTGCAGCACCTCGCGCGGTGCCTGCCGACCGAGCGCGAGGAGCGCCTGCGCAGGCACCTCGGCGGCTTCGGCTTGCCCCAGGACAAGGCTGACCTGCCGGCCGGCGCGCTCTCCGGCGGCGAGAAGGCGAGGCTCACGTTCGCCCTGATCAGCGCCGACGCGCCGCAGCTTTTGGTCCTCGACGAGCCTACCAATCACCTGGACATCGATTCGCGCGAGGCGCTGACGCTTGCGATCAATGACTTTGCCGGCGCCGTGCTGCTGATCAGCCACGATCCGCACCTGATCGAGCTGACGGCCGATCGCCTCTGGCTGGTCGCGGGCGGTCGCGTCCGGCCGTTCGAGGGCGACCTGGACGACTATCGTCGCGCACTGCTCGAGCCGGCATTGACCAGACCGCCGTCAGGCGCGGCATCGGAGGTCAACCCGCGCCGCACGCAACGCCAGCGCCAGGCTGAGGCGCGCGCCCGTCTCGCGCCTCTGCGCCAGGCGGCACAGGCAGCCGAGCGCGATCTGGAGCGCCTGAATAAGGAACGCGCCACGCTCGCGGCCAGGCTCACCGACAGTGCGACCTACGCGCTCAATGGGGGCGAGATCGCCGCGCTGCTCAGGCGCGAGGCCGAGCTCAAGGCCGCGATCGAGGCGGCCGAGCACCGCTGGCTGGCCGCCGCGGAGGCTCTGGAGCGCGCCGCCCCGGCGTGAACTCGACCCCCGCGGCCGCCGAACTGGGGAACTGGCTGCACCTTTCCTCAGCCAATTAGTCCGACACCGATTCCTGATACCTTTTCAGGATTGCAGTCGCGGTGTTCCTTTCAGTCCATGAGCTTTTCAGATCGCTGGGGTGGTCGTGGAGGAATTTTTTCTTAGAGGCGGAATGATGCCAGTTGGGGCGCCCCGCCCAACCAGGGGTGACAGGCGCCCGCCCTCAGTATAGCTCGTGACGCACCTCAACACAGTGTTGGAAGATGCCTCCGATGAAACACCTCGCAGCTCTTGTGACCGCGTTCTCCTTGCTAAGCCCTCGCGCGTTCGGTGATGACGGTATTGTCGGCCGGTTCCAGATGATGGCCGGCCCTCCAACTGTCGTCATCGATACGGCAACGGGCGAGCTATGGGTCTTCATTCGCACCGAAGCAGGCTTCGCGATGTACCGCGTATGCTATGCTGGGCCGACCGGTAATCTCTCACCCTGGCCCATAGTGGATGTGAGTGATGAGGGCGATCGGCCGTCAAGCCACAATGCCTGTAGGGGTGGGGAGAGGTAGGAGGCCCGCCATCTCCCAGCGCAGCATTCTGGCCGTCGGCAGCGTTAGCTGCCCGCCCTGCGCCTGCATCGCGCACGGCGCTCGCGGGCGACTCGGGCGGCGCGCAACGCCAGCGGCAGGCCGAAGCGAGGCTGAGTTCAAGGCCGCGATCGAGGCCGCCGAGCACCGCTGGCTCGCCGCCGCGGAGGCCCTGGAGCAGGCGTACGCCCAAAACCGCGCTTCGTGACAGTTCGGTGATTTTCGAGTTGCCTTGGCCCGGCCGCCTGACCGAACATGGGCGGAGCAAAGGTCGTCCATGGCGCGCCGGCCAGGCGGCCGCCATCGCGCGACGGCCATGTCCAGCCCGTCAGGGAGAATCCGATGGCCGCAGGAACCTCGGTCCGTAATGTCGCCTTGGTCGGTCCAAACGGGACTGGCAAGACCACGCTGCTTGAGAGTCTGCTGTTCGTGACCGGGCGCATCAACCGCAAGGGCAAGGCGGGCGACGGCAACACGGTCGGCGACGCCTCGACCGAGGCGCGCGAGCGCCAGATGAGCACGGAGGTCAATGTCGCTACGACCACCCACAACGGCGCCGCGCTGACCATTCTCGACTGTCCGGGATCGGTCGAGTTCGCGCAGGAGGCGCGCAACGCGCTGCTCGGCGCCGATGCGGCCGTGGTCGTGGTCGAGCCGGTGCTGGAACGCCTGATCACCGTCTCGCCGCTGCTCAAGTTCCTGGATGCCCACGCGATCCCGCACCTGATCTTCATCAACAAGATGGACCGCTCCGAGGTGCGCTACCGCGATCTGCTGCAGGCGTTGCGCGACTTGTCCGACCGGCCGGTGATCCCGCACCAGTACGCGATCGGGCGCGGCGACGAGCTGGTCGGCTACATCGATCTCGTAACCGAGCAGGCTTACGCCTACCACGCCAACGCGCCGTCGGATCGGATCGACCTGCCCGAGGAATATCGCGAGCGCGAGCAGGCGGCGCGCACCGAGATGCTCGAGACGCTCGCCGACTTCGACGACGACCTCATGGAGATGCTGCTCGAGGAGCGGCAGCCGCCGGCCGAGGACATCACGCGCCATCTGCGCAACTCGCTCGGCGCCGACCAGGTGGTCCCGGTGTTCATGGGCGTGGCCGAGCGCGACATGGGCGTGCGCCGGCTGCTCGACGCGCTGCACGAGGAGACGCCGGAGCCAGGCGTGACCGCGCAGCGGGTCGGCGTCGATCCGAGCGGCCCGACCCTCGTCCAGGTGCTCAAGACCTACCATCTGCCGCACTCGGGCAAGCTGTCGCTGGTGCGGGTCTGGGCCGGCGAGGTCAAGGACGGCATGACGCTCGGCGGCATGCGGGTGGGCGGCGTCTACCGCATGTTCGGCGGCCATCACGACAACGTCCCCGCCGCGGCGGCGGGCGAGATCGTCGGCCTGGGCCGGCTCGAGGAGGCGAGGACCGGGCAGACGCTGACCAACGGCGCTGGGGCGCCGCCACTGCCGACCGCGGCGGCAACGCCGCCGATGTACGCCTTCGCCGTGCACGCCGACAACCGCAACGACGAGGTCAAGCTGTCGGGCGCGATCGCCAAGCTGATCGACGAGGACCCGAGTTTGCGGTTCGAGCAGGACCCGGAGCTCCAGGAAAGCCTGCTGTGGGGCCAGGGCGAGATGCACCTGCGCGTCGCCATGGACCGGCTGCGCTCCAAGTACAACATCGGCGTCCACGGCAAGCCGCCGCAGACGCCCTATCGCGAGACCATCCGCAAGTCGACCCAGAGCCACGGCCGGCACAAGAAGCAGAGCGGCGGCCACGGCCAGTTCGGCGACGTCAAGCTGGAGATCCGCCCGCGCCCTCGCGGCGAGGGCTTCGAGTTCATCGACAAGGTGGTCGGCGGCGCGGTGCCGCGCCAGTACATTCCGGCGGTCGAGGCGGGTGCTCGGGACTATCTGCGGCGCGGCCCGCTCGGCTTTCCCGTGGTCGACGTCAGCGTGACCCTGTACGACGGCCAGTTTCACAGCGTCGACAGCTCGGAGCTCGCGTTCAAGCTGGCGACCGCGCTCGCGCTCAAGGAAGGCCTGACCAAATGCGAGCCGGTGCTGCTCGAGCCGATCCTGGCGGTCGACATCTCGGTGCCGTCGGAAGTCACCTCGAAGGCGCTGCAGCTGGTCACGCAAAAGCGCGGGCAGATCCTCGGCTACGACGCCAAGGATGGCTGGACCGGCTGGGACCGCATCTCGGCGCACATTCCGCAGGCGGAGATGCACGATCTGATCGTCAACCTGCGCTCGCTGAGCCAAGGAGTCGCGTTCTTCAGCTGGACCTACGATCACCTCAACCCGGTGCCGGAGAGGCACGCGGAGGCGGTGGTCGCGCATCGCCAGGGTGAGCTGCAGGCATCCTGAGTTGCAGGCGTGCGAGCTGGGGGTCTCTGACCGCGGCTGAGGACGCAGCGGCGCTGGAGCGTCCCGTTTTCCTGCCGGCTGCGGCGTTCGCGCCATCAGCGCCGTCACCGGGATCGCAGGCCAGGCGCGGCAGCGCGCCGCCAGAGCAGGTGGCTTCGCGCGGGCGCGACGTCCGCTCAGCGCGGATCACGGCAGGAACATGGCAGTCGGGGGCTGCGGTCTCCGCCATCGCCCTAGCCGAGCCGCAGTCATCCGAAACGCAACGGAGTAGCTTGTCTTCGCCGCGCGGGATGATCGGGCCGATCGAGTCGAGGCTTGAGATCGCGCCGGCGCTCCGCCCGATCGCAATACCGTAATCCCTGCTCCACTGCACCCGAGGCGGTTCTCTTGCCGGCGCGGTAGCCGCACGGCATGGTGCCACGAGCATCCGAGCGAGGCTTTCCCAGCCATGGCGATGGCCGCCCCCGCGAGCGGCGCCGATCAGCCGCTGTACGAGCACGTCCTGCGCACCCTGCGCCTGGCCGGGCCGGTCATGCTCGGGCGCGCCGGGTTGCTGGTCATGATCTCGGTCGACACGATCATGTGCGGGCGGGTCGGCGCGCGGGAGCTCGCGTACTACGGCATCGCTTTCGCCCCGCACATGGCGTTTCTGCTGGTCGGCATCGGCCTGCTGATGGGCACGGTGGTGCTCACCGCCCAGACCGACGGCGCCGGGCGTCCGGCGGAATGCGGCCGGATCTGGCGTCTCGCGCTGCTCAATGGGGCTGCCTTCGGCAGCCTGTTCGGCCTGCTGCTCCTGCCAGGCGAAGCCATCCTCCTGGGGCTCGGTCAGCAGCCTGAGATCGCGGCCGAGGGCGGCACCGTGCTGGTCATGTTCGCGCTCGGCATGCCGGCGATCCTGATGTTCACCGCGACGACCTTTTTCCTCGAAGGCATCGGGCGCCCGACGCCGGGAATGGTCGTCATCGGCCTCGCCAACCTGGTCAATTTCGGCCTCAACTACGTGCTCATGTTCGGGCCGCGGCATATGGGCGCCAGCGGCGCCGCGCTCGCTACCTCGATCACCCGCTGGTTCATGTTCCTGGCGCTCGCCGGTTACGTGCTCGCGATGCGCGAGCGGCGCCGTTATGGCATCGGCGCGCCCATGGCGGGGCATGGGCATCTCGAGGGCAAACTGGCGCGCCTCGGCTGGCCGATCGCCGTATCGTACGGCCTGGAGAACGGCGCGTTCTTCGCCGCCGCCACCTTCGCCGGCTGGCTCGGGGCGGTGCCGCTCGCGGGCTATCAAATCGTCCTGAACGTCATGGCGCTGATCTACATGCTGGCGATCGGTACCGCGACCGCCACCGCGGTCCGGGTCGGCAACGCGGTCGGCCGCCGCGACCGTACGGGTCTCGCGCGGGCCGGCTGGGTCGGTCTCGGCCTCGGCATCGTAGTGATGCTCGGTCTGACCCCGGTGCTGTCGGTCGCGAGCGGGGCCATCGCCCGGATCTATACGGACGACTCGGCGGTGATCGCGATCGCCGCGCCGGCACTGGTGCTGGCCGCCTGGATCCTGCTGGTCGACGCCAGCCAGGGCATCCTGACCGGGGCGCTACGCGGCGCGGCGGACATCTGGGCGTGCATCGGCGTGCAGTTCGTGTGCTTCTGGTTGATCTGCATACCGCTGTGTTACCTACTGGCGCACCCGTTGGGCTTCGGCATCGCCGGGCTTTTAGGGGGCCTGTTCGTCGGCCTGCTCGCTGCGGCCCTGTTGCTCGCCTGGCGCTTCAAGGTGCTCACGGCGCGCGAGATCCGGCCGTTCTGATTCCAGTGCGCGAGGCAGCGATGCGTCGATGGTTCGCCCTCCTGGGCCCGCTGGTGCTCGCCGGACCGGCCGGCGCGCAGCCGCCGAACCATCTTGCGCTGCCGATCGCCTGCACGCCGGGCGAGGACTGCTGGGTGGTGCGCTACGTCGACCATGACCCCGGCCCCGGGGCACGCGACTACATGTGCGGCGGCCTCAGCGGCGACGGTCATAAGGGGACCGACATCGCGATCCGCGATCTTGCGACCATGGCGGCGGGCGTCGAGGTCCGCGCGGCGGCCGCCGGCACAGTCGACGCCCTGCGCGACGGCATGGCCGATGGGAGCTTCGACGAGGCCGGCCGGCAGGCGATCGAGGGCAAAGAGTGCGGCAACGGCATTCGGCTTGCCCACGGCGATGGCTGGACCACTTGGTACTGCCATCTGCGTCGCGGCAGCCTGATGGTCAAGAAGGGCGATCCGGTCGAAGCCGGACAGCCGCTCGCGCTGGTCGGCCTGTCGGGCGAAACCAGCTTCCCCCACGTGCATTTCGACGTCCGCCAGGGCGAGCGCGTGGTCGATCCGTTCGTCGGCGCCGAGCCTGCCGCCGGCTGCGCCCCCGGTCGGCAGCCGTTGTGGGCGTCGGACGTGATGGCCCAGCTGGCTTACCATCCGGTCCTGCTGACCGACGCCGGGTTCGCCACGGCCGCCCCCGACAAGGAGGACGTACGCCGTGGGTGGCACCGGCTGCCCGTCCTGCCGGTCGGGAGCCCGGCGCTGGTGCTCTGGGCCGAAGGCTACTGGGTCGCGGCGGGCGATCGGGTGACCTTCCGCCTGCGCGGGCCGGACGGGGGGACCGTCGTCGACCACGTCATGCGGATCGACGAAGGCCAGCAGCGCTGGCTCGGCTTTGCCGGCGCGCCGCGCCCAGAACAAGCCTGGCCAGCTGGCACCTACGCGGGCGAGGTGGTGCTCGAGCGCGACCAAGCCGGCGGATCCCGGCGCGTCACTCTTGAACGCGCGGTCGCGCTGCGCGGACGCTAGCGCGCGCTTGCCTGGCCGCTGCTGAAGTCCTCAGTCGAGGTGGCGCGGCGCCCCCGCTGGGAGCACGAGCTTGTTGCCGAGAGTGACCTCGATCCCGGGCGGCGAATTGGCCCGCAGCGGATCGCCGTTCGTGGTCAGGACGAATGGCGCCGCGCCGTCCGTCGCCGGGTAGGTCGTGTCGCACGCGGCGACGCTCAGAAGCAGCCCAAGCGCCAGCGCACCGCGGCTCGCGGCCCTGGACGCCGGGCGATCTCCACAGCTCTTGGGCATCATGCTTTTCTTGGGCATCATGCTTTCTCGATCACGAAGACGTAGAGACCATCGTCCTGCCGGCTGGACAGAAGCCGATGGCCGGTGGCGTCGCAGAAGCTGGTGAAGTCGGCGACCGAAGCCGGGTCGGTCGCGAGCACGCAGACGGTGGCGCCGCGCCCGACGACCATGAGCGCCTGGCGCGTCTTGATCAGTGGCATCGGACATAGGAGATCCCGGGCATCCAGGAACACGTCGTAGCGCTGCTTGGCCATGGCGCGTGTCGCCGTTTGCGGCATCAATGTAGCGCCGGCAGGGGGCGCCGTCACCCGCGGTGGCCGCTGCGGCAGGTTTTCAGAATCGGTACTGCTGAATGGATGCCCGAAACTCCTCGAGCGTGATCTTCTGGTCACCGTTCGCGTCGATCGCCTCGAACTGAGTGAATGGGGCCTGCACGAACTCCGCGCCCGAAATCTTGCCGTCGCCGTCCAGGTCAGCATCGGCGAACGCCTGCGGCGTGACGTTGATGTCGCTGGGAGCGAGGCGCTGCTCCTGATCCAGGTTCTTGAGCGCACGATAGAAGATCTCGGTCTTCATCCGCAGGAACTCTTCGCGCGTGACCACCCCGTCGCCGCTCTGGTCAAGAACGGCGAAGAGCTCGCTGGAATTGTCGCCTGCGCCCACGGCGCGGCCGACAGGCGTGGCCAGCACGCAACATGCGAGCGCGAGACCGAAGAGGTAGGCGGATGTCGCTTTCGTCACGGAACGCCGCGACGCGCCGCGGCCGGTGGGTATCATGGACGGTTCTCCGGTCAGCGTTGCACGATCCGCCAGCGCTCTATCCCGCTTCGCTGCCGCACGCAACGAATGCCGGTCGCCGCGGTGCTCTGCGCCCCCTCGACGGCCCTGGAGTTCCGGGTCAGCTAAAGCTCGTCGAAGCCGCCGAAGTCGACATCCCCGCCGGCCTCCTCCTCCGACAGGTCTGGGTCCTCGTGGGCGGACGGGTTTTCCTCGGTGGCTGCGGCGTCGTGCGGGTACGCCTCCGGCGTGGCGGCCGCCGCATCGCCGGGCGATAACAGGCCGGAGATCGCATCGGCGATCAGAAAGCCGGTGGCGACGCCGAGCGCAGTCTGCATCGCCCCCGCAAGGAAACCGCCGCCGGCGTTCGCCCGTGAGTGGTAGTCGAAGCCCGCCGCTTCCCGACCGACGCGGGCGGATGCAGGCGATCGCGCCTCCTGGCTGCCGAACAGCCCGCCAAAGAAGCCGCCGGACCCGCGCTCGGCGGGCTGGCGCTCGAGATCCTGGACCCTGCTCTGCGCCCGGGCGAGCGCTTCCTGTTGAACGACGATCGCCTGCGCCATGTAATACGCTGCGGCCGGCTGCGCCGCGATGTGGCGGGCGATCAGCGCCTCGGCCTCGGGGTCGCGCGGCTGCGACTGTGCCTCGGCCTTGCGCAGTCGGGCGAACAGATCGTCGATGATGCCGCGTTCGTTCTGATCCATGGCCTGCCCCCTTGCCCCCTTCCCGATTGAAGTGGCGGACGCGCGCGCGCTTTCAAGGACACCGACCCGCCCGGACCCGCTGCCTTCTTGCTCTCCAGGGTTCGCCGACATTGTCGCGGCCCCGGCCACACAGGAACCGGGTCGGGGATCTGTATGGCTGCTTGGCAGCGACCGGAGGGCTCGGCGCCGAGCCCCGAAGCGACCAGAAGCGCCACGATCCGCCTCGGACCACAAGGGCTGCCGTCAAGCATTATCCCCCTCGGGCGCTTCCTTGTGCTTGAGCTTGCGCGAGTAGCGGCGCCGGTTGGCCTCGCGCCGTGCCCGGAACGCAGGGTCGCGCAGCGTCCGCGCCACGGGATTGCGCCGGCGCAGCCGTGACTTGACGCGCTTGCCGCGTCCGATGGTCATGGGCTTGACCCAACCTGAACGCCGCGCTCGGCCCGCCGCGGCTGGCCCAGCGGGGTGACTGCGGTTCCGGCACCCTCTGCGCCCCGATTACGTGATGCGCCAGTGCACTTCCTCATCACGGGGGCGCGAAACCGGCTCCCCGCGCAGCGCCGGCGCGCTTCGCGACCGGCGCCGTTCGTCGATCATCTCCGCCGCCGCGCTTATCGTCAACGCGCCCACGGCTCGTTCAGGAACCGCTCGGTAGCGCGGCCGCGCCAGACGCGCATGGCGAGGCGTCGCCCTCGCGAAACCGGGAACGCTGCATCAGCGGCGCCGGTGCGCCCGTGAGCGTGACTTCCGGTCCGGCGCTCGTCAGCCTGTCCGGGAATTCCCGATGGGCGGCACCCCGCACGACGGGGCTTACCCGCGCCGCCGATCGGCACTAACCTGACGCCGCGTCTGGCCGGCGGGAGGCCCCGATGAAAGCGCGCTTGCCCGATGACCTGCGGTTCGGAGCGGTAGCTCTCGCCGTGACCGATCTCGAACGCTCGGTGGACTACTATCGGCGGCGGCTCGGCCTGGAGCTGCTCGAGCGCCAGGGCGCAAGGGCCACGCTGGGCGTCGGGGAGGGACGCCTGGTTGAGCTCGAGGAGCGCCGCGGCGCAACGCGCGATCCGGCAGCCGTCGATCTGTTCCACTTCGCGCTTAGGGTGCCGTCGCGGCAGGCGCTGGCCCGGCAGCTCGCGCGTCTGGCGGCGACCGAAACGCGCCTGACCGGCGCGTCCGACCATACCGTGAGCGAGGCGCTGTATCTGCGCGACCCGGACGGCCACGGCATCGAATTCTATCGCGACCGCCCGCGCGCAAGCTGGTACGAGGACGGTCGCGTGCGCATGGGCACGACCGCCCTGGATCTCGACCGGCTGCTCGAGGAAGCGCCCGCGGGCGGCCGCGGCGAGGACCCGCTCGACCCCGCCACGGTGATCGGCCACGTCCACCTCGAGACGCTCGATCTCCCGCGCGCCAAGGCGTTCTACGTCGACCGGCTCGGCCTCGAGGTGACCACCGAGCGCCCGGGCGCGACCTTCATGTCGAAGGGCGGCTATCACCACCACATCGCGATCAACACCTGGGGCAACAGGACCCGGCCGGCAGAGGACGATCACGGGCGCATCGGCATGCGATGGTTCGAAATCGCGCTGCCCGACCGGTCGTCCGTCGCGGCGCTCGCTGTTGAATTCGGTGCGCCGGTGCCCGACGACCAGCGGCTCGTCGTCACCGACCCGAACGGGCTCGCCATCCGCTTCGTTGCCCAGGCATGAGCGCCGGCGACGCCCGGATGGCTCATTGGGCGGGCGCGGCGCTGGCGGCTGCGGTCGCCCTCGCCCCGCTGCCCTGCGCCGCGATCGACTGGCTGGTGCTCGTGGTCGACCGCTCGAAGTCGATCGACGACCGCGAGCTCACCCTGCAGCGCAACGCCTACGTCCGGCTGCTCTCTGACGCGAACGTGATCAGCGCGCTCGATGGCGCCCACGTGGCGATCGTCGAGTTCGACACCCGCTCCGAGATCGTGGTCGACTGGACCGACCCCGAGACCGCCGCGCGCCTGTATCGGCACAAGCGGCCCGATGGGCTGCGCGGCCAGACAGGGATCGGCGGTGCGCTGACCACCGCTCTCGCTCTGCTGGTCGGCAAGAGCGGCCGCCTCGTCGTCGACATCTCCGGCGACGGCAAGGAGAACGTCGATACCGCGCTGCTGTCGACCATGCGCGCCGCCGCGGACGAGCGGGCGGTCGAGATCAACGGCCTCGCGATCATGACCCCGGAGACGCCCGAGATCGACCGCTACTACAGCCAGCAGGTGGTCAACGGCTTCGTCCTGCCGGTCGAAAAGACCGATGATTTCCAGAGCGCGCTCAAACGCAAGCTGTTCTACGAGATCGCCGGCCCCGAGCGCGCGCCGGCCGCCGTCGATCTGGCGGCGTCGCACCCCTGATCTGGGACCCGAAGCGTTGCCGCAGGCCGCGGCCGACCGGGTCTTCCCGCCGGATTTCGCAGCCGGGCGGGATGCGCCGCCACAGGGCCGCAGCCGATCGAATCCGTTCTCGGCCATCCGAGCGCTTGAATTTTGGCCGTCAGCGCGCGAGTCGAGGTGCTCGGCCAAGAACGTGAACCGTCAGGGAGTGGTCATTGCGAGCGAAGGCGCGAAGCAATCCAGGAGGCGCGGTGACCTGAATCGCCGCGACCGCTACGCGGCCTCGCGATGACGGCCGTATGGAGCACTAAGTATGATTCCTGGCGCTAGTCCAAAATGCCGGCGGATCGCGAGAACAGCGCTCTTCCTTGTCCCTCGCGGGCTGGCCCTGCGGGCCTAGGCTCGAGACCCCCGCAACAGCCGATGCGGACCGCGCTCAGTAAGGCCCGGCGGCCTTGGCCTGCGCCGCGCCGGCACCCTTGATCCGGTCGACTCCGTCCTTGGCCGCGGTCGCGAGCAGGCGCCCGTCGGACAGGAGCGTCACGAACTGGAAGCCCTTGTCGATCACGTTGCGCGCGTACTCGACGCTTGCGACGTGGATGCCGGTGATCAGCCCGCGCCGGCTGCAGCCCTCGTGCACCTTGTCGAGCACCGCCACGAGGTCGGGATGCTTGGGATCGACCCGCTCCTGGTAGCCGAGGCTCTGGCTGAGGTCGGCCGGGCCGATGTAGACGCCATCGAGGCCGGGGGTGTCGAGGATCGCATCCAAGTTCTCGATCGCCTGCGCGGTCTCGATCATCGCGAGCGCGATCACCGTGTCGTTGGCGTGCTGGGCGTAGTCGGTGCCGGCGTAGAAACTGACCCGGGTCGGGCCGAAGCTGCGGTAGCCCTTCGGCGGATAACGGCAGGCGCCGACGAAGCGCCGCGCCTCCTCGGCGGTGCTGACCATCGGGCAGATGATGCCGTAGCAGCCGGCGTCCAGCATCTTCATGATGA
>JBKPNX010000152.1:0-13976 GCA_046732855.1 Pseudomonadota bacterium
CGCGGGCCGACCCTGTGCTTCCGCGGGTTGGACAATACCGCGTATTACATTCTGGAGGGCGACCGCGCGCGCTACGCCAATTACAGCGGCACCGGGAACACGCTCAACGCCAACCATCCGATCGTGCGGCGGATGATCGTCGACAGCCTGCGGTACTGGGTGCAGGCGATGCACGTGGACGGCTTCCGCTTCGATCTCGCCTCGATCCTGGCGCGCGACGCGGCCGGCAATCCATTGCCGAACCCGCCGGTGCTGTGGGACATCGAGTCGGACCCGGCGCTCGCGGGCGTGAAGCTCATTGCCGAGGCGTGGGACGCGGGCGGCCTCTACCAGGTCGGCAGCTTCATCGGCGACAGCTGGCGGGAGTGGAACGGCAGATTCCGCGACGACGTCCGGGATTTCTTCCGTGCGGAGCCGGGTTCGGTGGCGCGGGTCGCGGACCGGCTGGTGGGCAGCCCCCAGATCTACGGCCATGAGTCGCGCGAGGCGGAGCAGAGCGTCAACTTCGTCACCTGCCACGACGGCTTCACGCTCAACGACCTCGTGTCCTATGACCAAAAGCACAACGAGGCCAACGGCGAGGACAATCGCGACGGCGCGAATGACAACCGCAGCTGGAACTGCGGCGTGGAGGGCCCGAGCGACGATCCGGAGATCGAGCGGCTGCGCAACCGTCAGGTCAAGAACTTCCTGACCGTCACCCTGCTCGCGCTCGGGATGCCGATGATCGTAATGGGCGACGAGGCGCGGCGCAGCCAGGCCGGCAACAACAACGCCTACTGCCAGGACAACGAGATCAGCTGGTTCGACTGGACGCTCCTGGACAGGCATGCCGACGTGCATCGGTTCGTCAGCCTGCTCAACGCGCGGCGCCTGCTGCGCGACGTGGAGCACGAGCGCCGGCGCGCGACCCTGAACCAGCTGATCGCGCAGGCGAGCACGGCTTGGCACGGCGTGCGCCTCGGGCAGCCGGACTGGGCCGACCATTCCCACAGTATCGCGTTCGCGGCGGAGCTGATCCAGGACGGGGTGCGCGTGTACCTGATCCTGAACGCGTACTGGGAGCCGCTGGAATTCGAGCTGCCGCCAGTCGGGGACGGGGGCGCAAGCGCGTGGCGCCGCTGGATCGATACCGCGCTCGAGTCACCGGAGGACATCGTGCCGTGGCAGACCGCGCCGTCCCTGTCCGGCAATTCCTATCGCGCGGCGGCCCGCTCGGTCGTGGTGCTGTTCGGCGAGATCAGCGGTGGCCGAAGCTTTCTGACCCGCTCGGCCCGCGCTCAGCTTTGATTTGAGCGACTTTCCCTCAAGCGTGGACCACGCCTTGCGCCGTGCCGACCGGCGCTATGCTGGACGATGCATTTGCTGAACTACCGGTGCAGGCTGGCGGCGCACCTGGGCCTGGAAAGCGGTGCAGTGGTGTGGCAACCGCGTACCTCTGGAGCGGGCGAGCCCAGCTACTATTGGCAGGTGACATGGCTCGATCCAGACACCGGGGCGTTCACTGCGGAGAAGACAACGGAGAGAATTCAAACTTGGCGGCAAGCCTAAGCTCGAGGCGACGTATCAGAGACCGGACGAAAGCACGGTACGTTTTCGGGTCGTCAAGAGATGCATCGTCGAATGGGCCCGGGAGATCCAGTCGGGCCGGCGGCTCACTTCCCGGCTGCTGTCCCCAGTCAGTCGCCGGTTTTGCTTCCTCTTGGAGGCCCCTCATCGCTCCCGGGCACCTGGAGGATTTACATCATCTCGCCGCGCACGCCGCCCAGCATTGGGGACGGTGCCCGAACGAAGATGGCTGTGCGCGGGCCGCAGGACCCACTTGGCAAGATCGAATCGAATACTGGCGCACCGCGCCCAGCAAGTGGGCGGCGCTTCCGAACATCGAACCATAGTCTTTCGCGGACCGTATCCCCAGCAGCCACTCAAGTTGCTCCCGATGGCACACCCGCGTCACATCTTGACGGATTCAGATTACTAGAACGCAGGGGATAATCAAGCCGTTAAGGCCAGACCTTTCCATATGGTTTGAATTTATAGCCACTGACCGGCGGAGGAAAACGCGGGGAACCAGTACGACTGCTCCTGTCGATGAGTGCCATCACCCGGCGGGACTCGGCGAGCGCTCGCGATTGGCCTTCGACAATGAACTGTCATGGCGATCGCGCCCACTTTTAATCCTCATGATCCGCGACGTTGCGGTCAGCTTGCCCAAGCCGTCGAAGCAGCGGTCGCACGCCCCCTTTTCTACCGTTAAGCTGCGCATCGCGGTCAAACAGCGAAATTCTACGGCACGTTTAGCGAACTGGGCCTTCCGGGGCAGGCAACTCGTTCCATGGGCGCAGGAAGCCGAACGGATCGGCGTGCCAGCGCCGCACTATATGGCGGGAGTCCAGGATGAGGCGAAGCACGCGACGAGCACGATGTCGCCGTTGAAGTCGTCCGACGTCGAGAAGCCGCAGCCCCAGCGGTAGATGGCGCGGTCGACAGCGATGTACAGGTTCGTTGGGGTTGAGGCTTATGGCGCGGTTGATATGCATCTCAGCCGGCTCGAACTTTTGCTGGTGCTGATAGACGTGGCCCATCGCCTCATGGCTCGCGGCGTCGTGGTCATCGAGCGACAAGACACCTCGTTCAAGGGCGCAAGAAGCCGAACGGATCGGCGTGCCAGCGCCGCACCATGGCGGGGTCCAGGATGAGGCGAAGCACGCGATTAGCGCGACGTCGCCGTTGAAGTCCTGCGAGGTCGAGAACCCCCAGCCCCAACGGTAGAAGCCGAACAGGGCGCTGGTGATTGTGGCGGTGGCCGTACTGGAGGCACGTGATAAGCCGTCGACGTACAGCTCGAGGTGTCCTGGTCGCCAGGTCCCGACGATCGTCAACCAGGTCGTATCGTTCACGATCGCGACGGAAGACGTGATGGTGGCCGTGCCGCCACCACTGGCCTGATGACGCGGGCCGGCCGCGATGACCGCTATGTTGGTAAGCGGGTCGTTTCGCGCCGAGAGGAAGGCAGCTTTCGTTAGACTACCGCTATGGCGCCATCAGCCAGACATCGTGCCCGAACGCGCCCAGCTCGCGTGCCCAACAGTGCCCCGCTGCCACACGCCTCGATGCCGATCCGACAGGGCTCGACCGTCGCGAAGAACGCAGCACCCGTGACCGTCGCAGGCGTCGCCGAACCACCCCCCCGTCGGCATCAATGCCGTGCACTTGGAGCACCGACTTTTGCTATGTACAACCCGACCACTACTACCTGTCCCATCGCTCTCCTCCCCGGTCATCCGTCGCAGCTCACGCTGCTCGTTGGGTGGAGAGCCGTCCACGGCATCAAAAGCAGACTCTCGCGCCGGCGGTATCGGCCACTATGGTCGCTACCGCCCGTCAGAGACCCGTCTCGGCCGTCACTCGGCCCGAGGCGACCGCGGCCTGGAGCGCCACGAAGTCCCGCTCGTTCTGGTCGGCGTAGGTATCGGCGAACGAGGCCATCGCCCGGTCGAAGGCATCCGACTTGCCCAGGTACGCGCTGATCGCGATCCGGTCGCCCGAGCGTGCGTGGGCGCGCGCGAGCGTCCAGCCGCAGATCTTCCCGTACGCGGCCAGGCCGGGCGGTCCCAGCGCCTCGATCACCAGTGAGCTCTTCCAGTCCTTAAGTTGGCGCACGTAGAAGTCCCGTTGGTGCCCCTCGAGCCCGAACCTACCGCGCTGCCAGCCGATGAAGATGTCAGTAGTGGCCTGCATCAACCGCTGCCCTGCGACGACCCGCTGGCCGGAATTCGGAAACTCGCTCTTGCCCACGAACCGCTCGAGCACAGACGGCTGCGCCTCCTTGATTTGGAGGAAGAGGGGATCCTGGCCGTCGACGCCCAGGAAGAGGGCGAACCAGTCGCGGGTGCCGACGCTCCCGACCCCGACCACCTTGCGGGCAAGGTCGACGAAGCGGAACTGATCGAGCAGGGCGCGCAGGTCGCTGCCCAGCGTGCCCCGGTAGACGCGGAACCCGTCTCGGATCTCGCTCAAGATCTGGTCGCGGCTCTCCCCCGGGGGAAACAGATCGACGATCGGCACGATCAGCGGCGGGTCACTGATGATGCGGGGCTCGCCGTCGACGAGGTGCGTCAGCTCCTCGTAGGCGCGCATGCTGTCGCGCGTGCGCGCCTTGGCGACGTCGGTCTCTGCCTTCTTCAGCCGCTTCGGGTCGACTCCGGCCTTGAACTCGCGCAACGCGTGCTTCATCGGGAGGCTTGCGTACCAAACCTGAAGATTGCGCATCGCGGCGAAGCCGGTCATCGCCTTCCGGTACGAGCGGGCCGTGGCCAGCACGGCCGCTTCCCGTTCCTTTCGCGAGAAGCCGTTTTCGCGGCCCGCGACCTCGAAGCTCGCCGCCAGCCGCTTCACGTCCCACTCCCACGGCCCCGGCGCCGTCTCGTCGAAGTCGTTGATGTCGAAGACGAGGGTCCGCTCCTGCGAGCCGAACGTGCCGAAGTTCGAGAGGTGCGCGTCGCCGCACAGCTGGGTGCGAATACTCGAGTTCGGTGTCTGCGAGAGATCCGTCGCCATGATCAGTGCGCCGCCGCGGTAGAAGGCGAACGCAGACGAAAGCATCCGGCCGTACCGGATCGGCACCAACTCGGGCGCGCGAGTGATCGCCTGCTCCTCGAGCAAGGCCACTGGGTCCCGATCACGGGGGATCTCGATCTCGGCCTGGAGCGTCCGCGGCACCTCGACCCGTGCTGCCTTGCCGCGCGCCACACGCTCGGCGGGGGTGAAGTGCGGGACGACCGTGGGCCGGCCTGCTTCAACCCTGCTCATCGGGCCCCCTTCTCTGTGGCCATGCAGTGCTCGAACTATCGCCCTCCCATGTCGCCGTCAAAGGCTCCATCCGATCGCGCGCCCGCACGTCCAGCCGCCGGCTGGGTGGCGTGCGCTGGCGGAGCGTGAGATGAGCGAAGCGTCGGTCAGTCACCTTCACACCTGGAGGGCGAAGACCCATACTGACAGGCCTTCCGCTCTCCGTGTCACGGTTGACCGCGCGCGGCTCTTTGCATAGCGTCGCGCCATGCGAGCCTCAGGGCCGATCGTTCATCGAATCGATGATACTCACGCCCCGACTGACGGGTAGAAGTCATCGTGGCGAGTGCCCCTGGCCAACATCTTCTCCAAAGGTACGACCAGTCGCTGGTCGACACGTTCGCGAACTTCGCCGATCCGAAGCAGGAGTGGCGCAGGCTATTCTCCGAGCTGCTGGGGACGTTTTTCCTCGTCCTCGTCGCCGCTGGCGGCGGGATGATGGGGCAGGCGTTTCCCAACACCATCAGCCGTACCGCGGCAGTCGTCGCGCCCGGGCTGATGGTGATGGCGGTCATCCTGTTTATGGGCAAAGTGTCCGGCGCCCACTTGAATCCCGCCGTCAGCGTTGCCTTTTCGCTCCGCGGCGACTTCCCGTGGCGTCGCGTGCCCGGGTACATCATCGCGCAGCTGGTCGGCGCCACGTTCGCGGCGCTGTTCCTGCACGTTGTGATCAACGTCTCGTCGACCTACGGGTCGAACTATCCGGCGGCCGGCTACTCGGCGGGCAGTGCGTTCCTGATGGAGGGGGTGCTGACGTTCGGGCTCGTCAGCGTCATTCTCGGTACCGCATCCGGAGCGCAGAACATCGGCGTCTTCGGGTCGATCGGGGTCGGGGCCTACATCGCGCTCGCGGGCCTTTGGGGAAGTCCAATCTCCGGTGCGTCGATGAACCCCGCACGCACGTTCGGGCCGAATCTTGTCGGCACCGATTTCACAAGCTACTGGGTCTACGTGGCGGGCCCTCTGGCCGGCGCGATGCTCGCGGTGGCAGCGGCATGGGTGCTGCGAGGGCCGGGCGGGGGGCGCGCCGGGTCAGTCGCCGCCCAGGGCGACCTCTACACCGAGATCGAGCACCCCGACAAAGCCTGAAGCGATATATAGACCGTGACCCGTCGCCCGCGTGGGCAGCGTAGGATCCAGGGCGCATCGACCTTCGCTCTTGCCTTTTGGCGCAATGAGCCGACGGGCGTCGAAACGACCAGAGACGGATGCCCATCTACCGCGTGACCGAGCTTCGGTCCAGCCGGCTGCGCTTGCAACAGTGGCGGCGCCGCCTCGTGCATACCGTCATCCTACTGGCGATGACGATCGTCCTCTGCGCGATTGGGATGATCGCGCTGGACCCGTCTGGCCAGCCGTTGTCTGCCAAGGTGTTCCAGGGGCTGTGGAACGCATTCAATTTGGTCACGACTCTGGGCGACTTCACCACTCTGGGTCGGCCCGAGAAGATTTTCATGATGGTGACGATGTGTGTCTTTCTGATGATTGGCGGTTACACGCTGTCGACGTTGACCGGCATCCTTTCCAGCGATGCCGTCATGACGCTGCGGGAGAACAAGACGATGGAACGGAAGCTTGATCGGGTCGCCGACCATGTCATCGTCATCGGCTTCGCTGCCCTTGGCCGACTGGTCGCGGGCCGGCTGCGCGATGCCGGAGAGCACGTGATCGTCATCGATCGAGCTGGCGACCTGGCTGCCCAAGCTTCCAATCTCGGATATCTGGTGGTCCAAGGCGACGCCGGGGTGGACGACGCCGTGCTCGACCACTCGGGGGTCGAGCGGGCCAAGGCGCTCGTGGTGACCACCGAGGACCCGGACCGTAAGCTTTCGATCACATTGCTGGCCCATTCCATCAATCCAAAGTTGAAGATTGCCGTGACCGGGGCGAGCACCCCAGGCGCAGGGCTGCTCCATCGCGCGGGCGCATCGGAGGTGGTGATCACGGACGATCTGATTGCCGAGGCGCTGGTCGATCGGCTCGGCAAGGGACAAAAGCCCGATGGCGGCGGTTGACCCATGCGCGCAGCGCCGAGAAGCCGGAGGTACGGGCGCTCACGCTAGATCGACGCGCAGCAGAGGCGGGATGGCGCTGCGGCTGACCCTGTTTGGGGGCCCTCGTCCTTTGAGCCGCGGTCGCGCAATGCGCGATGCGCTGTTTGGCCCAAGCCGATCTGGGGAACAGTTGATTTCGGGAAGGTCGGCTGTGTGGTCACAAGCGACGTCGTTCGATGCGTCCGCCGGTGTCTGCTCTCTGGCAAAGCAGCAGACGGAGGTAGCTCCACGCCACCTTCGGACTCAATGAGCATCTTCGCTGGGAGGAACCTGGGTGGCAATGGGGCGGAACACGTTCGTGATCCTTGTCACGAGTATGGCCGCGGACTTCGCAGCGGGAACGGGCCGGGCTTCACGCGCGCGAGGCCTGTGGGACGACGCCGACGGAACCGGCAAGCTACCCATCAGGAAGGTGACCACGCCGGTGCCGGTCCAGGGGGACGTGGCGGGTGGCGCACTCCCCATGAGCGCAGGCACCTCGTTCCATGGGCGCAGGAAGTCAAAGGGGTCGGCGTGCCACCGGCGGACCATGTGGCCGGTCCAGCAGGCGCCGCAGCACAGGATCAGGGCGATGTCGCGTTCGAAGTCCTGCGTCAAGGACGCATTCCGGCATGAAGCCTTGCTGAAGTTAGATCAGAGCGTCATCATAGACGCACCATGAAACGGTGGTCCTGGCATTGGACGCGCGCTCTGCTCCTGGCGGTCTTGCTGGGGCTCAATATGAGCCTGTCCTTCGTCCAGGGCAGCGTCATGGCAGCAGCGATGGCCATCCAGGCTGATGACGCCCATCATGGATCGATCGGCTGCGACGGCTGCAGTGGCTGCGATCACACCGATATGAACGCTGGCACCTGCCTCACTGCATGCGGACATGCCGCTCAAGGTCTTATGCCAGGGGAACTGCTGACGCTGCCATCAGCGTCTCGAACAGATTTCCAGGTTGCTAGGCTGCACTTGAGCGGCCAGTTCCACAGGCCCGATCACGGTCCTCCCAAGATCGTCATCCTTGGTTGACGCGTGATCCGCTCGGGGGCGATCGGACCACGGTCTGCGCCTGCCGATCGGCACAGGAGCGCGCAATGCCGGGCTGAACGTCCGGCTGTGGTTGACACTATCCAAGGGTGAGTGCTGGTGTCGTGAGAGCATTCCATCGACGATTCCTATCGCGTCGCACCTTCCTGGCAGCGAGCGGCGCTGCGGCAGCCGCATCGGTACTGCGGCCGTGGCACGCTCAGGCCGCCGGGGCCACAGACGTTCATCTGATTGCCCAACCGGGCCATGCGCACCTCGTCGGCGGCTCGTACCCCGAGACCGCCGTCTGGGCCTATAACGACAAGGTGCCAGGCCCGGAAATACGGGTACGACAAGGCGGGCGTCTGCGCATCACGGTCGAGAACCGGCTCGCCGAGGAGACCACCGTCCATTGGCATGGCCTTCGCGTGTCGAACCCGATGGACGGCGTGCCGCATCTGACGCAGCCGCCGATCGCGCCCGGCGGGACCTTCGGCTACGAGTTCAAGGTCCCGAATGCAGGCACCTACTGGTACCATCCGCACCAGCGCAGCTTCGAGCATGTCGGCCGCGGCCTCTACGGGCAGCTGATCGTCGAGAAGTGAGAGCCGATCGAGGTCGATCGCGACATCACCTGGGTGCTCGACGACTGGCGCCTCTTGCAGGACGCCCAGATCAGTGACGACTTCGGCAACTTCATGGACAGCAGCCACAATGGCCGGGTCGACAACACGGTCACGGTCAACGGCCGCATCCTCGAGAGCTTCGCGGTCCGCGCCGGCGAGCGGCTGCGGCTCCGTCTGATCAATGCCGCCCACGCCGGGATGATGGGGGTGATCAGGGGTCGCGTGAATAACGACTCCAACCGATGGAGACACAGCCATGCGAGTTTTGAGACTTCTTCTGCTGATCGTTTTCCTGGCCCTGACAACACCGGTCGTCGCCGGCGAGGGCAGCCGGCAGGCCACTCTGTACAAGAACCCGCAATGCGGTTGCTGCGAGGGGTACGCCGACTATCTGCGGGAGAACGGCTTCGAGGTGACCGTGAAGCCGACCCACGACCTGCTTCTGATGCACCGCCAGTACGGCGTGCCCGAACCGCTGGAGGGCTGCCACACCACCTTGGTCGACGGCTACGTCGTCGAGGGTCACGTGCCGATCGGCGCCGTGCTCCGCATGCTGAAGGAGCGCCCGGCCATCAAGGGCATCTCGCTTCCTGGCATGCCAGCGGGCTCGCCCGGTATGTTCGGCGAGAAGACTTCGCCGTTCACGATTTACGAAATCAGTGAGGGAGAGCCGAAGGTCTACGCTGTGGAATGATCATACCTCCGGGACTGGCTTTCGCTCTGCCTGATGGGAATCGTCGGTCATGGCTCGGCAATTGCCCTAGCACCCCAACGCATGCTCGAGACTACCTGCGAGTTGCTCAGCCCGTGGCGGAGGGCGCCGCTGCGCGGTCACTGACGCCATCCATCTGTGCAGCGGCTGCTTCCTGAAGGCGTCCGGCGCAGCCTCAGCGTCGTCTCTGCCAGGAATCCCAGGCGATACCCTAGCCGGATCGAGATCGAAAAAGGCCATTGCGCAAGGCTACCCCATCAGGAAGGTGACCACGCGGGTGCCGGTTGCGGGCGGCGCGGGCGGCGCACTGCCCATGAGCGCAGGCAGCTCGTTCCATGGACGCAGGAAGCCGAACGGATCGGCGTGCCAGCGCCGCATCATGGCGGGGGTTCAGGACGCGGCGAAGCACGCGGTCAGCGCAATGTCGCCATCGAAGTCCTGGTTGGTCGAAAAGCCCCAGCCGAACCGGAAGATACTCCAGGCGGTGCTGGTCGCGGTGTTCGCCGCCGTGCTGCTCGTGACCAGGCTGCCATCGAGGTGGAGCCCAAAAAATGAGGGCGCCACGTGGTCAGCAGGGTATGCCACGTGGTGTCGTTCACCATGCTCCCGCCGCTGATCGTCACCGAACCGCCGGCACCCTCCTGGCGGGCGTTCGGCACCGGGCCGGTCGTGGTGAACAGTATGTGGTTGCCGGTGCTGCTCGATCCGGACCGGAAGAGGTGCCGCGTGAGCAAGCACGCAAGTGTCGTCTGACAATCAGACGACGCTGCAACTTGACGCATGACCGTTTTGCGAAGCAACGTCGAGCCCAGGAACGAGGCGATCTGGGCGGTGTGGGATGAATCTGTCCCAGCGGAGCGATCTACCTGAGCTGATGGATGACCCGGCCCTGCCGCGTGCGGATTATGAGCGCTGTCTGCATGATTTGGCGGCCGTGAACCGGGTCACTCTCACCCATCGTCCCACCCTGCACTGGATCGATCGCGCTACTCAGAGCTTGCCGACCGATCACGTCGTCTCGATCCTCGATGTCGCGTGCGGCCAGGGCGACCTGCTGCGCGCCATCCATCGCTGGGCCGTGCGCCGAGGCTTGGCGGTCCGGCTGGAGGGCATCGATCTGAACCCGCGCAGCGCCATCGCCGCCGCGGCCCAGACCCCGCCCGGCGCGGGCATCAGCTGGCGGACGGGAGATGTGTTCGACTATTCGCCCGACCCGATCCCCGACTTCATCGTCACGTCGCAGTTCACTGATCACCTGGCGGACGGCGAGATTGTCCGGTTCCTGCGCTGGCTAGATAGCCACGCCGCCCGGGGCTGGTTCATCGCCGACCTGCACCGCGCCAGCTTCGCTTACTGGGCCTTCGGCCTGCTGGCGACGGTGGCGCGCTGGCATCCGATCGTGCGTGGCGACGGCATGATCTCAGTCGCCCGCAGCTTCCGTTATGCCGATTGGCAGCGCCTCCTGGCCGAAGCCGGCGTGCCGGGCGAGATCCGCTGGCACATGGCCTTCCGCTGGTGCGTTGGCCGGTTCAAATGATCCACCCGACCCGTGCGCAGACCACGGCTGCCGTCGCCGCTCACTACGACGAGCTCGACGTCTTCTACCGCGAAATCTGGGGCGAGCACGTCCATCACGGCTTCTGGGCGACCGGCCGTGAGAGCCGGCTGGCGGCCGTGGAAGCGCTGGTCGATCTTGTGGCTACCCGGCTCGACCTCGCCCCGGGCCAAGCGCTCTGCGACATCGGCTGCGGCTATGGAGCGACCGCGGTGCGCCTGGCTGAGCGCCACGGCGTCCACGTCACCGGTATCACCGTCTCTGGCGTCCAGGCCAAAATTGCCACCGCCAAGTCGCCGTCCCACGGCAGCCTTGCCGTCCTGCACCGGGATTGGCTTTGCAACGGGCTCCCTGACCGGCAGTTCGACCGCGCCTACGCCATCGAGAGCTCCGAGCACATGCCCAACAAGCGGCGGTTCTTCGCAGAGGCCTATCGCACGCTCCGGCCCGGCGGTCGGCTCGCCGTGTGCGTGTGGCTCGCCCGTGACCGTCCCCGCCCATGGGAAGCCCGCTACTTGATCGAGCCCATCTGCCGCGAAGGTCGCTTGCCTAGCCTCGGCGACGAGGGTGACTACCGGCGTCTCGCGGCTGCAGCCGGGTTCACGGTGGCCGACTGCGAGGATCTTAGCTCCCGCGTTCGCCGTACCTGGTACGTCTGCGCCGGCAGGCTCGCCGGTAAGCTCATCAGCCAACCGCGCTACCTGCGCTTCTTGTTGGCCTCACGCGTGGCCGATCGCATTTTCATCCTGACGTTACTGAGGCTCCTGCTCGCCTACCGCACAGGGGCGATGCGCTATTGCTTGCTGGTCTTCGATAAGGAGTGAGCTATACGGCGAATATAGAGGGATCGTTCTCCTCGCCAGTGTTCTTGCGCTCCCGTGATCCGCACCGGCCTGGCCGGGAGCGACATCGGCCACCGGTTCATCTGCCAGATCGCGTTCCAGGAGCTCGAGCCGACCGCGGGATGGTCTGTGCAGCTGGGACCTGCACGGCGTCTGGGACGACTGCATCATCACCCCATCAGATCCAAGCGCTCGACCGCACCCAGCCGGGCCTGCCGCTCCAGCCGGGCAAAGCCGGGACCATGACGCACGACTACAAGCGCCACGGCACCACCACCCTGTTCGCCGCGCTCGACGTGCTCGAGGGCACCGTGATTAGCCGCTGCATGCAGCGCCACTGTCACCAGGAGTTCATCCGCTTCCTCAATGCCGTCGATGGCGCGGTGCCGGCCGGCAAACTGATCCACACGATCCTCGACAACTATGCCGCCCACAAGCACCCCAAGGTCCTCGCCTGGCTCGGCCGCCATCCCCGCTGGACCTTCCACTTCACCCCGATCGCCGGCTCCTGGCTCAACGCCGTCGAGACCTTCTTCTCCGCGCTCACCCGGCGCCGCATCCGCGCGACGGCTTCCACTCGATCGTCGACCTGCAGGCCGCGATCAACCGCTACATCGCCGAGCACAACACCGATCCCAAGCCGTTTAGCTGGACCAAGCCCGCCGGCGAAATCCTCGCCAAGGTGAATCTTCTGAATGCTTCAATGCACTAGGGACGATTGGGATGCGCCGATCTCATGCGCTCAGCGGAGGGCCTCGGGCCAGCGTCCGGCTGGCCGTGTTCTATCGTGTGGAGTTGATGCCCTCGCTCGCCCTCAGCGGCGCCGAGCACGCCTCGACGCCAGCGATGTAACCATAGAGCGCGAGAGCCCGGTTGATGTACGAAGCCTCGTGACTGCCGGCGAGCGGGCTCGCTGCCGTGGTCGTGCCGGTCAGGCTGTAGAAGCTCCAGATCTCTCTCGCATCCCGCTCTAGGACATACAAGGCGCGAAGCTCGCCCGGTTTGAACAGGGGCACCAGGAGGACTCGGATCGCATCGACGTTCTCGGTCTCGAGGACCAGACGGTTCGGTGCAACCTCGCGCACCTGCAGCCGATACACGGCTCCGCCGCCGGGACCATTGTCATCTTGGAAGAAGTAGAGAATGCGGCCTGCCGCCAATTCTTTCACCGAGAAGTCGCCCCGGCGCTGGTCTGCATCCGGCCCTGCGAGCGCAAAAGCGTGGTTGATCAGATCGCGGCAGGCCCCGTGGCTGACCGACCAGTACCGGATCGTGGTTAGTTGCGAGATTCGACCGAACCGCGCCAGGATGTCCTCGCCATCGCCTGACGAACGAAAGCGGCCCGCCAGTCCGACCAGTTGATCGAACCCGAGATGGTTCCAGCCCGTGCAAGCCGGCGGCCGCCAGTCAGCTCCCAGATCTTCCGAGCGCCAGAGGCGGACGTTCGGTGGGTCGGCGCTCCCTGGAAAAGGCGGAATTGACGCGGTCCCACAAGGCGGCCGCGGCCCCGGCGCAACCGTAGCCCCCGCTATCACCGGCTGCATCAGGAATAGTGCCAGCAGGACCAGAAAGGTGGGACGACGTTGCCGACGCACGTCATGACTTCCCCGAGATCGAGAAGGCGATCCATCTGCTAGGAGGATGTGGTATCGCAACCAACGGACCCAGCGGAAGGTTCCCCCAGGATGCGGGTGCGCGTGGCTCACGGCGCGTTCGTGATCGTGCCATCGCCGGCAAGCACGGTCGGTCGGCAGGGGCTCAGGATGCACCAGTCGCGCGCCCGGCAGTGCCTCGCTCAGAGCTTTGGGGACGTCTCTCGAAGCCTGCGGCTATTGTCAGTGCCCGAATCACTCGCGCGAAACTCTCCTCGCTCGCGCTTGCGAGCATCAGCGGGTGCGCTGTGCCGTCGGTCGCCCAGAGCACGGTGGCGGAGGGCCAGAGCCGAAACACGACCCGGGCCGAGCTGCCGGCCGGCCGAAGGCGCGGGCGGATGCTGGAGCTGTATAGACCTGTGACGACCCGGCCCAAAGAGCGGCCGGGTCGTTTCCCAAGTCTATGGAGACGGCCTCACGTGCCCGAGGGGAACCGGCTGCTGGTCTGGCCGAGACCGTGCCGCTCCGCCTCCGTCATTGGAGTGCTGGCGCTTCGCCCGGCCGCATCCGAAACCTGCGAGGGAGCGCTGCTCGCGGCCTC
The DNA here is from genome assembly GCA_046732855.1 of Pseudomonadota bacterium. GTDB lineage: Bacteria > Pseudomonadota > Alphaproteobacteria > Geminicoccales > Geminicoccaceae > JBKPNX01. The sequence continues at coordinate 13,845 of JBKPNX010000152.1, forward strand.
CTCGCCACCATGGCGCTCGGCCTCTGCCCTTGCAGCCTCGGTAGCCGCCGTCACCACGCGCTCCGCCTTCTGCACCGCCGCATCGGCTGCGGACATCGCGCCCTCAGTCGACCAGCCCTGCCGGTCGGCCTC
>JBKPNX010000153.1:0-6932 GCA_046732855.1 Pseudomonadota bacterium
GCCCGAGGGCGCTTCAGGAAGGCGCGCTTCCCTGGCAGCACATCGAACCGGTCAATGCCGTCCCGTGGGTCGAGGCCAAAGCGGGGCATCACGCTCGCCGAGAGCCAGCGGGCAGCGCTCCGGCTCGCTCTGCTCTCGAAGGTGCTGGTCATCACCGGCGGCCCGGGGGTGGGCAAGACCACGCTGATCAACTCAATCCTCAAGGTTCTTGGGGCCAAGGGCATTGAGATTGCGTTGGCGGCGCCGACCGGCCGCGCGGCCAAGCGGCTCAGCGAGAGTACTGGGCGCGTGGCCAAGACCATTCACCGTCTGCTCGACGTGGATCCCAGACACGGCAGCTTCCGGCGGAATGAGGAGAGCCCGCTGAGGTGCGATCTGCTCGTCGTCGACGAGACCTCGATGGTGGACGTGCTCCTCATGTACGCAGTCCTGCGGGCTGTACCTGAGCATGCCGCGCTGATCCTGGTGGGCGACGTCGACCAGCTGCCGTCGGTCGGTCCCGGCCAGGTGCTCGCCGATGTCATCGACTCAGCGGCCGTGCCCGTGGTGCGTCTAACAGAAGTGTTTCGGCAGGCGGCCGAAAGCCGGATCATCGCCAACGCTCATCGCATCAATCAGGGCGGCATGCCGGACTGGGCCCCGGATCGGGACAGCGACTTTCATTTCGTGCCTTGCCACGATGCCGAAGATGCGGCCGCGAAGATCGTCGAGATCGTGAAGGACCGAATCCCAGCACGCTTCGGCCTCGATCCGATCCGGGAAATCCAGGTCCTCTGCCCGATGAACCGCGGCGGCCTGGGAGCGCGGGCGTTGAACCTCGAGCTGCAAAAGGTGCTCAATCCGCCCGACGACGCCTCGATCCAGCGCTTCGGCTGGACGTTCGGCGCCGGCGACAAGGTGATGCAGGTCGAGAACGACTACGACAAGGATGTCTACAACGGCGACCTTGGCTTCGTGCGCGCGATCGATCCTGAAGCCGGTGAGGTGCTGGTCGAGTTCGATGGGCGCGAGGTCGCCTACGGTTTGGGTGAACTCGACGAGCTGGTGCTCGCCTATGCGACCACGATTCACAAATCGCAGGGCTCGGAGTATCCGGCGGTGATCATCCCACTGACCACGCAGCACTACCCCATGCTCCGGCGCAATCTGCTCTACACGGGCGTGACCCGCGGCAGGCGGCTGGTGGTGATCGTCGGTGAGCGCAGAGCGATCGGAATCGCAGTTCGAGGTGGTCAGTCGCTCCGACGTTGGTCGAAACTCAAAGAGTGGCTGGAAGCCTCTAGCTAGGTTTGAGAGAGGGAGCGACAGCATGGTACCCGACCCGGCACCGTGACGACATCGTGCTGAGGACTAGGCCGGTCCGCCGCCGACGCCGCTTCGCATCGTGCTTCACGATGGCCTGGTCGCGAAGCGGCTCAATCCCATCCGTGATACCGATCCGCCGCGAGTCGCATCCTCTCGGACAATCCGTTGTATTCGCCCTATGAGGGCACCGCCGGGGCGGTCAACATCATCGGCCGGATTAGGTGGTTCGCCCGCGAGATTTGACCGGTCGTGTGGCCGAGGGTTTGCACAAATTCTTTGTTGGAGCCTTGTCGAACTTTATTCCATTGAGTACTTAAGATGCACCCCCTTTCAAAGGTAAGCTGAATGCAGAATGATGAAAAGCCACAGGTAGAGCAGTCTCTGGCGAGCCTGACCGCGCAAGTTGCTTGTGCGTACGTGTCGAACAACACCATCTCCACGGCAGATGTCGGTCGTTTGATCGCCGAGATTGCTCGTCAGCTGCGGGCCGTTGGCGAGCACCAGCAGGGTGCAGCGCCCGAGAAGCCGGCGCCGGCGGTGTCGGTCCGCCGGTCCATTGGCGCCGATCATCTGATCTGCCTCGCTTGCGGCAAGAAGCAGCGGATGCTCAAGCGCCATTTGGCGACCGAGCACGATCTCACGCCGGACGCCTACCGCGAGATGTTCGGCCTCAAGCCGGACTACCCGATGGTGGCCCGGAGCTATGCCGAGGCGCGGCGGGGGCTGGCCCTGAAGATCGGTCTCGGGCGGCCGAAGAAGCCCACCAAGGAGGGCCGGCCAAGACCCGGCGCACGAGAGCCAAGCCTGCCTGAGCCCATCCTCTGAACTCAGCGGCGATCGCTGGCGCTTTCTCGGCCTCTCAAACGCCATCCTGGGACTTGCCGTGGGGACCCGCTGGTCCAAGGGTTGGCACAGGCGAGTTGCGCGACGCGCTGTTTCCGGCGCTGGGCGGGGCTGGCAGCGATGGTCGTGGCTGCCGCTGACGCAGCTTGTTCCCCTATTGGCATGCGACAGGCTGGGGCCACTCAGGGGTCACACCTTGCCGTCCCAGTGATCCCCGGCAAGGTCCGGCTGGAGAACCAAGGCCAAGACCTGACTTTGGGCTCCAAGGTCGGCTTGCTCCGGGAAAGCGGCCGTGCTCCGCAAAAGGCCTCGAGCGGCGGGGTGCAGCCATGAACAGACTTTCCAATGCGGGCACCGGCCGCAGTCCGCAACCCTAACACCGCCCCCAAAACCTCCGCCGCGACGGTTGGATTGCGGCGATCAGGAAGGCGAACTTTGGCGTCGAGCGCGTCACGCCACCAAATGGCTCGTCCCCCGCCTTTGGAGCTCCTTGCCTTAACTCCGCGTATTGCTTGACGAGCAAATCCACCGCCCTCATAGTCGGTCCAATAACCAGACGAAACGCTGATTCCCTCGTGCTTGGGTCTCGCGGCCGACCTCCTTGATCGCCTTGCTTGGCGAAGACCGCTAGAGGTTTAAAGCAACAGGAGATTAGCCATGCAGACACGTTTTCCGAGGCTATCGCTCCTCACCAGTGCCTTCCTCATCCTGGCGTTCACCGTAGCCGCCGTGCCACCCGCGCTCTCGGAGCAGCCGTCTCTCGCGGTGCTGCCGTTCGCCAACCTGAGCGGCGACGCCGCGCAGGACTACGTGAGCAACGTTGTGACCGATAATACTGTCAAGACCCTGGCCAAAGTCGGCGATCTCTTCGTTGTAGCGGGTGGCTCGCCCGCCCCCAACCAGGACAAGCCTCCGCCCGGCGTCGCCAAAGAGCTGGACGTGCGCTATGTGTTGCATGGCGGCGTGGAGCAGTCCAGCGATCGCGTCCACATGACTGCCACACTAAGCGATACCGCAGGCGACAAGACTCTGTGGTCTGAAGATTACGAGCGCGACCTGCAAGAGGTCTTTGACCTTCAAGATGAGATCACCCGTCGAGTAGTGACATCGCTGGGGGTTCAGCTCACGCCGGAGGAACAGCAGCGGATCTGGCACCGGCAGACCAGCGACCTTGAAGCCTACCGAGCCTACCTCGAGGGCCGGGAGCATTACTTTCGTTTCACAAAGAGCGATTTGGCCGAAGCTCAGAAGCTCTATCAGAAGGCGCTTGCACGGGACCCAGATTTCGCCCTTGCCTGGACAGCTCTAGCATCCGCGTACATTGACCAAGCCAACTATCAATGGGTAGAGGATCCAGCCGCGGCTTGGGCAAGCGCCGCCGAAGCCGCCCAGAAAGCACTGGCCATCGATGAGTCCAATGCGTATGCCCTGTCGGTGTTGGGAAGTATCGAAGAACATCAAGGTGATCCCGCGAAGGCGGTTGCACTGTCGGAGAAGGCCGCCGCCTTCGCTCCTAATGACGCGTGGATGAATGCCAGGCTAGGAGCACGTTTGGCCCAATCTGCAGGCAAGCCAAAGGAAGGGCTGGACTTGATCACTAAAGGCATGCGTCTTAACCGCGCTCATCCTGCTGTGTTTCTCGAATTTTCCGGTTGGGCGTACTACACCCTCGGCGACTACGACCAGGCGCTTGCCGCATTCGAGGAATACCACAAGCGCAGCCCCGATGATACAGATGGTGACGTCGAGATCATCTACACCTCTGCGACCATGGGCCAGCTGGAGAAAGCGAAGGCCGCGGTCGCCGAGTTGCTTGAGAAACACCCGGACTTCACGATTGAGGGGTACTCCAGCATCAACCGCTTCAAGGACCCGGAGGTTGTCAAGCTGATTCGGGACAACACGGCCAAGGCGGGACTGCCGCAGTGAGGCGGACGGCGAGACTAGCCTGAGCGCTTGGGCAAGCTGCCCATCGCTGGGGATCCCCGGCTCCCCGGGGCATTCTCGATCGGCTCGCGGCACGGCCGGCAGGTGTGCCGCGAGCGCTGCGTTCGGTACGAACAACTAATAACTGCAGCGCCTTGGCGAGGGCCGCTTCGGGGTCAAAGCTTGCCGTCCCACTTGTCCGGGCAAAAGGTAAGAAAGCGGCCATGTCGAGGGTGGGCGTGCGATGGCTACACCCCGCGTTCGAAGCCGCCGCGGTCGGCGCGGTGGATGGCGCCGAGGTGAAGTAGCGAGACGAAGGCACCTAGATCGCAATACGAGATCGTAACCAGAACTACTTTTGTTTTCGCTCTACTTCGGTGAATGCTTGTTTAATCTGGATTTGCTTCGAGCCAATGGTATCTTCGGCGGGCAAGTGCAGTCACAAAGTGTCTCTTGATCGCCGGCCATGCCGAACGGCTTCCGCTCCATCCCAATGTCACCCACCGAGCGCCTCGACGAGGTGGCGCGCATCCTGGCTCTCGGGTTCCTGCGGCTGCGGGCTCGGCGTGGGGCGGAAAAAGCCAGTAATCCGAACCGTTTGAGGAATTTCGGACTGGACTTCCGCGGCGAAGGAAGCGGGTGTGACACCGACACTCACGCCGACAGAGAGCGCCGATGACCGCCACGTCGCCGGTCCTCAAGCAGATCGCCGGTCTGCAGAAACTCAGCCAAGACGAGCTGAAGTCGCTCTGGCGCGAGTACTTTGGGGTCGAGCCGCCGGCGTATCGGCGCGGCTTCCTGGTCCGCGGCCTCGCGCACCGCATTCAGGAGCTGACCTACGGCGGGCTGAAGCCCGCCTACCAGGCGCGGCTCGATGCGATGATCGCGGGCACGGAGAAGCCGAACGGCGCCGGCCGGTCCGGACGGCGGCCGCGCCATGATGTCCACCTGCTCGAGGGTACCAAGCTGCTGCGCGAGTGGCGGGGCGTGACCCATGAGGTGACGGTGATCGATGGCGGCTACGAGCATCAGGGCAAGCGCTACCGTAGCCTCTCCGCGGTCGCCCGCGCAATCACCGGCACCCAGTGGTCCGGGCCGATGTTCTTCGGTGTACGCAAGACTGGGAGCGGCGCATGAGCCGGCACGGCGCCAAGCCCAAGGTCCGGTGCGCGGTCTACACACGGAAGAGTTCCGAGGAGGGTCTGGGGCAGGAGTTCAACTCGCTCGACGCGCAGCGCGCCGCTGGCGAGGCGTATATCGCGAGCCAGGGCGCAGAGGGCTGGCTGCTCGTCCCCGACCGGTACGATGACGGTGGTATCTCCGGCGCGACGCTGGAGCGCCCGGCGTTGCAGCGGCTGATTCAAGATATCGAGGCCGGTAGAGTCGACACCGTCGTCTGCTATAAAATCGACCGGTTGTCGCGCTCGCTCACTGACTTTGCCAAGCTGGTCGACGTGTTCGAACGGAACAGCGTCACGTTCGTCTCGGTGACGCAGTCGTTCTGCACCACGACCTCGATGGGTCGGCTGACGCTCAACATACTGCTGTCGTTCGCGCAGTTCGAACGCGAACTCGCTGGCGAACGAATCAGGGATAAATTTGCCGCCAGCCGCCGCAAGGGCATCTTCATGGGCGGCCACCCGCCGCTCGGCTACGACATCCGGGATCGCAAGCTAGTGGTGAACCCGGCCGAGGCCGAGCTGGTGCGCCTGATCTTCCGGCGCTTCCTCGACCTTGGCTCGGCCCTCCTGCTGATCCGGGAGCTGAACGCCCAGGGCACCGCACCAAGTCCTGGACCACGCAGGGAGGCACCTTCCGCGAGGGACGCCTGTTCGACAAGGGCACGCTGTACAAGATCCTGCGCAACCGCACCTATCTCGGCGAGGCCGTGCACAAGGGCAAGAGCTACCCGGGCGAACACGAGCCGATCATCGACTACGCGACCTGGGACAGCGTGCACGAGGTTCTTGCCTCGAACGCGACGCGCCGTGGCAACGAAGCGCGCGCCCGGACACCGGCGCCGCTCCGGGGCCTGATGCGCTGCACGCACTGCGGCTCGGCGATGACGCCGACCCACACGCGCCGGTGTGGCCGGCTGTACCGCTACTATGTCTGGCTCGGGGCGAGCCGCCGCGGCCACGACACGTGCCCGGTGCGCTCGATCGCCGCCGGCGAGGTTTGAGAGCCTCGTGCTGGGGCAGGTGCGCCGGCTGCTTGCGTCGCCCGAGCTGGTCGTGCGGACCATCACCGCAGTGCGCCGGGAGAACGGCGCAGCTCAGGACACAGAGCTCGAGGAGGGCGATGTCATCGAAGCCCTGGGCGCGCTCGAACCGGTGTGGGACGAGCTCTACCCAGCTGAGCAGGCACGCATCCTACGGCTGTTGATTGGCGCATCGATGTCGCGCCCAACGGCATCTCGGTCACGCTACATGCCGCCGGGATTCGCAGTCTCGTCGCGGAGCTGGCGGACCAAGAGCCTTCTGCTCGGGCCGCCTCCAAACCCATGCTGGAGGCAGCAGAGTGATGACCGAGCGCGCGAATCTCGAACTCGACACTCTGACCATCCGCATCCCGGTGCGGCTGCAGCGGCGGGGTGGCCGGAAGCTGATCCTGACGCCGGAGGGTGTGGCGGCGCCGGCACGAAAGCCGAGCCGCGACGAGACACTCGTCAAGACGCTCATGCGCGCGCATCGGTGGCGGCGCCAGATCGAGAGCGGCCAGGCGAAGTCAATCACCGACCTTGCGGAGCAGGAGGGCGTCACGGACGCCTACCGTCTTCCTGCGTCCAGCCGATCGCGGCGTCAATCGGCACACATGCTATGTGGATACCCTGCGGCATCAGTTCCCTTGCCATGCTC